>JBOHUC010000037.1:0-63080 GCA_050733935.1 Candidatus Eiseniibacteriota bacterium | reverse complement strand
GCTCCAGGCGGCCGCGTGCCCGTACTTGTTCGGACGCGGGAACAGGTCGAGATAGAACCAGCCGATCGTCTTTCCGTCGGCCGCGTTGTCCACCCGGAAGAGCTGCACGTCAGGGTGCCATGCCTTCGCGGGCTTCACTTCCTCGAACTTGAGGCCGAACAGCTTCTGGTAGGTCGTCAAAAGGCCATTCGTGACCACGTCGAGCGGGAAGTACTGGCGCACTTGCTCCGGGTCGATCTGGTACTTGGTCTTCTTGATCTCGTTGTCGTAGAAGCGCCAGTCGTAGATCGCGAGCGGGCCTGCCGCATCGCCTTCCTTCTCCTTCTTCATCGCCGCGAGCGTCGCGATGTCCGCGTCCCGGTAAGGCTTGAGCTTTTCGACGAGCCCGTCCAGGAACGTCATCACGTTCGTCGGGTTCTTCGCCATGCGGTCGACCGTCGCGTAGTCCGCGTAGGTCTTGTAGCCCATCGTGGTCGCGAGCTCCTGGCGGAGTCCGAGCGCTTCCTTGAGGAGAGGCAGGTTCTTGTCGGCGGCGCGATTCGAGAACTTGGCTTCGAGCTCCTTGCGCGCGGCGGCGTTCGTCGAGTTCTGCATGAACGGATAGAAGTCGGGATACGAGACCGTGACCTTGTAGCGGCCGTCGGCGGCCTTGTCGAGGCGCTCGATGTAGCTGTCCGGCATGCCGGCGAGGTCGGCCTTCGTGAGGAGCAGCGAATCCTGGGCCTCGTTCAGGTTCGTGTCGAACCGGATGCCGAGGTCCGAGATCTTCTGCTTGAGCGCGGTGACTTGCTCGCGCTTCTCCTTCGGCAGCGACAGGCCGTTGAGCTCGAAGTCGAGCGTCATCTTCTCGGCGAGCCGCTTGTCGAGATCGTTCTTCGGCGGATCGTTCGCGAGCGCCTGCTTGAGCGCCTGGTAGAGATCCTCGCGCGCCTGTGTCTTGATCGCCCAACGGCTGAACTTGACTTCGACCGAATCCGAAGCGGCACGGACTTTCTCGTCGGTCGAGACGTACTTGAGGAAGAGCGCGGGCCCGATTTCCTTGCCCGCCCACGCGCCGACGTTCTCCATCGCGACGACCGTGTTCTCGAACGTGCGCGCCGAACGCTGCTTCACGAGCTTGTCGTAGCGCTGGTCGGCTTCCTTCATGACGCGCGGCCCGGTCGCATGGATCTGCTCCGGCGTCCAGTTCCAGCTCACGCCCTGAGGCTGGGCGAACGAGCTCTGCGGGATGGCGAGGGTCACGATGCCCACTCCGAGGAGGAGGGCGAGGGACCCGAGAGCGATGCGATTTGGGAGCATGGTCGGTCGATCCTCACGTCAGGGAAGTTCTCGCGGGCACAAAGCCTACCGCTGGGATAGGAGATTCAGGGAACAGCATGCGACGCGGCTGCTTAAGAATCTGGCACGGCGACCTTTACTCCACAAGGAGTGCGTGCTAGGTTGCGCCGGAATTCACGATGACTGAAAAAGCCGCTCGAGCCCACCGAAGGGAATCCATGGCCAAACGCAGACGATTGCACCTCCTGGGACTCGTCTGCCTCGGGCTCGTGGCGCTCGTCACGGGCGTGGGCCTTCAGGGGGTTCCCGGGTCGGCGGCGCTTTCCAAGGCGTTCGTCGGACCGGCGTTTGCGCAGGGCCAGGGCTCGTCCCCGGGCCCGCACGCGACCTATCCCCAAACGGCGCTCGTCCCAAGCTCCGAGGTCGCGGCAATGCAGGACCGTCTCCTCGACGACATCGTGATCTGGGTCATCATCATCTTCGTGGTCGTCGAGGGCGCGCTCGTCGTCACCGTGCTCCGTTACCGGAGGCGTCCGGGCGGGCCCGCGCCGCGCCCGATCCATGGAAACACGGCGCTCGAGATCGGCTGGACCGTGGCGCCGGCCATCATCCTCGCGTTCATCGCCGTTCCGACCGTGAAGACGATCTTCACCACCGCCGCCGTCCCGAAGGACGGTCTCGAGGTGCGCGTCGTCGGCCACCAGTGGTGGTGGGAGGTCCAGTACCCGAAGCTCGGCGTGTTGACCGCGAACGAGATCGTCCTTCCTGAGGGCCAGACGGTTGCCTTCGCGCTCGAGTCGGCCGACGTCATCCACTCGTTCTGGGTCCCAGCGTTCGGCGGCAAGCGCGATCTCATCCCGGGCCGCACGAACCATCTGTGGTTCACGCCCGAGGGGCTCGGAACGTTTCCCGGGCAGTGCGCCGAGTTCTGCGGCGCCTCGCACGCGAACATGATGTTCAAGGTGATCGTGAAGCCGCGCGCCGAGTTCGACGCCTGGGTCGCAACGATGAAGTCCCCTGTGCCGGCGCCCGATTCGACGAGCCTTGCCGCGCGCGGGCTCGAGGTCTACCGCACCGGACAGTGCGTCGCCTGCCACATGATCGACGGCGTTTCTTACGGCGTGTTGGGGCCGAATCTCACGAAGCTCGGGACCCGCTCGACGATCGCCTCCGGCATCTACCCGAACGATGCCGAGCACCTCGCGCGCTGGATCAAGAACTCGCCGGCACAGAAGCCGGGCTCGCTTATGCCCGGGCCGCCGACGATGACCCTGACCGACGAGCAGGTCGAGGCGCTGGTCGCCTTCCTGCAGACGCGGCGCTAGGACAGAGGAGCAGAGCATGGCCACCACTGCCGCCGCCGCACCGAGCCACGCGCAGGCTCACGAAGCGACCGGGCTCTGGTCGTGGATCACGACCGTGGATCACAAGCGGATCGCGATCCTCTATTTCTCGACCGCGCTCTTCTTCTTCCTCCTGGGCGGGCTCGAGGCGCTCGTGATTCGCCTCCAGCTCGCGCAGCCGGGCCAGACGCTCGTCTCCGCGCAGTTCTTCAACGCGCTCTTCACGATGCACGCCACGACCATGATCTTTTTGGCACTCATGCCGCTTTCAGTGGCGTTCTTCAATTACGTCGTGCCGCTTCAGATCGGCGCCCGGGACGTCGCGTTCCCGCGCCTCAACGCGTTCTCGTACTGGGTATTCCTGTTCGGCGGCATCTTCATGAACCTGAGCTTCTTCTTAGGGGGCGCTCCCGACGGCGGCTGGTACGGCTACGCGACGCTCACGTCGAAGACGTACTCGCCCGGGCATTCGATCGACTTCTGGGCGATCGGCCTCCAGGTGCTCGGCGTGGCCTCGCTCGCCGGCGCGTTCAACTTCATCACGACCATCATCAACCTGCGCTGCCCGGGCATGTCCCTGATGCGGATGCCCGTGTTCACGTGGATGACGCTCGTGACGTCGTTCCTCATCATCCTCGCGTTCCCGGTCATTACGGTCGCACTCATCTTCCTCATGTTCGACCGCGGGGCGGGGACCAACTTCTTCAACGTCTCGATGGGCGGTGACCCGGTGCTGTGGCAGCACCTGTTCTGGGTGTTCGGCGACCCCGAGGTCTACATCCTGTTCCTGCCCGCGATGGGCGTGATCTCCGAGGTGCTGCCCACGTTCTCGGGCAAGCCGCTCTTCGGCTACGCGTTCGTCGTGTACTCGGGGATCTTCATCGGATTCATGGGCTGGGGCGTGTGGAGCCATCACATGTTCACGGTCGGCCTCGGGCCGATCGCCGATTCGTTCTTCGCGCTCGCGACCATGCTCATCGCCGTGCCCACGGGCGTGAAGATCTTCAACTGGATCGGCACCATGTGGGAGGGCTCGATCAACCTCAAGACACCCATGTGGTTTGCGATCGGGTTCATCGCCATGTTCATCATCGGCGGGCTCTCGGGGATCATGCACAGCTCGCCGCCGACTGATCTCCAGCAGAACGACACGTACTTCGTGGTCGCGCACATCCATTACGTGCTGTTCGGCGGGACGATGTTTGGGCTCTTCGCGGGCGTCTACTACTGGTTCCCGAAGGTCTTCGGACGGTACATGAGCGAGACGCTCGGCAAGTGGCACTTCTGGCTCACGATGATCGGGATGAACCTCACGTTCTTCCCGATGCACTTCTCGGGCCTGCTCGGAATGCCGCGCCGCGTCTACACCTACCAGGCAGGTCTCGGCTTCGAGGTCTTCAACCTGCTCTCGACGATCGGGGCACTCGTGCTCGCCGTCTCGCTCCTCGTGTTCGTGCACAACCTGTTCTGGAGCCGGAAGAAGGGCGAGCGCGCGGCCGACAATCCGTGGAATGGTCCGACCCTCGAGTGGGCGACCGTGACCTCGCCGCCGCCCGTGTTCAACTTCGCGAAGCTTCCGACCGTGAAGAGTCTCGATGCGCTGTGGCACCAGGAAGGGCCGAAGGGACACAAGATCGACGTCGGCGGCACTGACGGCCGTGGCATCCACATGCCGAGGCCCTCGTTCTGGCCCGCGCTCACGGCCCTCGGCATGACCGTCATGATGTCGGGCATCATCTTCGGCTTCGGGCTCGGGATTCCGGGCTTCGTGCTGTTCGTGGTGAGCTTCTACGGCTGGGCGCTCGAGCCCGCCGCCTGATCGAGAGGAGAACGCCTTGTCCGACGCCGTCAGCGCCGCAGGTGCCGCGAGCGCCGCGCATCCCGCGGCCGGAGGAGGCGCGATCGCGCACGACGATCATCACTACACGAGCACCGGTCAGAACAGCCGGAAGATCCTGTTCTGGACGTTCCTGGGCTCGGAGTGCATGTTCTTCGGCTCCTTGATCGCGACCTATCTCGTCTATCGCGGGAAGGACAAGGTCGGCCCCACGCCGCACGAGATTCTCAACATCCCGCTCACCTCGGTGAGCGCGTTCGTGCTCCTCATGAGCTCGCTCACGATGGTGCTCGCTCTCGCCGGCATCCAGCGCCGGAACATGACGCAGGCCCGGATCTGGCTCGCCGCGACCGCGTCGCTCGGCATGGGCTTCGTGGGATTTCAGATCTACGAGTTCTCGCACTTCTATCACGAGGGGCTCGCGCTCACGACGAACCTGTTCGCCTGCACGTTCTACGTGCTCACGGGATTCCACGGCACGCACGTGAGCGTGGGCGTGATCTGGCTCTGGACTCTGTTCTTCCTCACGTTCACCGGACGCATCGGACCGGCGAACGACCTCGACGTCGAGATCTGCGGCCTGTACTGGCACTTCGTGGACGTCGTCTGGATCGCGATCTTTACCCTGATCTACCTGATTCAGTAGGAGCGCGGGCATGAGCGAGCACGTCGCACACGCGGGACACGGGGGCCACGAGCCCGGCCATGGCGGGCACGGCGGGCACGAAGCCCAGCACGCGCATCCGACGGCGAAGAAGTACCTGGGGATCGCGATCGTCCTCACCGTGATCACGGTGATCGAAGTCGCCGTCTTCTACATCCCGTCGCTCAAGCCCGTGCTCGTGCCGGTGCTCCTGTCGCTCTCGGCGGTCAAGTTCGCGCTCGTCGCGATGTTCTACATGCACCTCAAGTTCGATCCGCCGCTCTATTCGTGGGTCTTCGTCGTGCCGATGGTCTTTGCCGCCGCGATCATTCTCGCGCTCATGGCGCTGTTCGGCGTGCTCAAAGGGGGCGGGTCGCACTGAGTTTCTTCGTTCACGATCCGCCGTCCCCGAAACCCCCGTCTTCGCCCGGCCCGCCTGGCGGGCCCGGTTCACCCTCTCCCGGTCCTTCCGCTCCCGGCTCCACCGGTCCGTCGCACGGCCCGCCCGCGCCCGGAACATGGGATTGGTCGTGGATTCCGGGCACGAAGACACAGGCCCCCGAGCTTCCGCCGTTCAATCCTGCCGTCTGGGAGAACCACAACAGCGTTTTGATCGGCGCGCTCGCGCTCGCGGTGCTCTATTTGTGGGCGGTCGGGCCGCTTCGAAAGCGGAAGGGCTGGGCGCCCAGGTTTCCTGTCGGACACGCGATCACGTTTTTCGGCGGGCTCGGGATCATGCTCGTGGCCCTCAACGGACCGATCCACGATCTTTCGGACTACTACCTGTTCAGTATCCACATGGTGCAGCACCTGATGCTGACCGAGATCTGGGCGCCGCTCTTCATCCTGGGGCTACCGGCCTGGCTCGTGCGCGGCCTCGTCGTGGAGACGGGCCTCGGTCGTGTCGCGCGCTTCTGGGGGAGCCCGCTCGTGGGAGGCGGCATCTTCACAGCCTGCCTCGCGCTCTGGCACACGATTCCGTTCTACGACCTCATGATGCGAAACCACGACATCCACATTGCCTGTCACCTCATGTTCATGGTCACCGCCGTCATGTCGTGGTGGTGCGTGTGCTGCCGCGTGCCGGAAGCGGGAAAGATCAAGGAGCCGGCCGCGATGCTGTACCTCTTCCTGCTCGGCGTGCCGATGCAGATCCTGGCCGCGATCATCACGCTCTCCGACCGCGTGCTCTATCCGTGGTACCAGACGGCGCCGCGCGTGTGGGGCCTCACTCCGCTCGCCGACCAGCAGTTCGGGGGCCTCATCATGTGGATTCCCGGGGGCCTCGCGCTCTGGATCGCGATCACAGCCCTTTGGATCGTGTGGGCCCGGAAGAGCGATGCGCTCAAGACCGGACTCGAAGGCGCGGACTCGTCCGGCGGCTCGCGCGACGATGCGCCTCCGCTCACGCTTCCCGGGATCTCGCGCGGATAGGCGCGCCGGGTCGGGGACACTCTTGTAAAGCCCGCGCCCGACCTGGTCTCTCCCGAGAGCTTGTACAATTTGTACGCGGACGTACGAAGGGGCCGCGTCGTACGCGCGCGTACAAAACGTACAACCTCCTGCGGGACACTCGCCCCCCCGGGCTTTACATGCGGAGGTAGGGGGACTCTGCCCGACGAAGCCCCTGCTCAACCTGCCTCGCGGCAGGTTCCCGCTGTACGGAAATCTGACTTGTTTCCGGTAAATCCTTTCCGTAGTCTGTCCGGGCTGCAAGCCGACCGCTGGCGCAAGACGACCCGTTCCCTTCACGCCCCTACATCCGGTCCCACGATTGCAGGGAGGCCACCCCGCAGATGGACGATCTCCTGAGCCGCATCGCGGAGGGCTTTGCCGCGCGCGTCGAGGGCCCGATGCACTTCCGCATGATCCTCCAGCCCCTCATGGCGACGATCTTCGCGGCCCGCGATGGGATCAAGGACGCAAAGGCCGGGCGCGCGGCCTGGCTCTGGGGCACGCTCACGAAGGCCGATCAGCGCGGTGAATTCCTTCGGAATGCGTGGAAGTCAATCGGGAAGGTGTTCTTCATCGCGCTCGTCCTCGATCTCGTCTACCAGGCCGTGATCTACAAGTTCAAAGAGTTCCATCCGATCGGGGCCGTCCTCGTCGCGGCCGTGCTCGCACTCGTTCCTTACGTGCTGCTCCGCGGCCCGGTGAACCGCATCGCGCGGATGTTCATGGGAGGGAAGTGAGGCCATGACCGAGAGCCTGCCGTCGAGCAACGAGCTCGCGCTCGAGCGCACGCGCCTCGCACACGAACGGACGATGATGGCGTGGATTCGTACGGGCACGTCGCTCATCTCGTTCGGCTTCAGCATCTACAAGTTCTTCGACATCAGCATGCACGGGTCGGCGGCCCATGAGGGTCCGCTCGGGCCGCGTACGTACGGGTTCGCGATGATCTTCACGGGACTCGTGGCGATCCTCATCGCCATGGTCCGTCACAGAGGCGAGCTCAGGGTCCTGCGCGCGACCGGGGTCAAGATCCCCTGGTCCGAGGCGACACTCGTGGGGGCGCTCGTCTCCCTGCTCGGGATCCTCGGACTCGCCGCCGTCATTTTCCGGCAATAGCTTTCACCGCAGCACAAAGTAACAACGCAACGAAAGAGAGGAGCCGCCATGGGTCTCACGGAATATCGCCCGGGTTCAGCCTTCCCGGGCGTCATCGGAAGAACGTTCGACGTTTCGACGCCGGCCTGGCCCGAGCCCTTGCGCTCGAAGCAGGGCGCGCCCAACGTGCTGTTCCTCGTCCAGGACGACACGGGCTACGGCCAGCTCGGCTGCTACGGAAGCCCCATCCGGACGCCGAACCTCGATAAGCTCGCGGCGGACGGCCTCCGGTTCCAGAACATGCACACGACCGCGCTCTGCTCTCCCACGCGCTCGTGCATCCTGACCGGACGCAACCATCACTCGAACGCGATGTCGTGCATCACCGAGGGATCCACGGGCTATCCGGGCGGCAACGGCTACATTCCGTTCGAGAACGGGTTCCTTTCGGAGATTCTCCTCGCGCAGGGTTACAACACTTACGCGCTCGGCAAGTGGCACCTGACGCCGAGCGAGCAGACGAGCGCAGCGGGTCCTTACGATCGCTGGCCTCTCGGCCGCGGGTTCGAGCGTTACTACGGCTTTCTCGGAGGCGACACGCATCAGTACTACCCGGAACTCGTTTGGGACAATCACCGGGTCGAGCCCGAGAAGACCCCGGAGCAGGGCTACCACCTGACCGAGGACCTGGTCGACAAGGCGATCTCGTTCATCGCCGACTCGAAGCAGATCGCGCCGGACAAGCCGTTCTTCATGTACTTCTGCCCGGGTGCCATGCACGCGCCGCACCACGTTCCGAAGGAATGGGCGGACAAGTACAAGGGCCAGTTCGACGACGGATGGGACGCGTATCGCGAGAAGGTCTTCGCACGGCAGAAGGAGCTCGGAATCATCCCGCAGGATGCCGAGCTGTCGCGTCATGATCCCGACGTCAAGCCGTGGAAGGATTGCTCGCCGGACGAGAAGCGGCTCTACGCGCGCATGATGGAGGTGTTCGCCGGATTCCTCGAACACGCCGATCACCACTATGGGCGGCTGTTCGAGTTCCTGAAGAGCATCGGCGAGTGGGACAACACGCTCATCATGTTCATCTCGGACAACGGCGCGAGCGCCGAGGGCGGCCCCACCGGCTCGGTCAACGAGAACAAGTTCTTCAACAACGTTCCGGATGACCTGAAGCAGAATCTCGCGGCGATCGACGACATCGGCGGCCCGAAATACTTCAACCACTACGCGTGGGGCTGGACGTTCGCCGGCAACACCCCGTTCCGGCGCTGGAAGCGCGAGACGTATCGCGGCGGCATCAGCGATCCGTTCATCATGCACTGGCCGAAGGGCATCAAGGCGAAGGGCGAGATCCGCACCCAGTACGCGCACGCGATCGACATGGTGCCCACGGTGCTCGAAGCGCTCGGCATCGAAGCGCCCGCGGCGATCAAGGGAGTGACTCAGTCCCCGATCCAGGGACACAGCTTTGCCCATGTCCTGAACGATGCGAAGGCCCCCTCGAAGCACCTCACCCAGTACTTCGAGATGTTCGGCCACCGTTCGCTCTACCACGACGGCTGGCGCGCCGTTTGTCCCTGGCCGGGCACGTCGTTCACGGAGTCGGGCAAGGGCTTTGGCGCTCCGATCGACGCGAAAATGCTTACCGAGCTCGACGCAAAGTCCTGGGAGCTGTACCAGGTCGAGAAGGACTTTGCCGAAAACCACAACCTGGCGGACCAGAACCGCCCGAAGCTGATCGAAATGATCGGCCAGTGGTACGTCGAAGCCGGGAAGTATGAGGTGCTTCCGATCGACGCGCGCGGAACGCTCCGACTGGCGGAACCCCGCCCGCAGCTGGTGGCGAATCGAAAGGTCTATACGTACTACCCGGGGACGCAACCGGTGCCGTCGAATGCGGCTGCAAACGTGATCAATCGGCAGCACAGCATCTCGGCCGATGTCGAGATCCCGAAGGGAGGCGCCGAGGGAATCCTCGTTGCAGCCGGTGGCGTGGACGGCGGCTACGCCTTCTATGTCAAAGGTGGAAAGCTCCACTACGCCTACAACTACGTTGCCGCTTCCCTGTCACATGTCGTGTCGACCTCGCCCGTCCCGGAGGGCAAGCACAAGCTCCGGCTCGACTTCGAGTTGACCGGAAAGCCCGATGTTCCGAAGGGCAAGGGTGCTCCCGGCAAGGTCCGGCTGTTCGTGGACGACGACTTCGTGGGGGAGGGCGACGTTCCGCTCACGATGCCGCTCGCGCTCGGACTGGGCGGCGGGATTTCGTGCGGGGCCGCGGGTGGCTCGCCAGTCACGCAGGACTACACACCGCCGTTCGCGTTCACAGGAACGCTTCACAGCATCACGATGGATCTGAGCGGTGATTTGAGCCACGACGAAGAGGCCGCAATGCGGGTCATCATGGCGCGGCAGTAGCGCAGTCGCGCGCACATCACGCGCGGCGTACGACCGAAAACGCGAAGGGCCCGGCGGGTGCCGGGCCCTATTGCGTTTCAGATGAGTCCTCGTCAGCTCACTGGCTTCGGCGCCGGGGGCGGCAGATCGAACGCGAGGAGCGTCGACTCGAACCCGCAGGTCTTGTGCGTTCCATCGCAGAACGGCTTGTTGCTCGACTGACCGCAGCGGCAGAGCGAGACGCGATTCCGCCCCGCGAGGCCGAACGCCTTCCCGTCCTGGTCCACGATCTCGAACTCGCCCTCGATCCGGAGCGAGCCGTTGTTCATCACCGTGACGCGTGTCGCTGCCATGAAATCTCCCGTCCTGTCCTATTGCGCCTTGGCGGCCCCGGCCTGAACGCCGGCCGCCCACGTCTCGACCTGGTTACGGAGCACGGGCAGCGTGACCGCGCCCTGCGACAGCACAGCGTCGTGGAACCCACGGATGTCGAAGCGGTCGCCGAGCTTGTTCTTCGCCTCGGCGCGGAGCTTGAGGATCTCGAGCTGGCCCACCTTGTACGCGAGCGCCTGGCCCGGCCAGGTGATGTAGCGGTCCACCTCGTTCACGATGTTGTTCGGCGCGAGCACCGTGTTCTCGGTCATGTAGTCGATCGCCTGCTGGCGCGTCCAGCCGAACGCGTGAAGACCGGTGTCGACCACGAGGCGGCACGCGCGCCACGCGTCGTACGAAAGGATGCCCATCCGGTCGATGTCGCCCGAGTAGAGGCCCATCTCGTCCGCGAGCCGCTCGCCGTAGAGACCCCAGCCCTCGACGTACGCCGTCGTGCCCGTGAACTTCCGGAACGTGGGCAGGTCCTTGAGCTCCTGCGCGATCGCGATCTGGAGATGATGCCCGGGCACGGCCTCGTGGAACGCAAGCGCCTCGGCCTCGTAGCGCGGACGCGTTTCGGGCTTGTAGGTGTTGATCATGTACGTGCCCGGGCGCGAGCCGTCGGTCGCGGGCTGCTGGTAGTACGCGATCGTCGACTGAGGCGCCTCGTGCATGCCCATCGGTTTCACGATGCACGGAGCCTGCGGGACGATGCCGAACCACTTCGGCGTCGCGGCCTGCGCCTTTGCGAGCGCGTCGCGCGCCTTCGTCTCAATCTCGTCCGCGGTCTTGAAGTGCATGGCCGGATCCGTGCGCAGCTTCCTCTGGATCTCGGCCACGTCCGAGGTTCCGAACACCTTCATGCCGAGCTCGGCGAGGTCACGGCGGAAGCGGGCGACCTCGCTCTTTCCGAGGTCGTGGAGCTCCTGCGGCGAGAGGTCGAGCGAGGTGTGCGAGCGGATGAGCGGCCGGTAGCACTCGACACCGCCCGGGAGCGACGCGAGACCCGCCTTCTCCTGCGGGCGCGCGGCCGGAAGGACTTGCTCGCGCAGGAACGTCCGATAGCGGCCGAACGCGGGCTTCAAGACTTCGCTCACGGCCTCGGTGAGCGCCTTCTCCATCTTCGTGCTGTCGGCGCGCGAGCCCGTGGCCCCGGGCTTCCGCACCGCGTCGAAGAACGTCCAGTCGTTGACGGGCAGATCCGCGAGGCGGTCGAGCTGCCCGATCGTCTTGTTGACGGGATCGACGCTCGCTGTGCGTCCGGCGCGGAGGCCGCGCGTGAGGTTTGCGATGTGCTGGTCGAGATAGGGACCCATCGCACGCACGCGCTTCACGAAGTCTTCGGCCTCCTTCTGGTTCCGAATCGGAGTGAGGTCGGCGAGGTTCAGGAAGTCGGTCTGCGGCCCGCCGAGCGGATCCACGACCCATTCCTCGAAGTTGCAGACCTCGGTCGCGATGTAGGTCTCGCACTCTTCAATGAGGAGCCCGCGCGTGACGCGATCGCGCGGCGAAAGTCCCGCCGGATCGATCGCTTGCGCGCGTGCGAGGACGTCCTTGCGCCGTGCGAGCTCGGCCGCTTCGCCCGCCGGCGAGATGTCCGAGAGCTTGTCGTCGTAGCGGCGGTCGCCGAGGTTCGTGGCCCACGTCGGGGCCACCTTCATGAGTCCCTGCCAGTATTCCTCGCTCAGGTTCGAAAGGCGTTCGGCGGGGGACTGGGCGGCTGCGGGTTGCGCGGCACCGAGGCCGAGACCGAGCGCCCCGGCCATGGCCAGGACGAAGGCGACGCGATGGGAAGCGAAAGTCAGGCTGCGAGCGGACATGGCAACACTCCAGGGAGACGCGGGGACGGTCCGGAAGCCGTCGAATCGAGGACGGATCGTCTGCGAAAGTGCCATTCCCGGCGGGTGGCGTCCAGCCACATTCTCCAGGTGGGGACTCGCGTGGACCGGCCGCGACCGCTTTCCAGACAGGCGCCGTTCCTCCTTGCAGAGAGCGACCACGCCCAGCCCTCTGCCAGGTCAACTGGTTTTCTCAGCTTATTTGCTGGTCGCTCGGAGCCATGCCAACGGAGGTGGAGGTGGACCGTGAGGAACCACACTGAAGGAAGACCATTTCACGCCATTGTGTCGGCGCTGGAACTCTGGGGAAAGCCGTTCCAGCTGCGACCTTCGCGATTTGCGCTTCGAACGGTCGCCCTTTGCGTGGCGATACTTCCCACGTGTTCCGCAAGCGCGGAACCGAAGCAATGCATTGATTATCAGGAACTCCTCCACATGTCTGGCTCGGTGTCGCTCCCGAGCATGGGAACCCACATAGCCATCAAGGGCACTCATGCTTTCGTTACGACGAAATCCGGTCTCCAGGTTGTGGATATTGCCAATCCTGCTGCGTTGCAGCTAGTCGCAACCGTGGAGGCTCCTGACCAAACCCATGACATAGACGTTGTCGGTAATTACGCCTACACCGCCGGCCTCAACTCGCTTCAGATCATTGATATCTCTAACCCAACTGCCCCGGTGATTGCCTGGAGTGCAAACACGCGAGACCAGGCACTTGCTGTGGATGTTTCGGGGAAATATGCCTATGTTGCCGGCGCTTACTCCGGACTGCAGATCTTTGATATTTCCAACCCCGCGGGTGCCGTCATCGTTGGCAGGGTGGATCCTCCGGGTGGAGTTTCCACCTCCGTAACCGTAGTAGGGCACTACGTCTATCTTGGCGACTTCTACTTCGACCGGTTTCACATCATCGACGTTACCGACCCCACGTCGCCCACGATCGTGAAGAGTGTGGCGTCGTCGTGGGGCCCGGAGAGTATTGCGTTGGCGGGCAGCTACGCCTACCTGACTCATCGGACCGGTTTGACGGTACTCGACGTCAGCAATCCTGCCGACCCCAGGGTAGTCGGCGGCATGGGGGTTTCGGACGGCCTCAGCAGGGCGTTCCTAGTGGACAACTATGCGTATGCCGTGAGCTTCTACCGCGGGCTGGTGGTCATTGACATCTCTAGCCCTCGGTCGCCGACGATCGTGGGGCGTGTTCGCCTGCCTAGCGAGGCAGTCGGAGTGGCAGCGACTGGAAATCAGGCCTACGTGACTTGGTTCGACTTCGATTTCGAAGGAGAGTTCAAGCTTCAAGGGATCGACGTATCGGATCCAACGTCACCATCAAGCGTCGGCAGCGTAGACATCCCAGGCAACGCCGTTGGCGTGTCGGTTGCCGGCGATTATTCCTATGTCAGCGGCGGGGCCGACGGCCTCTTTGTCTTGGACAATTCCGACCCTGCTTCCCCGGTCGTCGTCGGGAACGTAGAAACGCCAGGCTTTGTTTCGGCCATTGCCGTGGACGGCGTCCATGCCTACGTTGCTGACGGTTCCTCCGGCCTCTGCGTGGTCGACATCTCGACGCCAAGCTCCCTGCGAATTGCTGAAAGTCTCGCGCTGCCCGGTTCGACGACTAGCGTAGCCGTACAAGGCAGGTACGCCTACGTCGGCCACGCCTATCCCGGTGGGCTCGAGATCGTCGACATTTCCGACCCCACCTCTCCTTGGATAATCGGCAGCATGGCCACGGGGAATCCCGTGCTTGATGTGGTCGTGAGGGGCAAGCACGCCTATGTGGCAGCGAACGGTGGCATTCAAATCATCGACGTCTCGAAGCCAAGTGCGCCGCAGTTCACCGGGTTCGCCGCGGCGCCAGGCGCAAGCGAACTCGTGTTGAAGGGCAGGTACATCTACGCCGCGTGCGAAATTCGAGGTCTCTCCGTGATCGACATTGCCAATCCAAATGCTCCGGCCTCTGTTGGACGTGTCAACACGAGGAGGGCGTTGGGCGTCGCGATCGACGGCACGTATGCCTACGTTACCAACCTTGACTTCGGCATTGACGTCATCGATATCTCCAACCCGGCTTCTCCCAGGATCGAAAGCACGGTGGAGACGCCGGGCGATTGCTGGGGCGTGGCGGTGGAGGGCGGGTTCGCATACGTCGCGGATGGCGCAGGCGGGCTGCAGATACTCCCCGGGGCCTGTCGTCGGAACGATGCGATCCGCGAAGCCGCGACGATATCGGATGACGACTCTGGTTCTCGTGTGGCGTCGCCCGAGGTGTCCCCGAGCTTGCGATTTGGTCCGATCTATCCCAACCCTCTTCGAGTCAACACGAACCTCTCGTTTGCAACGTCAGGGGCGGGGCATGCGCGGCTGTCAATCTTCGAAGTCACGGGGCGGCGCGTGGCAACCGTCCTAAATGGTCAAGTGCCACCGGGGTGGCAGCTGGTCTCGTGGGACGGGTGCGACGCGTCCGGGCAGCCTGTGGCATCCGGCACCTACTTCGCCAAATTGGAGGCTGCCGGCCAAGTGAAGGTACAGAAACTACTAGTGACCAGGTAGCGAGACGCGGGGAGCGTCCAGTTGATTGACCATGACCGCCTTCGGCCCGAAGTGGGCATTTGGCTCTTTATGTACGACTGGAACCTACAGGTATCCGGACTGTGATCTCCGCCTTCGTAGCAGGAGAAACGGGCCGACAAGCGCGATCGTCCCGAACAGGAACCACTGCGCCGCATAGCTCTTGTGGATCGTCTCGTCGTAGAGGCGGGCTTCGGCGCGTGCGGGCAGCCCGGCGTCCCCCGGAGTGCTGAGCTCACGAAGGATGACTCCACGCACCATGTAGGGAAACTCGTTGTTCACTTCATCGAAATCGAGACGCGGCGTGCTCCGAACGTGGATTTGTCCGGAATCGGGGAACGGTCCTGGTGGGGGATTTGGACGCCAGAGAGTCGTACTCGGACGAACGACCTGTGGAATCCGGGAGAGGAGCCCGACCGCCGTTTGAAGCCCTGGCGCCGGATAATCGGCGGGATTCGCGGTTGCTGCATCGGCGGCAGGAACCCAGCCGCGATTGACAAGGAGGACCTCGCTGCCATCCTCCGGCTTCATTGGGGTGACGATTTCGACGCCGGGTTCTCCACCGTGTACCCGGTTCACAAGCACGATCTGGTTTCGCTGATCGAACCATCCGCGCACGATGAAGCGCGCCGCATCGAGCGAGTCGGCGGGCACACCCGTGGGTGGGAGCGGACGTGGGGGAGCGGCGAGCGCCGCGCGGAGCCGGGCGTTGAGCGCCTGCTTCTCGGCCAGGCGGGAAAGCTGCCAGAAGCCGAGCCGGACGCACACCGCCGCCACGAGCACTCCGAAGCCGACCAGAACGAACGGGCGAAGTCGTTTCACGAGGCCACTCTAGCCGGGCGCGGGAGTTCGCGCAAAGTTCCTGCAACCCCTCGCCGCGCTTTCCGTAAAGAGAGCACGCGGAGACCAAGAAAGCGGCTCCGGCCCGGCACGTCGCGCGGGCCCGGTCGTCCGGCCGCCCGCGCTCCGTCAAGGAGACACACGGTGCTCGAACTCCTCCTGATCGCTCCTTTGATCATCGTCGGCCTGGTCGTTTTGAGCGCGGTCGCGCTCGTCGGGCACGTCGTCGGGTTCCTGATCGTTCTGCCCTTCAAGCTCCTGGGCGCCGTGTTCCGCTTCGTCGGCTTCCTGCTCGCACTGCCCTTCCTGCTCGTCGGCGGTCTGCTCGGCGTCGGGGGGCTCGTGCTCGGGATCGTACTCGTCAGCTCGGTCTTGTTCCTGCCGATCATCCCGTTCGCGATCGCCATTGCGGCGATCGTCTGGCTCGTTCGCCGATCGCGCCGCACGCGCGCGGTCGCGGCCTAACCCCGCATCGGAGGATCTGGGCCCATGGCGCCGGTCATCCTGTTCACGCTCTCGTTCGTGCTGGGAGTCGTCCTGCTCGGAGCGTTCCAGTTCGTGATCGATCGTCTCCTGGTCGACCGGCAGGGCTGGGAAACAGAAACGTTCATCACGATGGCGGTGATCTTCCTGTGCGCGGCGGTCGCGTTCGGGATCGGCCTCGTCCAGCTCTTCGTCTGGGCGAGCCGGCGTCCACGGGAGACGCACGCGTAACGGTAGCGCGGCGCCCCACCCGCGTCGACGCGGCGCGACCTTCCGCTCTCGGGCCTCCGGCCTTGCGCCGGGGGCCCGTTCCGTTGTGTAATACGCCCCGTACGCGGTTCCCACCGTCGGCCGGCTCATCCAGCCTCGCACAACGGCTTCCATGGGTCGCTCGCCCGGATCGTTCGGGCATCCTCGCGTCCCATCGCACAACTTCGCGGAGGATTTCGTTGCCTGATTTCATCTTCACCATGAAGGACGTCGGCAAGGTCGTGCCACCGAACCGGCAGATCTTGAAGGGCATCTGGCTGTCGTTTTTCTACGGGGCGAAGATCGGTGTCCTCGGATTGAACGGCGCCGGCAAGTCGTCCCTCCTCCGCATCATGGCCGGCGTCGACAAGGAGCATCTGGGCGAGGCCCAGCCCGCGAAGGGCATTCGCATCGGCTACCTTGAGCAGGAGCCGCGCCTCGATCCGAAGAAGAACGTGCTCGAGAACGTCGAGGAAGGCGTTGCCGGAACGAAAGCGCTCCTCGACCGCTTCAACGCGATCAGTGCCAAGTTCGCCGAGCCGATGGAGCCCGAGGAGATGGAGAAGCTCCTCGAGGAGCAGGCGAAGGTGCAGGACGAGATCGAGGCGAAGAACGCGTGGGATCTCGACCGGAAGCTCGAGATCGCGATGGACGCGCTGCGCTGCCCGCCGCCGGATGCCGACGTCACGAAGATCTCAGGCGGCGAGCGGCGTCGCGTGGCGCTGTGCCGGCTCCTTCTCTCCGAGCCCGATCTTCTCCTGCTCGACGAGCCGACGAACCATCTCGACGCCGAGTCCGTGCTGTGGCTCGAGCGCTACCTCCACGACTACTCGGGCACGGTCGTCGCCGTCACGCACGACCGCTACTTCCTCGACAACGTCGCGGGCTGGATTCTCGAGCTCGATCGCGGCGAGGGCATTCCCTGGGAGGGGAACTACTCGAGCTGGCTCGATCAGAGGAAGACGCGGCTCGAGCAGGAGGAGAAGACCGCGAGCGCCCGCCGGAAGACGCTCGAGCGCGAGCTCGAGTGGGTGCGCATGAGCCCGCGTGCGCGTCAGGCCAAGGGGAAGGCGCGCTTGAGCGCGTACGAGAAGCTCGTCTCCGAGAGCCAGAAGGAGAAGCTCGAGAACATCGAGATCTTCATCCCACCCGGACCGCGTCTCGGCGACCTCGTGATCGAGGCGAATCACGTGTCGAAGGCGTACGGCGACCGGCTCCTGATCGAGGACCTCGACTTCAAGCTCCCGAAGGGCGGGATCATCGGCGTCATCGGTCCGAACGGTGCGGGCAAGACGACGCTGTTTTGCATGATCGTGGGGCAGGAGAAGCCCGATTCGGGGGCAATCAAGGTCGGCGAGACCGTGCAGCTCATGTATGTGGACCAGTCGCGCGACGATCTCAGTCCGAACCACAACGTCTGGGAGGCGATCGCCGATGGGAAGGACACGCTCGAGCTCGGCGGACGCTCGCTCAACTCGCGCTCGTACGTCGCGTCGTTCAACTTCAAGGGCGCCGACCAGCAGAAGCGCGTGAAGGACCTCTCGGGTGGGGAACGCAATCGCGTGCACCTCGCCAGACTCCTCAAGAGCGGCGGCAATGTGCTCCTGCTCGACGAGCCGACGAACGACCTCGACGTGGACACGCTGCGCGCGCTCGAGGATGCGATCCTCGAGTTCGCGGGCTGTGTGGTCGTGATCTCGCACGACCGCTGGTTCCTAGATCGCATCGCGACCCACATCCTCGCGTTCGAGGACGAGGGGCAGGTCGTGTGGCACGAGGGGAACTTCCAGGACTACGAAGACGACAAGAAGAGAAGGCTCGGCGTCGCGGCCGATCAGCCGCACCGGATGCGCTACAAGAAGCTCGTGCGCGACTAGCGCGGAGCGATCGGGGCAAGCGCCCGAGGGCCTGGCCCTAGGGCGTCATGGCCGGGAGAATCCCCTCTCCCACGTAGGTGGACGGCCACCGTGTCCAGATACAGCCTTGCGCGAAGTTTCCGCCCGTGAAGACGAAGACCAGCTCGAGCTCGGGAACCACCATCAGGATCTGACCGCCGTTCCCGCTTGCGTTATAGAGGGGATATTCGCGATTCCCCGATTTCAGCTTGCCGAGATGCCAGGCATAGGCCTCGTCGGCCTCGGAGTAGGCGTTCGAGAACTCCTCCGGAGCGAGGCCCGTCGTCGCAGGTGAAATGTGGAAGCGCGGAGCGGTCGACTCGCGCACCCATGTCGAATCCACGATCGGCTTCCCGTTCCAGACTCCGCCGTCGAGATAGGCCTGGCCCACCTTGAGCAGATCGCGCGGACGCAGCCACGCTCCGCCGCCGAGATATCCCTCGTCGTTGGGCATCAGATTCCAGTGCCAGGGTCCGAACTGGAGAGGGCGTGCGACTGCGACCTCGAAGAGCCGGGGCAACCATGTCCGGGTTGCCGTCGTGAGCGCAGCTCCCATCAGGTTTGTGTTGGCCGACCCGTACGCATAACGCTCCCCGGGCGCGTGCGCCATGGGCAGATCGAGCGTGTACTTCCACCAATCGGGCTGCTCGCGCTGCGCCTGCATGGTGTTCTCGTTCCCGGGTGAGTCGTCGTTGTTGTCGTCGAGCGCGAGCCCGGCGCTGTGCGTCATGAGGTGTGCGAGGGTGATGCGCTCCTTCCGCGGATCCGGATTCGCGTAGGGACCGCCGGCAGCGAGCAGATCGAAGACCCGGGTCTCGGGAGAGATCTTCACCCCTTGCATCCGCACGGCTCCCATCATCACAGAGGAGAAAGTCTTTCCAGCGGAGCGCATGTCGTGGGGACGATCGCGCTCCCAACCGAAGAAGTACTCCTCGAGCACGAGCTTCCCGCGACGCGCCACGAGGAACGAATGGATGAGCGACGGCCGGTTGCTCGAAGGATCGTTTGCGATGATCCGGCGCACGACCTGCGTGAGGGAGTCTTCGTCGATGCCGACCTCCCGGGCGCGCGCGGTCGTCCATCCGTCTCCCGTGGCCGGCGGCTGGCGGTAGCGATACAGCGGATCGTCCGGCGGGCGCGGAAAGAAGGTCGAGGCAACCGCGGCTCTGCCGCGTTTGAAGTCGACGAGCCGTTTGAGACGTGGCCAGAAGACGCGAAGCACCCGGTCACTTACGAGCGTGGCATCGATTGCCATTTCCGGATCGGAGGGGGAATCGCGGTAGCGAAACCGGACGGTCGTGCCCTCGCGCGTGACCTGGAATCGCATCGCTCCGCCCAGCGAGCCCTGATCGGGGTTGCGAAACGTTCCGACGAGCGTTCCCTTCTCGTCGCGGAAGACCCGCAGGTGGACGGCGATCGAATCGGCGAGCGGTCGAACCTCGGCACGCCATTCATCACGGCCGACGGGCGTGAACGAGAGAGGCGTCGCGAATGGCTGGCTCGAGCCGCCGGGATAGCGGGGATCCGAGGTCACTCCCGGCCGGATCCAGAGGCCCTCGAGCGTGCGCCCGTCTTGCGCGAGCTCGCCGCGAAAGCGTCCAAACTCGTCGGGAAACGTGAACCGCACTTCCCGGCCCGAGACCTCCGACGTCGCCTCGACACGAGAGATCTCCGCACGCCAGGTCGAGCCCTTTCGTGTGACGGTGAGCGAACCACTTGGGCCGGTCGCGAAGGTCGTGTCGAAAGTCCACACACCGAGGAGGAAATCTTCGGTATCGCGGGATGCGCCGGGCTCCTGACCCCACGCTTGGGTGAGAGTGATTCCGGCGATCGCAAGCGCGATCACGAGGACCCTGGAGGATCTCACTTTTGTCGGCTCCTGTTGAAATAGGGCGACGGAATGCCCGGATGGGACGGGGGCGAGAACGGCCGAGACGCGCGACCGACCGCGGGACGGTCTGGGGGTCCCCGAAGGATACCTGTCCTTGCAGGCTCTCGGAAGAGGAGTAAGCTTCCGCCGGAGATCCTGACTCACGGGTTCTCTCTCTCCGTGACTCCGAGCCGCAGCACCTACCCGATCCTCGCGTTTCCCTTCCGAGTCAACGTCACGAAAGGAGTCTCGCTCGCCATGTCGGTCGCCAAGGTCACCGAGATCATCTCCTCGTCTCCAAAGAGCTTCGACGCCGCCCTGCTCGCGGGTGTGAAGCGCGCGCACAAGACGTTGCGCAACGTTCAGGCCGCGTGGGTGAAAAGCCAACAGGTCGATGTGAAGAATGGCCGGATCGTTTCCTATCGCGTCACGCTCAAGGTCACGTTCGTTCTCACCGACTAACAGTTTTGCAGTCGCGTTCGGGCGGCCGCGGAGCGGTCGCCGTGGAGGACATCATGTCCAATCTTCTTTCGACCCTCATGGGTTCACTCGGCGACGACGGCATCGACCGAATAGGCCGCCAGCTCGGACTCGCTCCCGAGCAGACGAAGAGCGCCGTTCTCGGAGCGATTCCGCTCCTCATGGGTGCGATGGCCCGCAACGCAGGCACCGCGGAGGGCGCGTCCTCTCTCTTCGGCGCACTCGGCCGCGACCACGACGGCAGCGTCCTCGACGACATTGGTTCCGCGCTGGGCGGCGGGCCGACGGCGTCCGGACAGGGGATTCTCGGCCACCTGTTCGGCGAATGGCAAAATGCGATCGAGCAGAACTTCGGCCGGAGCCTCGGGCTCGAACCGGGGAAGGTCGCCGGGATGCTGGCCCTCCTGGCGCCGCTCGTCATGGGGGCGCTCGGCCGTACGCAGCGTCAGAACGGGCTCGATGCGAACGGGCTTGCTTCGTTCCTGGGCGGTGAGCGCGATGCACTGCAGGGGAGCTCGCCCGGCATCGGCGGGCTCCTCGCGATGCTCGATTCCGACGGCGACGGAAATCCGCTCGACGATCTCGCGGGCGCAGTCGGGAAGCTCTTCGCGCGCTGAGTTGCTCGGGAAACGAACGCCGGGCTAGCGCACGGGCGTCCTCGAGGCGAGCGCCGCGACCACGCTGCGCGCGAGATCGGTGAGCGACGGATCGCGTGCGCCCATGATGAGCACGAGATCGCCCGGACGCGCTTCGGTCGCGAGCCGCTGCGTGAGCGCGTCGCGCGTCGGGGCGAACTCGGCACGGGGGCCGACGCCGCGGGCGGCGATCTCTGAAATGATGTCGGCCGAAGAGAAGTCGCGCTGCGTCGTTCCCCCGGCGTAGAAGACCTCGAGCCAGAGGACGCGATCCGAAGGGCCGAGCACGCGGGCGAACGTCTCGACGAAGTCGACGCGCAGGAAGCGCGTGGGCGCGTATCCGTGCGGCTGGTAGACGGCGAGAACGCGGCCGTCGGTGCCGCCGGGCGCGCGCCCGCGCACGCGTCTTTGTGCGGTCCGAAGTGCTGCTTCGAGCTTGGCCGGATTGTGCGCGAAGTCGTCCACGACCTCGACACCGCCCACCGTGCCGATCGTCTGGAAGCGCCGCCCGACGCCGCGAAACGCCGCCACCGGGGCGACCATCGCTTCGATCGGCACGCCGACCGTGCGGCAGGCGGCGATTGCGGCGAGTGCGTTCTCCACGTTGTGCCGTCCGGGAAGCGGGAGCCGGAAGCGCGCGCCGCCGACCTCGAACGTGCTCTCGTCCGCGCCGAGCTCGATCGCGTCGCCGATCACGTCGCCGGCGCCGAAGACCGCGCAGGAGAGTCCACGCGCCCGGGCGCGCTCGCCAAGCGCCGCCAGGTTCTCGTCGGCGCCGAGCACGAGCGTCTCGCGCGTCCGATCCACGAACGTCTCGAACATCGCGAACACCTGGTCCTCGGGCTTGTGGTCCTTCTGCAGATTGAGCACGACGCCGACCGCGGGCTCGTAACGGACGAGTGAACCGTCGCTCTCGTCGGCTTCGACGACGAGTAAATCGCTCGCGCCCCGCCAGGCGTTGCCCCACAGGCCTTCGTCCCTCAGGAGCTCGAGGTCGCCTCCGGTGATGACCGACGGATCCCGCCCGGCGCCGCGCAGAATCTCGAAGATCATCGCGACCACGGTCGACTTGCCGCTCGTCCCGGAGACGGCGATCGTCCGCAATGCGGCCACGAAGTGCGCGAGCATCTCCGAGCGATGGAGGATCGGGAGCCCGAGCTCGCGCGCGGCGACCACGTCGGGGACCTGCTCCTCGACCGCGGTCGAGACGACGAGCGCCGCCGTGCCCGGCGCGCGCACACCGGTGCCATCCTGCGGAAAGAGGGAGATTCCGAGCCGTTCGAGCTGCCCGCGCGCTTCGGGCCTTTGCCTCTGATCGAACCCGCGATCGCTTCCGCTCACGGTGCCGCCGCCCATCGCCTGGAACTGTGCGAGGGCACTCATGCCGCTCCCGCCGATGCCGGCGTAGTGGAAGCGTCCCGGGCCGCGCGGATCGGGCGTCACGTCGCAGACCCTACGCGCGCATCCGTCGGAGGCGTCCGACGAACGCGGCCGCAAGGAGGAAGGCTGCGAGCGCGAACCACACGGCGGGAGACTGCCCGGTGACACCGGCCGGCGTCGTGCGTGTTGCACCCGAATAGTCGAGCGCGGCCGCGCGGTTCGCCGGGCCCACGTACCAGAGGATCGTGTAGAGGATCTCGAACAGCTTTCCGCCGCCCGACCAGACGCCGGCCGCAAGCGCCATCGACGGAACGAAGAGCGCGCCGGCGATCAGGGCGGCCAGGGATCCGAAATCTCCCGCGACCAAGAGTCGAAACGCGACCGCACTCGCGAGCAGAAACGCAAGAAGAACGCCGGCGAGCCACGCCGCGGGAAGCTGGCGGGTGAGTGCGCCACTCGAAGTGAACACGAACGCTTCCGTGTCGTAGCGCCGCTCGCGCCCGCCCATCCCGGACCAGAGAAGGATCGGCCACGCCCAGAGCGCGGGAAGGAGTCCGCCGTGAGCGGCGGACAGTGGTGCAACGAGGCTTGCGATCCAGAGTCCGAGGCCGACCAGGAGCCACCAGCGATTCACGCCTCCCGTGAGCAGGCGGAACTCGGCGCCGAGCACGCCCGGAAGCGGAATCCGGGGAATCGAAGGCCAGCGCCACGCGCCGCGCACCCGTGCGGCTTCCGGTCTCGCTCCCGCACCCGCGGCAGCTGCGGCATCCGCTTCGGCGCCGCGTCCCTTCTTGCTCCGGCTGCGGCGCGCACGGGACGTGTCGAAACGGTCGAAGGGAAGTGCCGCGAAGAGAGCGATTCCCAATGCGCCTGCGATCCATGCGAGGCGCGACGCGAGATACGCGCCGGTCCACTGAACGCCGGTCCACAGGAACGTTCCCTCGGTGACGACCGTGGGCTGGATCGTGATCGAGAGATCCGCCTTGTATCCAGGCACCTGCGCGCGTGCCGCCTCCATCATGCTGTTGGTGATCATGATGACTCCGGTCGGATCGACGTACGCATTCTGCAAGGTGAACGATGAAGTGAGCAGCGCCCCCCAGACGAAGAACCAGGCGACGTTCCCGATGCTGCCGGAAAGCCACGGCGTCGTCTCCGCGAGCACCGTGATCGCCGCCACGACCGCCATCGCGGGCACCGCCGAGAACAGGAAGGGCGAGAGCAGCGCTGCGACGTCGAACCTCGGATCCTCGCGCCCCACGAGCTGGAGCAGGATGGCCGTCAGGGCGAGGATGAGGACCATCGTGACGAGGACCGCGAAGTTGCTGAGCGTCTTTCCGAGCGTGTACCACGTGCGTCGCATCGGAGTCGTTGCGAGGATCTGTCCCACGCCGGTTGTCCGGTCGCGCTGAACCGCGTTCTTGACGACGTAGAATCCCGCGAGCGAGAGGAACGTGACTGCAATCAGAGCCGTCATGCCACCGACCCAGGCGGAATTGAGAACGCCGCGGTAGTCCGCGAGGCGGACCGCCACGAATCCGGTGTACGTCCCGTAGCCGAGCCAGAGCACCGCCGCGAGCGTTACGAGATAGGCGTAAGTTCGTACGCGCTCGAGGAAGTCCGCGCGTGCGATCGCGGCCATCACCGAAGCGGAGCTCACGCGCCGGCTCCGGGCCCGAACCGGTGCAGGTACGCGTCCTCGAGCGTCGGCGCGACACGGACGGCGCCCGCACCCGGCGCGGATTCCGAAACGATCCGAACGTGCACGCCGTCGCCGCGGCGCACCGCGGCACTCACGCGCAATCGCTGCTGAAGCGCGGGAAGCTCGGCGCTTGCGATCGTCCACTCCCACACACGGCCTTCGACCGCGGCGAGAAGCGTCTCCGGAGGGCCGCTCCCGATCAAACGTCCCTTGTCGATGAGCGCGATGGTGGTCGCCGTCGACTCGAGATCGGACACGATGTGAGTCGAAAGGAGAATGATGCGGTCGCCCGAGAGCTCGGCGAGCAGATTCCGAAAGCGCGCGCGTTCCTCCGGATCGAGACCGACCGTCGGCTCGTCGACGATGAGAAGCCGCGGCTCGTTCAGGAGCGCCTGCGCGATGCCGACCCTCTGGCGCATCCCGCCCGAGTACGAGCCGAGCGGGCGCTTTCTCGCGTCCGTGAGATTGACGAGCGCGAGGAGCTCCTCGACGCGCGATCGCGCGACCTGCGCGGGCACGCCGCGCACGGCCGCGAGGTAGTGGAGGAACTCGGGGGCGGTGAGGTGCGGATAGACGCCGAAGTCCTGGGGCAGGTAGCCGAGCACGCGTCGGAGCGAGTCGGGCCGGGCGACGATGTCCTCGTCGTTCCACAGAACTCGGCCTTCGCTCGGGCGCGTGATGGTCGCGAGGATGCGCATCAAGGTCGACTTGCCCGCGCCGTTCGGTCCGAGCAGGCCCAGAACGCCGGGGCCGAGCTCGAGCGAAAAATCGGAGAGCGCCCGGACCCGGCCCTGATAGATTTTCCCGACTCCCTGGATGGAAAGCTTCATCGAGCTCCTGGCGGGATGTGATGCGCCCGCCCGGGAACCTAGCCCTTCGGACGGGTGAGCCACCACGAGAAAAGCAGCCCGAGCCCGATGAACGCCGGAATGAGTCCGACGGCCCAGGCGTTTCCGTTCTCCTCGAGGATGAAGAACGTGATGCTGATGCCCAGGCCGACCATGAACGTCACGAGGCCGCCGGTCAGCAGACCGTTCGAGCGGCGCTGCGTGCCGTCGGGTGTCATGACGTCGGACGTGAACGACGAAACGGTCGGGAGCGGCGGAAGCTTCGAAGGGTCAATTCCGCGCTCGATCGCCGCGAGGCGCTCGCGCTGCGCGTTCTCGATGATGCGCGCTTCCGAAATCGTCTTCACGATGCCGGCCGTGATGCCGCCCACGATCGCGACGATCGGGATCGCGAAGACGAGGAACGGCAGGAACGAGTCGCTGTCGAACGTGATGCCATTGAGGACCACGGGATTCTCCTTCAGGGATTCGGATTCGGGTTCGGGTTCGGGCCGGGGCCCGTCTGCGGGCCGGAGCCTTCGGCGCCTTGTTCCGCGCCGGTCACCCCCTTGGACGAGGGCCCGGTCCCCTGAGGTTTCAGGAATATTTCTGCCGGCCGGGAGAGAAAATTGAAACCCGAGCCCGTGCCCGGCTCGTCTCAGGAAGCGATGCAGACCGAGCGCGCGGAGCCCGAGCTGGTCGAGCGGGCGCAACGCGGGGATCAGGCCGCCTTCCGCGGGCTCGTCGAACGCCACCGCGATCGGGCGTACGCCACCGCCCTTCGCATCACCGGAACGCCCGCCGATGCCGAGGAGGCCACACAGGATGCGTTCGTTCGAGTGTGGCGCGCGCTTCCGGGCTTTCGAGGCGATGCGCGGTTCACGACCTGGCTCTTTCGCATCGTGGTCCGCACCGCAATCGATCGGCGGCGCGCGCTGGCCGAACGGCGGAGCCGTGAAGTCGGAGTCGAGGCGGCCGGCGCGGTCGAGGCCCTCGAGGCGGTGGGGGCCCAAGGCGATCCGGCCGGTGGACCGGGCGGACCCGGCGGATCGGGCCGGTTCCTGCTTCGCCTCATGGAGCAGCTGAGCGACGTGCAGCGGGGGGTCGTGACGCTCTATTATCTTGAGGACCGACCGGTCGCCGAGGTGGCCGCGCTCCTCGATCTCCCGGAGAACACGGTGAAGACACATCTCTCACGTGCGCGCGCGATCCTGCGCGAAGCGTGGGAGAGAGCCGAGCGGAAGGAGTCCTTGACGTGACAACCCGCGAGCCCGAATTCGGTTCGCCCGATTCGCCCGATCCGCGCGACCAAAGTTTCGAGCGCTGGCTGCTCGAAGCCGCGCGTGGAGCGCGCGCGTTGTCCGGGCCTTCGGCTCCCGAGGGTCTCACCGACCGCATCATGGCGCGGGTCGCGCTCGAAGGTCGTGCGACCGCCGTTTCCCCCAGTGCCGTGCACGTCGCGGCGGGCGCGCTTCACGACACGCTCCCCTGGTGGGTGCGTGCGGTGGCGAGCCGCGCGTCCGTGCTTGCGCTCGCTGTTCTCGCGCTCGTGACCGCGTTCCCGAACGAGCTCCTTCAGGCTCCGGCCACGGTCGAGGCATGGAGCGCGGCCGCCCTCGGCATCGTCGGGGCCGCATTCCTGCCGTTCTTCCGCATTCTCGCCGCTCCGGTTTCGGGCTCGTTCGACGCGCCCGGCATGGGGCTCGCGCTGTCGGTCGCCCTCTCGCTGCCCGCGTTCCTCGTCTCGATCGTTCTCTACCGTTGGTCGGCAGGTCTCGCGAGCGCGTTCACGAAGTCTCCGCGGTGAGCGAAGCACGCCGTCCGAATCACCTGGCCGGACAGAAGAGTCCCTATCTTCTTCAGCACGTCCTGAACCCCGTGGACTGGTATCCGTGGGGCGAGGAGGCGTTCGCACTCGCGCGCACCACGAACCGGCCGATCTTCCTCTCGATCGGATACGCGACCTGTCACTGGTGTCACGTCATGGAGCGCGAGTCCTTCGAAGATGCGCGCGTGGCCGAGCTCCTGAATGCGCACTTCGTCCCGATCAAGGTGGACCGCGAAGAGCGTCCCGACGTCGACCGCCTCTACATGACGGCCCTTCAGGCGACGGGGATGGGCGGCGGATGGCCGCTCAACGCGTTCCTCACGCCCGCGCTCGAGCCGTTCTACGGCGGCACGTACTTTCCGCCGGACGCACGGCACGGACGACCCGGCATGCTCCAGGTGCTGCCGCGGATCGCGCAGCTCTGGCGCGATAACCGGGGCGAGCTCATCGAGAGCGGACGGGAGCTCCTGGCCGCGATCGAAGCGAGCGTGCGCGCGGAGTCTTCGCCGCGGCCGTACACGGAGCTTCGCGATCGCGCGTTCGCCGAGCTCCGCGCGCGCGCGGACCGGGAGCACGGTGGCTTCGGGCGGGCACCCAAGTTCCCGTCGGTCGTCAATCTCAACTTCCTGATTCGCGTGTGGGAGCGTGATCCGGTCGCGAACGCGGAGGCCCTGGCGCTCGTCCGGCTTCAGCTCGAGAAGATGCGCGCGGGAGGAATTCACGATCACCTGGGCGGCGGCTTCCATCGCTACGCGGTCGACGCACACTGGCTCGTCTCCCACTTCGAAAAGATGCTCTACGACCAGGCGCAGCTTGCGACCGCCTATCTCGAAGCGCATCAGGTCGAGCCCGATCCGCTCTTCGTCGCGGCCGCGCGCGGAATTCTCGGTTACGTCGCGCGCGACCTGAGCGCTCCGGAAGGCGGCTTCTACAGCGCGGAGGATGCCGACAGCGAAGGGGAGGAGGGACGCTTTTACGCCTGGACGCCCGGTGAGATCACGGCGGTGCTGGGCGACGAAGCGGGAGCCGCGTTCGCGGCTGTGTACGGTGTGACCGGCGACGGAAACTTCGAGCACGGGAGGAGCGTACTCCACGAGACGCGCCCCGGACCGGAGATCGCGCGCGACGCGACTCTCGCGGACGGGCGCCGGCGGCTCTTCGAAGCGCGCGAGCGGCGGCCGCGGCCCTTGCGCGACGACAAGGTGCTCGCGGCCTGGAATGGTCTCATGATCTCGGCTTTTGCAACGGGCGCGCGCGTGCTCGAGGATCCGGCGCTCGCGGCTCGCGGCGTGGCGGCAGGCACGTTCGCGTGGAGCACGATGTTCGACGAAACGACCGGGAATCTCGCGCGGCGCTGGCGGGAGGGGGAGATCGCGGAGTCCGGACAGCTCGACGACTATGCGTTTCTCGCGCGCGGCTTCCTCGACCTCTATCAGGCAACATTCGATCCGCTCTGGCTCGAGCGCGCGGTGCGGCTCACCGAAGAGATGATGCGCCGCTTTAACGATCCCGCGGCAGGAGGGCTCTTCGAGAGTCCGGCGAACGACGCGTCGATCCGGATCCGGATGAAGGACACGTTCGACGGCGCGGAGATTGCGGGCAATTCGATCGCACTCGGCGTGCTCGTCACGCTCGGAGGGCTGCTCGATCGCGAAGACTGGAAGGCCGAGGCGCGGCGCGGTCTCGAGTCCTACGCGGGCCGGCTCGCAGAATACCCGACGGCGATGCCGCAGATGCTCGTTGCGATGGATGCCGCGAGCGATCCGCCACGCCACGTGGTGATTGCAGCGGGTGCAGGCGGGCTCGAGGCGCAGGCGTCCGGGACCCGGCCGCTCATTCGCGCGTTCCAGAAACGTTTTCGCCCGCGGGATTTTCTCGTCGTCGTGGAGGCGGGGGAGCGGCAGGCGCGCCTCGCGCGCCTCATGCCCTGGCTTTCATCGCTCGCTCCCGCCAGCGGAAGTGCTGCCGCGTTCGTGTGCGAAAACTACTCCTGTCGCCTGCCCGTCACCGCGGCCGATGAGCTCGACCGCCTCCTCTCGGAAGGGAGCGAGCTCCGGCCCACGTAGCGACAGTCCCGATCAGCCGAAGCTCAGAAGGTCGTCGCGCTGAGGGCGAGCCGGAGCGTAAACGGCTCGAGCGGATGGCTGTGGAGGTCGGCCACGCCCTCGGCCGGCTCTCCGGGAAGGCGGGACTCATAGTAGTAGTCGATGTCGCTCGTTCTGGCGTTGGTCAGGTTCAATCCCTCGACCGAAAGCCGGAGGCCGTTTCGGAACCGGTAGCCGACGCGGGCCGCAAGCGTGGTCGAGGCATTCGAGCGGACGGAGTTGTCCTCGACGAGCGGGCGGGGACCGAGCGAGCGCAGGCGCAGCGAGCCGAAGAGGGGGCCCGCGGATTCGTAGGCCGCACCGGCGGCGATCACGGTTCCGACCGCGCCCGGGATCCGATCCCCGGCCGGATCGTCATCGGTGAAGCGTGCATCGGAAAGTGCGAGTTCGGCATCGAGCGCAAGCCCGCGCGCGGCCGCCGGCGTCCACACCGCCGACCACTCGAGCCCCATGCGCCGGCTCGGCCGGGTCGCTTCGGTCGTTCCCGCATCGCCCACGAACAAAAGCTCGGAGTCGATTCCGAGCGCCCACAACGAGAGAGAAGTCGAAAGCCCCGGCACGATCGCCGTGCGCACGCCGACCTCCGCTCCGCGCGTCCGCACGAGCGGATCGACGGGCGCGACGGGCTCGCCCGATTTGGGATCGACCGTCGTCACCGTTCCGCGCGCGTCGTTACTGTGGAAACCGAGGCCCAGGTTCAAGAAGTACGCCGTGCGATCCCACGGGCCGAACATGAGCGAGAGCTTGGGCGAGAGAATCCCGGCACTCCGCTCGCCCGAGTTGAGCGGCTCGTCGCTCGTCACGTCGAACACGGTTCCATCGGCGCGCAGGCCAAGCACGGTGCGGATCACCGGCGAAACCTGAACGGACGCCTGGGCGAACGCTCCTCCCGCAGACTCGAGCACGCGGTCCTCGCGCGTCGTGGACAGGCGATCCCGTCCGGCGGTGGCATAAAGCCCCACCTTCCGGACGTGGTCGTGACGCAGCGAAACTCCGAGCGTCGATTCGACCGGCCGGTTCCACCAGCGGTTCGTCCACGTGTGGCTCACGCGTCCGCCCACGACCGTGCGATCGTCGAACTGCTCGAACTGGTCACCGTTCGTCGTGTCGTCGAGGAAATACGTGAAGTTCGAGAAGAGGTCCATCCGGTAGTCGATCACGTACGCCGATGCGCGCCAGAGGCGCGTCGCCCCGACACGCTGCCACTCGCCCGAGAGGCTGTAACGCGAGCTCGTCCCGCCGTCGGTCGGATCGATCGTCCCGTAGCGGCCGATCCGGCCCTGGCTCACGGCGCGCTCGGGGATCTGATCGGTCGCGTTCCATCGGCCGTCGTATCCCATCAAGGAGAGGCTCAGACCGCCTTCGGACCCGTTCCGGCTGAAGCGCACGACGCCGTTCAACTTCCGGTAGTCGTCCGGAAGGTCCCAGGGGCCGTCGTTGTGGAGGCCTTCGGCGCTGAAGAGAAGATCGCCGCCGCCCGCCTTCACGCTCGCGCCGGCGACGCCGCGCCTGTAGCCGTACTTGTCCATCGAGGCTTCGCCGATCGCGCGCTCGAGCGTGTTCCGGTACGTGATGTTCGCCGCCCCCGCGGTCGAGAAGTCCCCCTCGTCGGCGTAGTACGGCCCCTTCCGGTACTGGATGCCCCCGACGAGTTCGGGAATGACGAACGAGAGATCCGAATAGCCCTGTCCGTGTCCGTGGGTCGGCATGTTGACGGGAAGCCCCGCGATCGACGTCGCGAAGTCCGTTCCGTGATCGAGGTTGAATCCGCGCAGGTAGTACTGGTTCGCCTTGCCCTCGCCGCTGTGCTGGCTGATGACGAGTCCGGGCACGGTCTCGAGGATGTCGCCGGCGCGACGCGACGGACGCGCAAGCACCTGCGCGCGACTCACGACTCCCTGGTTCGCCGAGCTCACGCGCGCGAGGCTCCGCTCGAACGTGTCCGTGACCTCGACGACGTCGAGCGTCTCGGCCACGGCATCCGTTCCGAGGTGGGAGTGCGGAGCCGTCCACTTGCGCTCGCCCTTTGCGTGCGCGGCCGGCTCGTCCGCGCGGGCCGCGGAGGCGAGGCCAAGGGCGAGTGCGAGCACGAGCGCGAGCGCGAAGGTGAAAGCGGGTACGGGCGGAACCAGGCGGTCGGTCGGGGGCACATTCCCTGTACGGGCGCGGCTCTCCGCCGGATGCAGGGGGCGGGTCAACGTGCTAGGCTCCGCTCGCGTCGTTTGCGCTGTTTTCCCGAAGGAACGAACCACGAAGCCGTTCCCCGTTCGAAGAATCCGAACCCGATCGATCCGCCAGGGAGAGCCTGTCATGCCTGCCGCCCGCCACATCCAGGCCAAGGAGAGGGATGTCCTCGTCCTCGTGGGCACCATGAAGGGTGCCTTCATCTTTCGTTCGAGCCCCGCGCGCGCGAAGTGGGATCGCGGCGGTCCGTACTTCCCCGGACATGCCGTCTACGCGATGGCCTACGACGCGCGCGCGGGCCGTCACCGCCTGTGGGCGGGAACGGGAAGCATGCACTGGGGGGCGGTGCTCCGGACGAGCGACAACTTCGGGCGCACGTGGACGAATCCCGAGCAGGCGAACGTGAAGTTCCCGGAGGACACCGGGCTCTCGCTCAAGAACATCTGGCAGATCAAGCCCGGGCGTGCGAGCGAGCCCGACGTGCTCTACGCGGGAGTCGAGCCCGCGTCGCTCTTCCGATCGGACGATGCGGGAAAGACGTGGTCGCTCGTGCGCGGATTGCACGACCATCCGCACCGCGCGAAGTGGGAGCCGGGAGGCGGCGGGCTCTGCCTTCACACGATCCTCCTCGACCCCGCGAATCGCGATCGCATGTTCATCGCGATCTCGACCGGCGGGGTCTATCGCACCGACGACGGCGGAAGGACCTGGCAGGTGCAGAACAAGGGAGTGCGCGCGGAATTCCTGCCCGACAAGTATCCGGAGTTCGGCCAGTGCGTGCACAAGGTGGTGCAGAATCCGAAGCGGCCCGAGCGGTTGTTCCTGCAGAACCACTGGGGACTCTACCGGAGCGACGATGCGGCCGGACAGTGGAAGGACATCGCGAACGGCGTGCCCTCCGATTTCGGATTCGCGATGGTCGCGCACCCGCACGATCCCGAAGTCGTCTACATCCTGCCGCTCGAGTCGGACGAGTTCCGCTGCACTCCCGAGGGGAAGCTGCGCGTCTATCGCTCGCGGAACGCCGGCAAGTCGTGGGAGCCGCTCTCGAGAGGCCTGCCGCAGAAGGAGGCGTACGAGACAGTCCTGCGCGACGGCATGGAAGCCGACGAGCTCAATCCTGCCGGCCTCTACTTCGGAACGCGAAGCGGGAAGCTGTTCGGCTCGCGCGACGGCGGTGCATCATGGACGCAGATGGCGGAAGGCCTTCCACCCGTCGTGTGCGTGAAGACTGCGACCGTGGGCGGGCCGCGCCCGCTCCAGATGCCGCGCGCGAAGGCGATTCGTGTCAAGGTGACGCGTCCCAAGGCCGCGCGCCGAAAGACCGTGCGCAAAGTCACACGCCGGGTCACGCGCAAGTCCCCGCGCGCGACCGCTCCGACGGCGCGCAAGCGGACGTAGGGTCGCCGGCAGATGGCGGTTCGGTTCGTGATCCCGGCGTACCTGCGCACGTTCACGTCGGGGCGAAGTGAAATCGAGCTCGAGGCCTCCGGGGATCTGCGCGACGTCGGTGCGGCTCTCGATGCGCTGTGGGCCGCGCACCCGGGCGTGCGCGACCGCGTGCTCACGGAGACCGGCGAAGTGCGCCCGCACGTGAACGTGTTCGTGGACGGCGAGAGCATCCGTTACACGGGGGGACTTGCGACCCCCGTGCGCGCGAATGCGGAGATCGCGATCGTTCCTGCCGTCAGCGGTGGATCGATCATGAAAACGTTTTCATCTTGACCGGGGCGGGCCCGCTGGGGGATTCTCAGCGGGCTTTCCCCCCGACCCGCCCATACCACGGATTGGCAGCGGGCGCTCTGGACCCGGACGATGGATTGTCGCGGGTTCTTGTTGTCAGCCGTCATGCCATTGGAAGCGACAGCCCATGCAACGACCCCCCTCGGGCCGGCCCGGCCGGTCTCGTCTCAGTGTGTTCATGCGCCCCGAAGTGTTCCTCTTCGCGGCACTCGTGGCACTGGTCTTCCTTCTGGCGCTCGCCTCGACGGGCCGGGCGGCGGTCCTCGATCCGCCGTATCCGCGCGTGGGCCTCTACGGAGTCGTCCTCGGGACGGGCTATCCGTACGTGGATGCCGACGGCAACATCATCCCCACGGAAATCTCGAACACGGCTCGTTATCCGGTCGCCGTTCTCCACGCGTCACCACTCACCGAATACCGGTCGGACGTGCTTCAGGCGATCCGGGCCGAGAACCCGAGCATTCATCTGTACGCTTATCTCCAGGCGCACTACATCTGGCCGAACAGCAGCCCGGACTCGCTGGTCCACATCTGGACGCGCATCCATCACCTGGTGCGCAACAATGACGGGTTCCTGTACGGCCGTGACGGGGAGTGGATCCTCGACGTCAACATCAACCTCGCGAAGAAGGATGGGTCGGGGCGCTTCATCATTGCCGAGGGTCTCGCAGACCTGTTCCACGACGCGGTCTGGGCGACCGGGAAGTGGGAGGGACTCTTCTTCGACCGGATGTGCCAGAACATTCGGTACAACCAGGGGCCCGGGGACAGCATCGACTTCGTGCGCGCGGGCTATCCCACGTTCGATGCGTTCGAGATCGGCTGGAAGGCCGGGTCTGACACGCTCGCGAACCGCCTGCGACGGCGGTGCGGGCCGAACGCGGTGCTGATCGGCAATTGCGGCTACGGTGCGCACTACGAATCGTTCAACGGATGGATGCGCGAGGATTTCCCGCTCCTCAACGGAAACAGCTGGACGAACAACATGTACCGCGTGCCCGGCGGGTACTTCCACGACGAGGCGAATTTCCAGGCACCCCGTCAGAACTGGATCTCGACCTGGACCATTAATCAGGCCACGCCGTTCTCCGCCGAAGAGGCGCGACGCGTCCGCTTCGGGCTTGCTTCGGCGGCCCTCGGCGAGGGTTTCGCCTCGTTCTGTACGCGGCACTACGACCCGGCCATCAACTATATGGACTGGTGGTACGACGAGTACGGGGTCAACGTGATGACCGGGCAATCCGCCTCGACGCTCGGTCGAACTGGCTGGCTCGGCCGCGGGCTCGCTCCTTATACGAAGGTGATCTGGGCCGGAACGAACGCGGATGCCGTGACGAACCCCGGTTTCGAGACGAACGTCACGTCGGGCTGGACGTTCGGCAGCGTCATCGGCTCGACCATCGAGCGCGACGTCTCGACCAAGGCCGTTGGCACGGCCTCGGCGCGCATCCGTTGTCCGGTCGGCGGCGGGACATCTGCCACTTCGATGACGACGATCAACAGCATCCCGTATTCGAACTCGATCCCTTATGCCGTCACGTTCTACGCGAAGGCGGCGGTTCCCCGGACCGTACAGTTTGCGGTCGTGAACGGCACCCCGGGTCCCGGTCTCGCCTGGTCCACGATCAGCCTCGATACGGTCTGGCGCCGCTATCAGATCCAGTTCACCGGGGTCGGGTTCGGCCCGGGCGCCCTTCAGATCCGATTCGGGGCGATGGCTGGCGACGTGTGGCTCGATGACGTGCACTTCCAGTCCGGAACACAGCATCTCTACCGGCGCGACTTCGAGAACGGGATCATCCTCCTCAACCCGAGCCTCGAGATCCTCACCACGAGTCTCGAACGGCCGTTCCGGCGGATCCTCGGCGTCGTCGATCCGGTGCACAACAACGGCACGACGGCGGCCACGTTCACACTGCGGCCGTCGGACGCCATCTTCCTGCTCAAGTTCGAGCAGGAGATCAAAGTCGACGTTCCGGGAATCCCGCGCGTCCAGCCGGGCATCACCTGGGGTGCGGCCGGCCCGAATCCGTTCCGGGACCAGGTGCGCTTCTCGTTCACGCTCGAGCCGGAAGACGGATCGGCCCCGGCCGATCTCGCCGTGTTCGACGTCGCCGGACGGCGCGTCCGACAGCTCTACCGCGGACAGCTCGAGCCGGGGACCCACGCGTTCGACTGGGATGGCATGGACGCGGGGGGCCGCCGGGTCGCTCCCGGCGTGTATTTCGTGCGCGCCCGCCAGGGCACGCTCTCTGCCAGCCGAAAGCTGTTCCGCGTGGAATGAGTTTCCGCCGCTCGCGCAGGGATCGCGCGTGAAGATCCTTCCGATCGTTCAACTCGGCGACCCCGTGTTGCGTCGCCGCGCGCGCCAGATCGCCCCGCGCGAGCTTCGCGAACCGGTCACGCAGGAGCTCATCGAAGCGATGCGCGAGACCATGCGCGACGCTCCGGGCGTCGGCCTCGCCGCGCCCCAGGTCGGTCTTTCGCTCCAGCTCGCCGTGATCGAGGATGCCCCCGCGAATCTCGAATCGCTCGATCCCGAGGAGCGGAAGGCGCGCGAGCGCGAGGCCGTGCCGTTCCACGTGATCGTGAATCCGGTGCTGCACGTCGAGGACGCCGGTCCCGCCTACTTTTTCGAGGGTTGCCTGAGCTTCACGGGATTCGTCGCGTCCGTGCCGCGCGCCCGCGCGGTCCGCGTCGAGTGCCTCGACGAGCGGGGCGAGTCGCGCGTGATTCGCGCGCACGGGTGGTACGCGCGCATCCTCCAGCACGAGATCGATCACCTGAACGGCATCGTCTACGTGGACCGGATGGAGACGCGGACGCTCATGTCGTCCGAGGCGTACGGATCCGCCTGGGGGGACCGGTCGACCGAGCAAATCCGGGCCGCGCTCGAGAGCGTGCGCCGCGCCGAGTGACGCCGGGTCGCACCGAATGACGCGGGCGCCAGTGCCGGCTCAGGTTCGAGAGGGTTCCTTCCGATAACGAAGGCGGGCATTCGACCGCACGTCGGAACTGTGCGATTCTGGGTGGGAGGAAAGGAGAAGCAAATGAGTCCAGAGGTCACGGCTGCCAGGAAGCAGGATGCCGCGCGCCTCGAAGTCGCCGGCAAGAGCGTGGACCTTCCGCTCGTCGTCGGCACCGAGGGTGAGGTGGGCCTCGACATCCAGAAGCTCCGGTCGACGACGGGCGCGATCACGCTCGATCCCGGATACGGGAACAGCGGCGCGTGCCAGAGCGCGATCACGTTCATCGACGGCGAAGAAGGAGTTCTGCGCTACCGGGGTTATCCGATCCAGGAGTTGGCCGCAAAGAGCAATTTCCTCGAAGTCGCCTGGCTCCTCCTGTACGGGGAGCTGCCGACGCCGGGCGAGCTCCAAGGCTTCGAGTCCGACATCCGCCGGCACACCATGCTGCACGAGAACTTCCGGCGCTTCTTCGACGCCCTGCCGAAGGACGCGCATCCGATGCCGGTCTGCGCCGCCTCGGTGGGGGCGCTCGCCACGTTCTACCAGGGGCCGGAGACGGACGAGGCGAACAAGATCACGCTCATCCGGCTCCTCGCCAAGATGCCGACGATCGTGGCGTACTCCTACAAGCACTCGATCGGCCAGCCCTTCATGTATCCGCGGAACGACCTGTCCTACGCGTCCAACTTCCTCCACATGACGTTTGCCACGCCGTGCGAGGTCTACGACGTCGATCCGGTGGTCGCGAACGCGCTCGATCTGCTTCTCATCCTGCATGCGGACCACGAACAGAACTGCTCGACCAGCACGGTGCGCCTGGTCGGGAGCTCGCAGGCGAACCTGTTCGCGAGCGTCTCGGCCGGGATCAGCGCGCTGTGGGGGCCGCTCCACGGCGGGGCGAACCAGGAAGTCATCGAGATGCTCGAGCGCATCGCGGTCGAGGACGGGAACGCGGACCGCTTCGTGCAGCGCGCGAAGGATCGGAAGGACACGACGCGGCTCATGGGCTTCGGGCACCGCGTCTACAAGAGCTACGACCCGCGTGCGGCGATTCTCAAGGAGACCTGCAAGACGCTGCGTGACCGGCTCGGGGATTCGGGAAACCGGCTCCTCGAGATCGCGTTCCGCCTCGAGCAGATCGCGCTCGCGGACGAGTACTTCATCAGCCGGAATCTGTATCCGAACGTGGATTTCTACTCGGGGATCATCTACCAGATGATCGGGATCCCGGTGAACATGTTCACCGCGCTGTTCGCGCTCGGCCGGATGCCCGGCTGGATCGCCCACTGGCTCGAGATGCGCCGCGATCCCGCGACGCGCATCGGTCGGCCGCGGCAGATCTACACCGGGGCGACCGAACGTCACTACGTTCCGATGGACCAGCGTCCCTAGCGAATCGGATCGCCCTACTGCGAAGCCTGACGCCGCACGGACCACCGGCCCGTGCGGCTTCGTCCATCCACCAGACTCTTGATCGTGAACGTCCCGTCGATCAGGTCGCCCTTGAGCGTCCCTTCGAACGTGGTCTGCACGTCGCACGAACAATCCGGATCCACGTATTTCTGAAGCGTGCCCCGGACGACGTTGTTATCGACCGCGACGAACGAAACGTCGAGCGGCTGAATGGTCGAATTGGGCTGCGGCGTGGGCGCCGTCTCGCCGACCGATCCCATCTCGACCTCGGTCGGCGGACGCATGATCACGCGGCCGGACGCAATGCTGTCTCCCGGCGCGAGGCTGAACGTGATGTCCCCGCGGCGCGATCCGTCCGAGAGACGGTAGTCGCCGCTCCATTCGCCCGCGATGCCTGCGATCGAGCCCGTGGGACCGCCCACGTGCGTGACGGGATCAGGGGCCTCCGAACAACCTGCGAGCGCACAGAGAAGAAGCGCCGGGACCAGGCTGGTGGCCCGGCGGACGGGGGATCGATCGAATCGGGCGAACGGGCGACGCAGCATGGCCGGCCTCCGGGGTTGGGGTGGTTAGCGCGGCGACATCCTGTCCGACTCGTTCATTCCGTGCAAGCTTCTCCATTCGCCTTGCGGCGTCTTGACGTGCATGTCGTTCGCATTCGGTGCAGGCTCGTCCGAGGCTCGAATCCGGGAGGACCGATGATGCGCCTTTGGCTCGCCTGCCTGCTGCTTGCCGCGACCGTGGGGCTGGGGAACGCGGCTTCGTCCGGGATGTCCAGCACCGCGGCGCCGCCGCTCATGGACATCACTCCGAAAGGCGAGAAGGGAGAACCGCTCGAGGTGCGTGGCGTCATCTATCAGGCGGATGGCCGAACGCCCGTAGCCGGAGCGGAAATGATCTTCTATCACACGGACGCCGCCGGCCATTACTCGAAGGGTGGCCAGGACCGCGGGCACGCGACGTTCAGCGGCAAGATCGTGACGGGCGTGGATGGCCGTTACGGCTTTCGCACGATCCGTCCCGGGCACTACCCCGGAGGACGGACCCCGCAGCACATTCACTTCGGAGTGCAGGCGAAGGACGGCCGCACGCTCAACACCGAACTTCGCTTCGCCGACGATCCCGCAATCGGCGAGGGTGGGCGCGCTCGGGCGAAGGAAGCCGCACGGCTCGGCGATCGCTTCTACGAGGTGCGCACGGTCGAACGCGACGCGAAGGGCGTTCAGCTCTGCACGTTCGACATGAGGTTCGCGACGGGCGACTAGTCGCCCCTTCCAAAGGTGGGGACGACTCATGTTGCGCGGCTTCTCTCCGCGAGCCGCAGACCAGGCCCTGTTCCTCACGGCTTTCAGAAAGATCCGGTTCACCGAGAAGTAATCCGCCGGGGTTCCGTGGTTGACACCGGGGTCACCCGCCAATATTATGGCGCCTATGTCGCCGGTCCGCCGTTCCCGTCCTTCGTCCCGTTCCGCCGCCGGATTCAGCCGCCGGGAGCGCCAGATCATGGACGCGATCTACGTTCTCGGAAGCGCGACGGTCGCCCAGATCCGCGATCGCCTGCCCGATCCGCCGACGAGCACGGCCGTGCGCACCCTGCTTCGAATCCTCGAACAGAAAGGCCACGTCCGCCACACCATGGACGGACTTCGCCTCGTCTATTCGCCCGTCGTTCCCGTGAAGCAGGCCCATCGAAACGTGCTCCGGCACGTAGTCGAAACGTTCTTTCAGGGTTCGCGCTCGCAGGCGATGGCCGCGTTGCTCGATCTGCCCACGCCGCTCTCCGATGAAGACCTGGTCCGCATGCGCGCGTTGATCGATGACGCCCGCCGCCGCCGCTGAGGCTGACCCCACATGACCGACACGACGCCCTCGACCGCTGTCCTCGGAATGCTTTTCGCGGTTTCGCTGAAGGCATTGCTGCTGGTCGCACTGGCGGCGTGTGTCGCAATCGCGCTTCGGCGCGCGAGCGCCGCCTCCCGGCACGTTCTGTGGACGGCGGCGGTTGCGGGCGTGCTCATCGTTGCGGTCACGGCGCCGCTTCCGTCTGTCTGGGCGTTCCCGTTCGGTGCATCGTCCGTGTTCTCCCGTCTCGAGAGTTCAGGCGTTGCTGAGGTCCTCACGCCGCGGCCTGGGCGCGGGACCGAGATCGTGCCTCGCGGGAACGCGCCTGTGCTTCCGGGTGGAACCGTCCCGCAGGCGCCTCGAGGCTCCGGTCTGCCCGATGGTCTCGTTGTCGTCTGGCTCGCCGGGGTCGTCGGTTTCACGACTCGAATCCTGATAGGCCGGCTCGCGCTGCGAGGTGTCTCCGCCCGGGCGCGTGCGATCGAAGTCGGCGATGCGCGGCGCGTCGTGGAACGGGCCGCAGGTTCGTCGCGCCTTCTGCGGCGCTTGCGCGTCATCTCGACCGACGAGCTCGTCGTTCCCGCGACGTGGGGGATCGTGCGTCCGGTGATTGCACTCCCTCGTGCGGCGGAAGCGTGGCTCCCCGTCCGCCTCGATGCCGCGCTGCTGCATGAGCTCGCCCACGTGCGACGACTCGATGCGTTGACGCAACTGGGGGCCGACGTCTGCTGTGCGCTTCTCTGGTTTCATCCTGCGGTCTGGATCGCGGCCCGTCGCATGCAGGCCGAGCGCGAGCGCGCGTGTGACGATGCTGTCCTCTCCGCCGGAATCGCCGACCTGGACTACGCAGAAGGCCTGCTCGCGCTCGCGACCGACGTGTCGCGCCGTGGGCTGCGCTCGGCCCGTGCAGCGGTCACCATGGCCGACGCGCAGGAGCTCGAGGACCGCGTTCGGGCCGCTCTCGATCCTCGTGTCACACGATCCAGCCGGCCGATCGCGATGGTGTCGATTCCGTTGATCGCGCTCCTCGCGACGGCCTGCACGGCGGGCCTCGACGTGTGGGGGGTGGCGGCGGCCCGGACGACCCGCGTGGAAACGGTGGAGTCGGGGACAGCGTTGCCGGACGGGGAGGAGATTCAGTGGGGCGAGCGCGTACCACTGTCACCCGAACAGGAACGTCGCGCGCTGACGCGAACGTTCCGGCCGCGGAACGGGCGCGATGCGCTGGCGCTCTCCCGATTGCGGGCGGCCGCCGACCACGTGCCGCTTCACGCCCAGGACCTGGTGCGCGGGCGTGCCATTTGGGCGCTCGCGATCGCCACAGAGGGTGGCGTCATCGACCCCCTCATCGAGTCGCTCGCGAGTCCCGACTGGCGCGTGCGCGGGTACGCGGCCTGGACTCTCGGCTTCATCGGGGTTCCGGAGGCCCGCGAGGACCTCGCCGAGCGCCTTCGCGATCCGGTCTGGCGCGTTCGGGCGTCCGCGGCCGAAGCCCTCACGTCTTTCGGCGATCCGCGCTCCACGGAGGACATGCTCGCAGCGATCGCGGATCCCGCCTGGCAGGTCCGCATGCCCGCCGTCGAGTTCCTTTCGCACATACGAACTCCGGAAGCGCGCGCGGCCGTGCGCGCGCGGCTCGACGATCCGCACGTCGCCGTGAGGACCGCAGCCCAAGCGGCCGTCGAAAACTTCGAAAGTTCCCACGGTCGCTAAGCTTGCTCTCCAGACATGGAAACGGGCGAAGCGTTCGCCTGGAACCGCCAAAATATTGGCGCGACGAAGGGCTCAGCGGAGGACGAAAGATGAGAGCCGCATGCCTTGTGATGATCCTGCTCCTCTCTGCAGCGTTCGCGAGCACGGCCGAACCACCGGACAGCTCTAGGCCGGCCGGGGACGGATCGATTCCGCTCGTCCTCGACGGGCTGAATGTTCTCGATACGACGGGCACGTCGTGGCGCGCGGGCACCTCCGTCGTGATCCGCGAGGGACGCATCCAGGACGTGTATGCGACCGGGAGCCGGCGCGCACCGAACGGCGCCCGTGTCCTCGATCTTCGGGGGCGGTATGCGATCCCCGGACTCATCGATGCGCACGTGCACTTGACCGCCCCGTTCGTGCGATCCGGAGAGCAGGACTCGCTGGCGCGCTTCTACCTCCTCGGCGGGATCACCGCGATCCGCGACATGGCCGGGGACGGGATCGTGCTCCGGGAACGGGCCCGCGCCGCCCGTGCGGGCTCGGCATTGTCTCCTCGCATCTACTATTCGACCATCGTCGCGAGCCCGGGGTTCTTCACACGGGATCGCCGCGCGGCGGCGGTCGCGCACGGGGGCACGCCGGGTGAGCTCGCATGGGCGCGTGCGGTCACATCGGACAGCGGGGCGGTGGCCGCCGCCGCCGGTGCCCGGGAGATTGGAGCGACGGGCATCAAGGTGTACGCGGAGCTTCCGCCCGCGCTTCTTCGCGCGGTCGCACACGAAGCCCACGCCCGCGGGCTCAAGGTCTGGAGCCATGCCACGGTGACACCCTCGAAGCCGAGCGATGCGGTGGCGGCCGGCGTCGACGTGCTCTCGCACGTCTCGATGTGCGAGTGGGAGTCGCACGACTCGCTGCCCGACACCTATTCCACCCTCCTCGACAGCTCGCGCTACGGGACGCCGGCGGACGCGCCTGCGCTGGTCCGGCTGTTCTCCGAGATGCACCGGCGGGGAACCATGCTTGATGCGACCCTGTACGTCTCGCGTCGGCTCGCGCGCGGGCGCCGTGTCCTCGAGGGGGATCTGAGCCACATGCGAGGCGTCGATCGGTGGGCAAACGAGGCCGCGCGTCTCGCGTACCGCTCGGGTGTGCGATTCGTCGCGGGGACGGACGTGAGCGGATATCCCGGGTTGAACCTCCTCTCGACGCTGCACGAGGAGCTCGCGATGTACGTCAACGTGGTCGGAATGACGGCCGCCGAGGCGCTCGCTACCGCGACGTCGAACGCGGCCGAAATGCTCGGAGCACAGGACGACATGGGAACGATTGCGCGCGGACGATTCGCCGATCTCCTCATCCTCGACGCGGATCCGCTCGCGAACATTCGCAACACGCGGCGCATCGCGTACGTCGTGAAGGGGGGTGTCTTCCATGTCGGAGACGCGAGCACCGCCCTGGAGGCTTCTGACACGCTCGACTGGAGGCCGAGCTGGCCGGGCACGCGGATGGCCGTTCTCGAGGGGGATCCCTCGAACAAGGGGCGTTTCGTGTTCCGCTTCTGGATGCCTGGCGGATACTGGATCCACCCGCATCGCCACCCGGTCGACGCTCACATCCGGGTCATCTCGGGTACGTTCCGTGTGGGCATGGGGGAGCGGCTCGACAGCACGACCACGCGGGACGTGCCTGCCGGAAGCGAGATCACGCTCGAAGCGGAGATGTCTCACTTCGAGGGCGCGCGCGGCCCGACCGTAGTCGAGATCAGCGGCGAGGGCCCGTGGGGCGTGACGTTCCTGGATCCAGAAAGGGATCCCGGGAGGCCCTCCGCGACTCGATGAGCCTTGCACGGGGTCTTTTGCGAGAGCGGCCGAGGAAGTAGCCTTGGGCTCCTCCCGAACGGAGCCCGTCATGCCAATTCGCCGGCCGTTCGAAGGTCCCGAGGCTGTCCTCGCACTGACCGTCACACTCCTCACTGTAGCGTCGCTTGCGGACTCTGCGCCTGCAGTGAATCCATCCTCGTCGTTCCATGTGAGCTATGTGATCGGACTCAAGATGCTCGAGTCGGGCTGGGATCCGGTCGCGGATCAACTCGAGTTCGGAATCGTGGACCTCGACTTTCGCCCGCGCGGCTGGCCGTTCAGTCCCTGTGTTCAAGTGCTCACGACCTATGCGCCCGCTGTTCCCTCCCTGAGGGGACTGACCGGCGAATACTGTGGCGTCTGGGAAATCAACCTCGGTGCCCGCACGATTCGCGAGGTCTCGGATCGGTGGAAGCCCTTCCTGGGAGCCGGTGTCTCGTACCTGGGCGGAAGTGTGAGCAGCTACGTTGTTCCGCCAGGATCACCGGGCTTCCAGGTCATCGAAGACTCCGATGCGAACGTCGGGGTTTGGGGGAGCGGAGGATTCTACCGTTATGTCTCCCGTCGGTGGCACATTGGCTTGGAGGTGCAATACAGCTGGGGAGAGATCACGCTGTTCGACGAGCCCCTGCGTGCGGGCGGTCTGCACGCGCTTGCCATGGTGGGCTATCACAGATGAGGGGACGGGGCCTGAACGACGCCTTCCCTTCGCAACGGCTGCCAGCGTGCATACGTGAGTGACCGCCATAGCCACTCCAGTGGACCGAACCGATGCCGTGCGAGCCAGGCGGTGCTCAGCGCCGCTATGGCCGTGCACAGACCGGCGGCCCCGATCGTGTAGATCATGGGGCGCAACTTGAGCCCGAGACCGTAGCCCGAGGAGAGGAAGTCGATGACCGCGGCCTGCAGCACGTAGTTCGTCAACGCCATCCGACCGGCGTTCCCCACCGGAGCCAGGCGCGCGATCCACTGTGGACGAAACGCGAGCAGCAGTACGACCGCGCCGACGTACGTGAAGGTCAGCCACTGGTCCTGGACGAGGCCGAGCCCGAACTGCAGAGGCCAGGTGGCTCCGGGTGCAACAACTTCCGGCAGCCTCCCGAGCACGAGCCAGCCAAGAGCCCACGACACCGCTCCGAAGATCATCCAACCCACGATCGTCCGCACGTGGCGCAACGGCTCGTCGAACGGCCGATGACGCACCGCGAGGAGCCCAAGAATGAACAGCGTCAGGTTCGAGCTCGGAAGGAGATCGCGCAGCGTGTGCGGGAGGGAGGCCACGAAGAGCAAGCACCGGGCGGAGAGGAGAACCAGGTAGCTCTGCCCTTGCGTCGCGGCAGCGACGGCCGCCGCGAGTGCGTGGCGGGCGGACGGCTCGGGCGCGGCGCTCTTCGTCCACCAGGCCCACCAGGCGATCAACTCCGCGGCGAGCGGGGCGGCGCACGCGGCGACGGCCGCGAGGACGAGGAGCGCACGCGTCGACCACTTCCGGACGAGAAACAGCGGCACGCCCAGGCACGCGTACTCGAACAGAATGCGAAATCCGAAACAGACGTCCGTGACCACGCCGAACACGGCGAGTGCCGCAAGCCGTCGGGTGTAGATGGGAAGGACTGGATCGCCCCGTGCTTCGAGCCGGCGCAGAAGGATCGCGAAGCTCGCTCCGAAGAGGAGCGCGAACATTCCCCAGGATTTCTGCTCGACCAGGATCCAGACGCCCCACCCGATCAGGTCCTCGAGGCCGGTCACCTCGATGCGCATTCGCTGGTGGAAGTGGACGAGGATCATCCCGAAGAGCGCGATCCCGCGCAGGATGTCGAGGGAGAGGAGCCTGTTGTCCGAATCGGGCAGGGAGAACGCGGTGGTCATGTCGTCCTGTCGTCAGGGGGGAGGCTTACGGTCCGCGCGTGCCTTTGCGCATCGGTACGAACCGGACGGGCAGGAGCTCCCTGCGGCTGATCGCACCGGTCGCATCCTTCTCGAGCAGAACGAGTGTCTGCGCGCCGTGCTCCTCGCCCACGGGGGCGACGAGCCGTCCACCCGGCGCGAGCTGGTCGATCAGCGGTTGCGGCACGCTTTCGGGAGCGGCGGTGACGATGACGGCGTCGAACGGCGCGACCTCGGGCCAGCCGAGGTAGCCGTCGCCGTGTCTCACTTCGACGTCTCCGTATCCGAGCCGAACGAGGCGAGCCCGCGCGCTGTCCGCGAGCTCCTTGATGATCTCGATCGAATAGACGCGGCACCGGAGCTCGGACAACACCGCGGCCTGATAGCCCGAGCCGGTTCCGATCTCGAGCACTTTCTCGCCCGGACGGACGCGCAGAGTCTGTGTCATGAACGCGACGATGTAAGGCTGGGAGATCGTCTGATCGTGCTCGATCGGCAGCGGCTCGTCCGAATACGAGTACGCGCGATACGCGAGTGGAACGAACTCGTGGCGGGGGACTGCGCGCAGGGCCGCAAGCGTGCTCGAGTCACGGACTCCGGAAGCTTCGATCGAGCGCACGAGCGCGAGCCTTTGTGTGAGGAAGGAATCGGCCGCGGGAGGCGACGCATCGCGCGCCGGTCCCCGCGTGCACCCGGACTCGACGGCGCACGCGATCGCGACCAGCGCGCAGAGCGGCGCGGTGAGAGTTGCGGGCAGCCGGCGGTGAGTCCACCGGGCCGGCCGCGTGCGGATTGATTGCCCCGGGCTCGCCACGACGGTGGACGATGCCACCGTCCGCGCGAGCCGTCGACGACAAATCCTCGGGGAATCAGTATCCGATCGTGACCGTTCCGCCCTCGGGCGCGTCCGGTTGGACGATCGCCTGGCTCTTGACCCGGGTCGGGTCCCCCGCGAGCTGCGGCGTGAGGAGCCGGACGACGCTCGCCGCGACCGTTTCCGCCTGCTCGTAACCGCGTGCGGTCACGGTGACACGCACGGGACGGTCCGCCCGCGGCGACTGATTGAGCCAGGTCGCGGATTCGAGCAGGATGGGCGGCGTCGCGAGGCGGGCGCTGGCGCGATTCGCGTCCACCTCGGGCCACGCGAGCTCGCGCGCCGAGAACACGAGCGTCGGACCGGACTCGGACTGGAGTCGGTACGCGGACACGCGGAATCCCTCACCGACGAAGTTCCGCTTGTTGCCGGCCCGGTCATAGGCCTCGAAGACGTACGAGTACATGAGATCGGGGACGACGGTCGTCCCGTCCTTCGAGCGGCCGTCCCATTCGATGTCCCGCGGCGGCTTGCCCTTGCCTTCCATCGTCGCGACGGTCTCGCCCTTTGCATTCGCCACCATGAGCTTCCAGCGCTCAACGTCCGTGACCTCCGGACGGAATCGCGCGACCGGTCCGTGCGAGAAATGCGAGAGCCACGGCCGCGCGATCCACGGCGAGCCCGCATGCGACGACAGCTCCGTGAACGGCCGCACGAGATCGGGTCCGCTGCGGAGCAGCACGTCGGCTGCGTTCCCGGGATCGAGGCCCGGCGCCTTGTGCGGGTCGAGATTGGGCGCGAGCGCCGGCCGCTCGAACTCGAAGTGGACGCGATCCTCGCCCTCGACGGTGAGGCTCCGGAACACCGTGCCTTCCTGTCCGCCGGGGATCGTGTAGTCGTCCTTGCTCGCGCTCGAAGTCGTCGGCGTGTCCGACGTGGCCGATGTGGCCGCCGGTGTCTTCGACGTCCCGGTCGAATCGGTCGTTGCGGACGTCGGGGCCGCGGTCTGCGTCGTCGACTTCGTGCCGGACTTCGTGGTCGCCTTCGTGGCCGTCTGTGTGGCGGCCGGCTTCTTCGTCGTCTTCCGGGCTTTCGCCTTCGTCTGTGCCGCGGCGTCGACGGGCGAGCCGCCCGACGCGAGCGACGCGAGCAGGCACAGAATCACGATTCGGGAACATCCGTTCGTCGTCATGTCTCAGCCCGCCCCTTCGATCTTGAAGTGGAACGTGATCGTTCCCCACTGCTCCCCGGTCCGACCGCCCGTGAGCGGCGCGAACCGCCACGCGCGGAGTGCGACGCGGGCACTCTCGTCGAAGTCTTCGAAGCCGGCCGTGCGCTGGACGAGCACGTTCTCCTTGATCGAGCCATCCGCCCGCACCACGAAGTAGAGCGTCACCGAGCCCTCCACCAGATCCTTCTTCGCCCATTCCGGATACACGGGTTTGCGGTACGACATGACGGCTCGATCCGCAATCGGCCCGGCGAGCGCCGCCCCCGAGAGCGACCGTCGCGCGGTCGCCTCTCCGGCCGTCGCGGGGGCCTGCGTGGCCGAGCGCTCCCCCGACGGGTTCGTCGCGACCAGAGCGGGTGCGGGGGCGGTTCCACCTCCGCCGCGCGTGAGCGCAAGCGAAGGGGCAGGAGCAAGCCCGCCCCCGCGATTGAGACTCACGGAGCGTCCCGCTCCTCCGCCGGGCTCGGCCGACGGTGCGTTCGCAGCGCCTCCCCAGAGGCCATTCGTGCGGGATTCGGCCGCCCCCACGACCTTCGAAGACGCGTCGCTCTGAAGCGTCGCAAGTCGCGACGCGAGACGATCGTTCAGCACTTCGTCGTTCTGCGGATCCGGTTCGACATCCGCCCGCGGAAGAGTGCGTCGGAACATCTCGTCCCGATCGCCCGCGGTGAGCGCGCCCTCGGTGCTCGCCGCCGCTTCGATCCGCGCGGACGGTGCCTCGGAACCGGCCGCGAGCTCGCCGGGATCGAGGAGCGTGATCTCGGTGAGCGCCGGCGCCTGGGGCAGTGCCTTCGGCGCGAGAAACAGCAAGAGCAACAGGAGCGCGTGCGCCGCCATGCTCCAGGTCATGCACCAGCGCGTGCGCGTGCGTGTGGCCGCAAGGTCCGCGGCGATCCGCGCATTCACGGTGCCGGTCCACGGCGAACCGGCGGCGGCCAGGCGAACGGTCTCGAGTCTCATGGCGTGACATCCACTCGCTGCCGGGTGGCGATCGCGATCCTCTGGGCGCCTGCCCCGCGCGCTTCGTCGAGCAGCGCCCGCACGTCGGCGTACGGGGCATTCGAGTCCGCCCGCACGACGACGAGCACGTCGTCACCGACTTCGGTCAGCCGGCTCCGGATGGCTTCCCGAATCTCCGCGGGTGTGACGACACGGTCGTCGACGGCGAGCTCCCCGCCCTGGCCCAGCGTGATGCTCACGTTGCGCTGGTTCTCCGCCTGGCGCGTGCGTGCCTGGGGGAGATTGACCGGGAGACCGGGAATCGACATGAGCGGAGCCGTGACCAGGAGGATGATCACGAGCACGAGCGCGACGTCGATGATCGGCGTCACGTTGATGCGTGTGATCAACTCGGGAGCCGCGGCGGAACGACGCATCACCGTGCACCTCCGACGACCGCGATGCCCGCTGCGCCGCAGAGCTTCGCCTCGTCGAGCACGCCGACGAATTCGAAGTGCGGCACGGCATCGTCGCACCGAATGAGCACGCGCCGGGTTGCGCTCTCGGCGATCCGGGCGGCCAGGTAGGGGCCGAGCGCCGAGCGCGGCACCTCTTCCTTGTTCACGATCACGCGATCGCCCGGGAGGATGGTCACCTCCACCCATTCCGTGCGCGTCGGCTCGGCCTTCTGGCCGCTCTCGGCCGCGCGCGAAACCGCGATCGACGACTGGAACGCCATCGGAGTCGCGACGAGCAGGATCACGACGAGCACGAGCGAGACGTCGATGAGCGGCGTCATGTTCGGCTCGTAGATGCCGGTCTCGGTCGGGGTCCGCTTGCGCGAAAACTTCACGCCGCCATCCTCTGGGAGGTGTGCGTGTCCTCGAGCAGCTCGAGCCGGAGGCCGCGCGCCTGGTTCTCCGCCTCCGTGAGCAGCACGCTCATGCGGCGGGTGAAGTGGTTGTAGAGCATGACGGCCGGGACGGCGACGATGAGGCCGGCGGCCGTCGTGAACAGCGCCTCGGCGATACCGGCGGCCACGACCGACGGGCCGGCCGAGCCGGTGGTCGCGAGATCGTGAAACGCGCGCATGATGCCCCAGACGGTGCCGAGGAGCCCGATGAGCGGGGCCGTGTTTCCCATGGTGCCGAGGATCCCGAGGTTGCGCTCGAACAGGAGACGCTGCTGCGAGAGCGCGATCTGGATCTTCTCTTCGATCACTTCGGTCGAACGGTGCGCGTTTTCGATCACCTGTGCGGCGACCGGGCCGCCCGGATGCGGAGCGGCCACGAGCGCGCCGGCCGCCTCCTGTGCCTGGCCGTTCCGCGCCTTGACGAGCGCCTGCGCGATCAGCACCTCCGGGCTTCCCCGGCGCTTGCTGAAGTACATCAGGCGTTCGACCGCGTAGCCGAACGTGACGATGCTGCAGCCCAGGATGACGAGCATCACGGGGCTTGTCTGCATCGCGTGGATCCAGTCGAAGTTCTCGAACATGGGCTTTCCGCTCCTCTCGTTAGCGCTTGCGGGTCCGGCTTTCGAGCTGCGAGACCCGGTCCGTGGCCACCGACACCAGCTCCTCGTCGCGGGCGTTCCGCATGATGTCGCGGTAAGCGCTCACGGCCTTCGTGTACTCCTTCCGTGATTCGTACAGGGCCGCACAGCGCGCGACCGCCGACAGGCGGTACGCGTCGTCGCGTTCGGGCGCGGCGACGGCGATCTGGTAGGCCTCAAGTGCCGCGACCGGGTCGCCGTCCGCCTCGCGGGCTCGCCCAAGGCGATAGGCCGCCTCGACCTTGAGCGCCGGCGAGGGACTGGCCGAAAGCGCGCGCTCGAACTCGGCGATCGCTTCCTTCGTGCGGCCACCCGATTCGTGGAGGTCGCCGAGCTGGAACGCGACGTCCGCGGCGCGAGAATCGTTCCCGAACTCGCTCCGGTGGCGCTCGAGATCCTGACGGGCCTCTTCGGTCCGCCCGAGCTGGCGCTGGCAGAGCGCGAGGTTGTAGAGCGCCGCACCCCGCACGTCCTTTGCGGCCGAGTCGTCGAGCGTGCGGGTGAACGCCACGGCGGCCGCCATGTAATCCTTCTCCGCGAAGCGGAGGAGCCCCAGGCGGAAGTACGCGGTCGGGAGGAGCTCGCTCTCGGGGAAGAACGCAAGGAACTGCTCGAATGCCTGGCGCGATTCCGCAGGGGAACCGGCCTCCACGAGCGCGTCGGCGAGCAGGAACTGCGCCTGGTCCGCAGCGGAGAACGCCGGGAACTGGCTCACGACGCGGCGGAATCCCTCGGCCGCTTCCTGCCAGCGCTTCTCCTGGTAAGCACGGCGCGCGATCTGGAACTGAGCGTCGGCCGCGAACGCGCTCGTCGGATACTGTTCGACGAGCCGCGCGAGCGTCGTCGTGCCCTCCTTCGACTGGCTCAGGCGGTAGAGCGCGCGCTCCTGTCCGCGAACGGCCTCGCGGGCCGCCGGCGTGCCGGGATACTGCGCAATCGTGTTCGAGAAGCCTTCGAGTGCGACGGCGTCCTGGCCTTCGTTGTACGCGCACTGCGCGAGGCGCAGCGACGCGATCGAGGCCGCCGGGCTCCCCACGAAGTTCTTGAGGAGTCCCTCGTAGCAACGCCGCGCTTCACCGTACTTGCCGGCCTGGAAGTAGACGTCACCGGCTCGCGCCCACGCGCGTTCCGCGAGCTTCGAGGCCGGAGCCTCCTCGACGATCGCCTCCCAGCGATCGACCGCATCGCCCGCGCGGTCGAGACGCAGGTAGCAGAGCCCGGCCTGGTAGAGCGCGTCCGCGCGCCGCGCGTGTCCGGGGAAGCGGCGCAGGAAGTCCTCGTAGGCCGAAGCCGCCTCGCGATAGCGCTTCTGGTTGAAGCGCTCGTGCGCGATGTCGAGAAAAGCTGCACTGATGATCGCGGGTTCGGCCGTCGCGCCCCAGCGTGCGAGAAGCCGCTCCTCGGTCGCGATCGCGAGACTGTCGTTGCCCTGCCGCGCATACGTCCAGGCGAGGAGTTTGGTCGCGTGCGCGTTCACGGCATGATCCGGGAACTCGCGCGCGAGGCGCTCGAGCGTCGCCTGCGCCTCGGGGTAGCGCGCCATCGCAGCCGATGCGTCGGCGTCGATCAGGAGCGACCACGCGCGCCACGTCGATCGGCTCTCGGGCATGCGCGTGAGGAGCAGGTGCGGCGCCCCGGCGAGCTGCCCCAGGTTTCCGGCCCGGTGATACGAGAGCTCGAGCAGGCACAGGGCCGCCTCGACGAGCTCCTGGTGCTCGGGACGCGCGAACACGGCGAGACCGGTCTCGCCGACCTTCGCGTAACGGTCGAGCACGAGCTGGAAGTACGGTGCGGCCGCGAGCGGCTTTCCCATCTCGAGGAGGCCCACGCCCGCGAGATACGCGGCCGCGGGGGACTCGGGCTCGAGCGGATAGCCGGAGACGACGGCCTGGTAGCTGCCCGTGGCGTCGGCAGGGCGGCCCATCGCATCGAGGCAGCGGGCGACCTGGTACTGGGCGCTCGCCGCGACGGAATGCTTGAAGTAGTCCTTCAGCACTCGGTTGAGCTCGACGATCGCCTCCGCGTGCTGTCCGCGCGCGATGAGGCACTCGCCGACAAGGAACTGCGCGCGTGCCGCGACGTCCGTTCCGGCGCGGCGATCGGCGAGGTCACGCAGCATCACAAGCGCCGAATCGGGAGCGCCGCTCAGGAAGACCGCTGCGCTCGCACGGAGCTCACACTCCGCCCGGATGTCGGCGTTCGAGACCCGCTCCGCCACGCGCGCAAACTCGCCCGCGGCACTCCGGAAATCGCGCGCCACGAGGAACGTGTTCGCCTTTGCGTAGAGGGCCTGGTCGCGGAGCGGTGCGGAGGCGTCGCGCTCGGCGACGTCCTGGAACGCGGCCGCCGCCTTGAGGAGCGAGCCCTGGGCCTGAAGGCAGAGCGCCTTGAGGTAAGTCGCCGGTCCGCCCTCGGGCTTCGGGCCGAGAGCGGCAAGCGCGTCCTGCATCCGGCCCGCGACGTAAGCGGCGGTCGCGCGCGCGAGGACGAAAGACGACTGGCTCTGCATCCAGGGATGAGACTTCGCGAGGCCCGCAAGCTGGGCTTCCGCGGCCGCCGTTTCGCCACGACGGATCGCGTTCCACGCCTGCGCGAGACGCGCGGCCGGAACGAGCGTGCTCTTCGGATAGCGCTTTTCCCAGCGGACCCATTCCTTCGCGGCTCGCGCGTCGTCGCCCGCGGCCTCGATCGCTTCGATGGCCGCGAACTGCGCGTCGTCGGCGAACGGAGAGTCTCCGCCGAGCGACTTTGCGGCCGAGCCGAACGCGTTCTCGGCCTGCGCGAATTCGCGGCGGTCCAGCAGGATGCGGCCCGAGAGGAACCGTGCCGCGGCGGCACGATCGCCGTCGAGTTTGCCCCGCAAGACCTTCGCGAGCGAGAGCTCAGTCTGGTCGAGGGCGGCCGGCCGCTGGTCCGGCGGGAGCCACCGGACCGTCTCGTACGCGTTCCCGACTTCTTCGAGCACGGCGATCGGCTCGATCGAATCGGCGGCACGTGCGACGTGCGAAGCAGTCGCGATCAGGAGTCCGGGCAGAGCCCAGCCCAAAAGTTTCTTTTGGCGCAGGATCGTCATGGCGGCTCCCGCTCTACGGGTTCACCGGCAGGACCGGAACCGTGCCCTGCGGTCCGCCGGTCGCGATCTCGACCATGCGGTCCGGGGATTCGACGACGCGTCCCACGGAGTCGATCACGACCAGGCGATAGCGGTACTGGCCGTCGGGAAGCGGCATGCCGGATTCGTCCTTGCCATCCCACTGGATATGCGAGGGCGGCTGACCTTTTCCACCGAAGCGGCGTGCGACTTCCCCGGACTTGCCGAGGATGTCGAGCGTCCACTCGCGCGGCTCGGCCTTCGTCCGCGAATTGAGCGTGAAGCGGGTCACGGCCTTCTCACCCGTGGGCGAGAACACTTCCGGCTCCGCGCTCGAGCTCGCGAAGAACCCGCCGAAGCGGTACGAGAGCCCGACGCGATGCGTGAGGCCGAGTGTCTGGTCCGAGACGCCGTAGTCGAACTGGTACTGCGGATGGAACCGGTAGCTGAACCCACCGGCCGGCGCCGATTGGTCGTAGCCCGCGCGGACGGCGAGCGCCGGCTGGATCCAGTACTCACCGCCGGCATGGACCCGCACGCCGGGGCCCGACGACTGATCGACCTGGGCCGCGATCAGGCCGCGCCCCTCGAACAGCGTCGCCGCGAACCCGCCCCGGATGACCAGCGGGTACGCCTCGTCGACTTCGCGAAGCGTGTGCTTGGGCCCGCCCACGTTGACGAGCGAGGCACCGATCCGGAGCGACGGCGTGGCGTCGAACGTGCCGCCGAGGTCGACGCCGAAGCCGCTCGCGCTGAAGTCCTCGACCGCGTGTGTCACGACCTTGAAATTCGCGCCGATCGCAAGCCGCGGCGTGAGCGCGCGGGAGGCGGTCAGGAGATACGCGGTCTCGGAGTCGCGAAACGTTCCGAGATCGTCGTTCATGTCGTTCGTGCGCTGGAACTCGCCCGAGCGCATCGAGAGCACCATCACGCCGAGGCTCGGGAGCCGGCTTCCGGGAACCGCGAAGCCGATGCTGTTCATCGAGGTCTCCTCGAACAGCCGCGCGTGCTCGAATCGGACCTCGTTCTGCTCCATGCCCGAGAGGCCTGCGGGGTTCCACAGGACGCCGAGCGGATCGTCCGCCTGCGCGACGTATGCACCGCCCATCCCGAGGGTGCGGGCGCTCGTGTAGCGAGTGAGCCATTCGCCGGGTGTCCCGGCGCTCTGGGACTGGGCGAACACCGGCGTCGCGACGAGCACGACTCCCGCGACGAGCGTGGACGGAAGCGTCAGGGATCGCGCGATCCCGCCGAGACCGAAGTGCAGCATCCGGATCATAGGATCCCTCCTAGCGAACCACCGCGATGCGGCGGCGAATCACGTGCATGGTCTCTCCGGTTCCCTGAGCTTCGACGAGCGCGATGTAGCCGCCGCTCGTAACGACCTTGCCTTCGCCGTTCTTCCCGTCCCAGATCCACTCGTTGAGGCCGGCGGTTCCGCCGGGCATCGTGCGATCGAATGTCTGCTGCAGAACGAGATCGCCGCTCATCGTGAAGATGCGCAACGTGACGTTTGCGTGATCGTCGAGCTTCCACGCGAGCGTCGTGCCCTGACCGGGCGGATGGAACGGGTTCGGGTAGTTCGTCATCGTGCCGCCGTCCGCGTTCGGGTCGACGAACGCGGTCTGGACGTCGAGGTCGATGACGAGCCCGTTCGAGCTCGCCCGCAGGCGGTCCATGCCCGGCTGGCGCGCGCTCAGGAGGTCGGCGGTCGCGTCCCCCTGCGCGTCCGTGAGGCTGTCGATGGGCGTGAGCGTGCCGCCGCCCGAGAGGTGCTGGAAGACCATCGGCTCGCCCGGCACCGCGTTGTCGAACGCATCGACGAGGTGGGCGCGCAGGAGGCCGTGCTTGTTGCCGCCGAGCCACGACGGCGTGCTCGAGAACACGATGTTGGCCGGAACTCCCGGCGTGATCGTGATCGCGTTCGAGGTGGCCGGGGCGTTACCGGCGTCGTCACGCGCGATGATCAGGATCGGCTCGACGAACGTGTAGGTTTCGGAGACGATGCGCTGCCCCTGCAGGAGCTGGAACTGGGTCGTGAGCAGCGTGCCGCGTCCCGGCTGCCGTGTCGAAGCGTTCTGCACTTCGAGCGTGACGAACGAGTTGATCTCCTGGATGACGCTGCCTGCGTCGTTCGTCACCTTGACCGTGATCGTGAAAGGCTCGCCGGCGCGCGCGCTGGCCGGGGTGATCGAGGCCTCGAGGTGGAAGCCGCTCGAGATCGCGCGCACCTGAGTCGAGCTGCCCGCCTTCGACGGATCGGTGACGTCGCTCACCGAGATCTGGTTATAGCCGCCCCGCGCGAGACGCACCACCATTTCAGCCCGGCCGTCGACCAGGGCCTGGTCGGGGGGCAGGGTGGCGAGCGGATCGTCCGATGCGAGCCGCACGACGTCGCTCACGCCGCCGACCGGATTCCACCAGTTGTCGGTTGCGAGCACCGTGCACGTAAACGCGAAGTTGATCGACTGATCGGTCGCCGCTCCGGTCCGGCCGCTCGTCGTGCCCGGCGCCGGCGACTCGCCGGGTGCGAGGATCAGGACTCGGGCGAACGGGCCGCCGCCCACCGTGACGTAGCTCGACGTGTCGGAGCCGACGGACGAATTCGTGACGTCGCTCGCCCAGATGCGCTGCGATCCGGACTTGAAGAGACGCACGGAGAGGAGCCGCTGGCCGTTCGCGAGCGTCGTCTCGGCCGGCATGCCGGCAAACTCGTCAGAGGACGCGAGCGCCACCCGGTCGTTCACGCCCGGCACGAGGTTCCAGTAGGCATCGACCCCGCGGAGCGTGAGCGTGAACGGCGAGCCCGCGCTCTGGGGCGTCGGGACTCCGGTCTTTCCATCGGCCGTGCCGCCTTCCGCGGTTTCGCCGGGCAGAAGGACCTGGAGCTTTGCGAGGGGTCCGGGCGCGACCGTGAACGCGTTGCTCGTGCCGGTGTTGGGGGGAGCGGCGAAGTCGGAGCAGGTGAACGACACCGCGCCGCCCGCGCCGAAGAAGCGCATCGTCCCGGTCCACTCGCCGGCCGTGAACGCGATGTCCTCCGGCGAGATGCTTCCGGCACCCGTGTTCGCCGCGAGTCGCGCGTCGCCCGTGTAGTTGGGAATCGTGTTGCCGTTCGAGTCGGTCGCGCGGATCGTGACACTCACCGGATCCCCCGCGGTCACGGACGAGGGGATCGTCGAGATCACGAAGTGATCGACGGCGCTCGGGATGACCGGGATGGGAGGGCTCGTCATGCCGGTGATCGAGCCGTTCGAGAGATCGGAGACCGTGAGCGTCTGGGTCCCGACCGTGCCGAGCGAGGCCAGGAACTGCCGGAAGCCGTTCGACAGCGCGCCCGTGAGCGGCGTGTTGGCCGCCGGGTCGCTCGAGGTCAGCCGGACGTTGTCGCCGCTCGGCACCGGATTCCACCACTGGTCGGTCGCGTAGACGCCGACGTTGAACGTCCGGCCCGCGCCCTGCGTTGCCGGCGTGCCCGTCTTGCCCGTCACACTGCCGGGAAGCGGGGTCTCGCCCGGGACGATGACCTGGAGGCGCGAGAAGTTGCCGGGGTGCACCGTGAACGGATCGCTCGTCCCGTTCTTCTGGGGCGCGCTCTCGAGCCAGGCATAGAGGTTCACGTTGCCGCGGTTGATGCTCGTTTCGTCCGCCCGGTACATCGCGACCGGCCCGGTCCACGTTCCGCCCGAGAGGGTCACGGTTTCGGGCGAGGTCCGGCCGTCGCCGAAGCTCGTGATCTCCTTGAGCCGAATGGCGCCGTTGAAGCCGCTCACGAGCGCGCCGTTCGGATTCACCGCCCTCAGCGTGATCGTCATCGGCTGGCCGGCGTACTGGTTCTTCTGCGTGATGCGGTTGAACTCGAATCCCTGGAGCACGAGGCTCGCGACGGGCGCCGAGGCGGCGTCGGGAATCGTGCCGTCCGTCTCGTCGTGAGCGAAGACCGTGAACGTTCCGCCCGCGTTGAACCGCACCTGGAAGACGGCCTGACCGTTCGTGAGCTGGCTCGACGAAGGCAGGGTCGCGCTCGCGTCCGACGAGAGGATCTGCATCACGTTCGTGACCGTGTTGACCGTCGTCCACGTGTCGTCGCAGGCACGCACCGTGATCGAGAACGGCACGCCCGATGTCTGAGCGGTCGGCGTTCCCGTCTTGCCTGTGGACGTCCCCGGGGCCGCCGATTCACCCGGCAGAAGCACCTGCAGGCGGGTGTATGGTCCCGCCAGCGCGTCATGGTGGATCGCGCCGGACGCGGCAAGCGCCAGCGCGAGAGCCAGGATGCAGCGAAGCGAGTCGCGCACGTTGTCCCTCGTGTTGTTCCCCGACGCGCGGCAACGCGATCTTGCGTTGTTTGCGCGTCCTCCGTTGTCCCACGCGTGACGTTGTGCACGTGGATCCCGCAACGCGCGATCTGAGATGCCGACGATTGCGAGACGGGAGACGAGCCTGCACAGCCTGTGCCGAGGGGAGAATGGATGCTCGAGGGTGAACCGATGTCGATGCAATCACGACGCTGGGGAATTTCGCCCGTATTGCAGAGTCGCGATCGCGGGTGTGCGGCGCTTCGAGCCGCAATCGACGTTGCGGAATCGATGACCGGGTGGTCGTGCGGATCGCGCGACTCAGGATGCAGTGTGCGCGTTGCAGACCTGAACCAGGTGCGAATATTTCAGACTCGCTTTCGTAGCCTGTTCGGTCGAGCAACACTCGGGCGGCCTCAGGAAAACCCTCCTGACCGCTCAGGGAGAGTCCACATGAAAGCCTATGTGGGGATGACCGGCGCGCTGTTCGGCCTCCTCGTCCTCGCGCACGTCTGGCGCGTGCTCGAAGAAGGCCGACACCTCGCGGCCGATCCCATGTTCGTCGCGATTACAATTGCTGCGGCAGCGCTTTGCGCCTGGGCGTGCATCCTGCTCTGGCGGGCCCGGCGCTCCTGACATTCAGCCCGCCTTCGGCCCTGCCGATACCCTCCGTGCCGGCCGTCGACACCGGCAACGGGAGGGAGGAGAACGGATGAGCACGAACGAGACGAACGCCACGAACGCCACGAACGCCACGAACGAGGCGAAGATGATCGACCCGCTCGACGCGAAAGCGCGATCGGGAGTGAGTTGGTTCTACTGGATCGCAGGACTGTCCGTCGTCAATTCGATCGTCGCGGCCACGGGCTCGACGTGGGGCTTCATGGCCGGGCTCGGCATGACCCAGGTGATCGACGCCATTGGGATCGCGATCGGACCGGCGGCGAAATTCGTGGCGCTCGCGCTCGATCTCGTCGTGGCCGGCCTGTTCGTCGGCCTCGGCGTGTGGGCGACGCGAAGCACGGCCGGATACCTGACTGGAATGATCATCTACGCGCTCGACGCGATCATCTTCGCCGTCGCGGGGGACTGGATCGGGCTCGCGTTCCACGGCCTCGTCCTCTTCTTCCTCTGGAGCGGCTTCCAGGCGCGGCGCGAGATGGACCGTCGCGCGACGACTCCGGCGTCGGAGGTGCCCCTCCAAAAGGCCGCGTAGACGATCGACCCCATCGTACCCCCGTAGACGCGCGCCCTTGCGGATGGCAGAGTGCTCGCGACCGAGGTCCAGGACGCTTCCTGCGTGAGCCATCGGACCCCTCGGACCTCGGTCGAGTCGCTCGCCTTCCGTCGCTGAGAGCGCCGCGAACTTGGAGGAACGATGATCTCTCCGGATGCCAGGCGCAGCCTGCTCGTGGCAGGCTGTCTTGTCGTTGTCCTCGCCGCCCCCCTCACCGCCCAACCGCCCGCGAGCACGTTCAAGAACCTCAAGGTCCTGCCAAAGGACATTTCGCGTGCCGAGCTCATGGACCACATGGGCGCGTACACGCGCGCACTGGGCGTGCGCTGCATCCACTGCCACGTGGGGGAGCAGGGGAAGCCGCTCGACACCTACCAGTTCGATCTCGACGACAAGCCGACGAAGATCAAGGCGCGCGCGATGATGGAAATGACCCGCGACATCAATCAGAAATACCTTGCGAGCCTCGAGCACCGGAACGACCCGCCGACCGGCGTGCAGTGCATCACCTGCCACCGCGGTGTGACGAACCCGCAGCGTCTCCAGGAAATCCTGCTGCGCGCCTACGAGCAGAACGGCCTCGATTCGACGATCGTCCGCTATCAGGGGCTGCGGCAGCGCTATTATGGTCGCGCGGCCTATGACTTCGGCGAGGTCACGCTCGCAGACGTCGCGAACGCGGTCGGACGTGCGGACCACACGGACGATGCGGTGCGGCTGAACGCCCTGAACGTCGAGATGAATCCGACGTCGGCGTACGCGAAGCGCGTGCACGCCACGGCTGCAATCGCCGAGACCTATCGCGACCACGGGCCTGAGGCGGGGGAGGGCGCGTACGAGGACTTCCAGTCGCGCTACGGGACGGAGATCGTCTCCCCGCAGCTCATGAACGAAGTCGGGGCGCGCCTGCTCGCCGGGGGACAGAAGACGCTCGCGATCGGGCTCTTCCAGCGGCTCGCGAAGGAAGCGCCGGAGTCGGCCGACGCCTGGGTCCATCTGGCTGATGCGTATGCGGCGACCGGCGACACGAAGCGCGCGCGCGACACGTACCAGAAGGCGCTCAAGCTCGATCCCGCAAACGCCGACGCGAAAGAAGGCATCGAACAGCTCAAGAAGTAGCCCTCGAAAGGAATGTCCGGCGTTCCATGCTCGTGTCGATCGATGCCATTCGTGAGGCGGCCGCGCGCGTCGGGCCGCACCTCCTCCGTACGCCCGTCCTGTCCTCGCGAAGCCTCGGGGAGCGCGCGCACGTCCAACTGGAACTCAAGTGCGAAAGCTTCCAGAAGACCGGGTCGTTCAAGCCGCGGGGCGCGCTCAACATCGTGCTCTCGCTGCCTCCGGAACGTCGTGCGCGTGGCCTCATCACGGTTTCGGCGGGCAATCACGCCCAGGCGGTGGCGTGGGCGGCGGGAGTCGTCGGTGTCCCGGCGATCGTCGTGATGCCCGCGGACGCCCCGCGCTCCAAGACCGAGGCCGTGCGCGCGTACGGCGCGACCATCGTCTTCCATGATGATCGCGCCACGCTCTTCGATCGACTTCGTGAGGAGGAAGCGAAAAGCGGTGCGGCGTTCGTCCACCCCTTCGACGATCCGGTCGGCCTCGCCGGCGCAGGAACGCTTGGCCTCGAGATCGTGGAGCAGGTGCCGGAGGTCGAGTGCGTTCTCGTGCCGATCGGCGGAGGCGGATTGATGGCGGGCGTGACGAGTGCGGTCAAAACGCTCAAGCCCTCGTGTCGCGTCGTCGGTGTCGAGCTCGAGGCGGGACCCGGCATGACGCCGGCTATCGCGGCGGGAAAGCCGATCCCGGTGTCGCGGCAACCCACGCTCGCGGACGGGCTCACCCCGCCGTTCGTCGGCAACCTTCCTTTCGAAGTCGCGCGGCAGGCGCTCGATGAGATCGTGCTGGTCTCCGAAGAGGAGATCCATGATGCCATGCGCCTGCTGCTGGTTCGGGCCAAGCTCTATGTCGAGGGGTCGGGAGCGGCCGCGACGGCGGCACTGCTTGCGGGCAAGGTCAGGGTGGCCCCGGGGACACGTGTCGTGAGCATCGTCTCGGGAGGGAACGTCGATCCCGAGCGACTGATCTCCCTGTTCGAGGAAAAGCGCACATGAAAGTTCTGCTCGTCAACGAAGCCGGCGTGAAGGAGCTCCTGCCCATGTCCGTGTGCATCGACCTGATGCGCAAGGCGCTCCAGGCGCTCGCGCGCGGCGATGCGGTCCTTCCGCTCCGAAACCTCGTGCGCCAGCCGGATGGCTCCGGACGGCTCGGCATCATGCCCGGCTACCTGGGTGAACCCCCGAGCTTCGGGCTCAAGGTCGTTTCGGTGAATGCGGGGAATCACGGTACCCCGTACGCCTCGCACCAGGGGGTCGTCATGCTGTTCGGCCTCCAGCACGGAGAGCCGCTTGCGATTCTCGATGCCACCTCGATCACGGCGATCCGCACCGCGGCGGCCTCTGGGGTCGCCACCGACGCGCTCGCGCGCCAGGACGCCGGAGACCTGGCCCTCCTCGGATCGGGTGCCCAGGCGGAGACGCATCTCGAGGCCATGCGCGCGGTCCGAAAATTGCGTCGCGTGCGCGTGTGGAGCCGCACCCGGGGCAACGCCGAACGCTTTGCCCGCGAACAGGCTCCCGTCGGTGTGAAGATCGAAGTCTGCAGCACGGCCGAGGAGGCGGTGCACGGAGCGGACCTCGTGTGCACGACGACGGCCGCGAAGGAGCCCGTGCTTCGCGGCACATGGCTCGCTCCCGGGACCCATGTCAACGCCGTGGGCGCCTGCTTTGCCGCGAGCCGCGAGCTCGATTCCGAAGCCGTGAAGCGGTCGCGCTTCTACACGGACCGTCGCGAGTCGTGCGTCAATGAATCGGGCGACTTCCTGATCGCGCGGAACGAAGGAGCCATTGCGGATTCGCACCTGCTCGGCGAGCTGGGTGAAGTGCTCCTGGGCAAGGTCCCCGGACGCACGTCGCCCGGGGACATCACGATCTACGAATCCCTCGGAATCGCGATCGAAGACCTGGCTTCGGCGCACGAGATCCACCGCCGCGCGAAGGAAACGGGTGCCGGAACCTGGCTCGAGTGGGGCGGACCGCCGTCGTAGCGCGAGGTGTAAAGTCATAGACCGGAGACCGAGCGTCGCGGAGGACTCGAAGGGAGGGTCGAATCGTGCTCTGGTTTGTCGTGGCCGCGTTTCTGTCCGTCGTCGCGAGTGCAGGTCTGGCGGGAGCGGCGGATCGTATTTTCGTGACGACGTCCAGCGGGGTGGTCGGCAATTGTGCCGTGGTCGATGTCAGCCCTCCGTGGAACGTCACGGCCAATCTCGAACCGGTGGGGCCCTTCGCGACGTTGCGCGTCTTCGGGGGTCTCCTGTGGGCCGTGAACGGCGCTCCGTTCTTCGCCGGCGGCGCCACGCATGATGTGCAGGCGATCGATCCGGTGACGTTCGACACCGTCCGTCGCTTCTCGACCGGATCCGGTTCCAATCCGCGCGACATTGCGTTCGTCGATCCGGCGCACGCCTGGGTCAGCCGTTACGATTCACGCTGGCTCCTCGAGATCGACCCGACAACCGGCGCTCCGCTCGATTCCGTCGATCTCGGAGGGTTCGCGGATGCCGACGGGCTCCCCGAGATGGCGTGGATGGCAATCGACGGAACGCATCTCTTCGTTCAAATCCAGCGGATCGATCGTCCCGGCTCGGGCGCCACGGTTTCCCCGGCGATGCTCGCCGTCGTCGACGTCGCGACGAAACAGCTTATCGACGTCGATCCCGTTCGGTCCGGCGTTCAGGCGATCGAGCTTCTCGGGCCCGAGCCCCAGACCAAGATGCAGGTCGAAGGGCGGCGACTCTACGTGAGCACGCCGGGCAAGTTCCTCGACATCCGGGGCGGGATCGAGGTGATCCATCTCGACACGTTCCAGCATCTTGGGTTCCTGATCTCGGAGAAGGATTGGTCGATCGACATGGGCGCGTTCATCCTCGTGTCACCGACGCGCGGCTATGTCATCAATCACACGGACTTCGCGCTCTCGTCGCATCTCGATTCGTTCGAACGCCCGAGCGGAAGTTTCATCGTCGAGCACTTCGTGTCGTTCTCGATGATCGAGAGCGTCGAGCACGATCCCCTCACGGACCAGCTCTTCTTCCCGGATCCGGATGCCGGTATCCGGATTTTCCGCTCGTCCGACGGCGACACGCTGGGGGGCCCGATCGCAACGGGACTGGCGCCGCGTGACCTCGTCCTCCTTCGCAGCGGACCGACGGGCGTGCCCCCGGTTCCTGCCGCGCTCACCTTCTCGGTCGCGCCGAATCCCTTTCACGATGAGACCCGCATCGCTCTGAACGGGATCACTGACCGTCCCGTGACCGTGACGATTCACGACGTGCGCGGAAGACTCGTGCGCCGGGTCCAGCGGGAGGCAGATGGCGCGGGCAACGCGTCCTTCGTGTGGGACGGACGCGACGAGGGAGGGAGCGAGGTTCCGGCCGGCGTGTACCTCGTCGGGGTCCGCAGCGGAGCATCCGGTCCGATGACCTCGCGACGCGTCGCGCGCGTGCAATGAAGAGACAGGAGGGGGCGACTCCGTGGACTCGGTGAGGATCCTCGTTGTCCTCGCGGCCGTCCTGGTTCTGGTCCTTCTCTATCTCGGCAAGAGGGCGCGAGCGAACCAGGGGTCGTTCGTCGACGTGGAGTCTCCCCTGTGGGCGGGCGCGACCGCGAAAGCCCGCGCCTCGGTGCCGTTGCTCCGCGAGCTCGTCGCTGCGAAAGCCGGACTCGCGGTCGTCAAGTATCCCCTCGTCAACGGGAAGGGCGAGACCGAGCACGTGTGGGGCGAGCTCCTCGAGCTCGACGAGACCACGTTCCGCGCGACCCTCGAAACGCCGTTGATCGGAGGCGGCCCCGCGGCGGGTCCGGCCGCCGGGCCGCAGCCGCTGGCAGCCCTTGAAGACTGGCAGGTCGTCCTGCCCGACGGAACGATCCGCGGGGGCTACACGACGCAGGCGCAAATTGCGCTCGCGCGTCAGGCAGGACACTCCGTTCCGAGACACATTGCAGAACTCGAGGGGGCTTGAGTCAAGAGGTGTGTAAACGACCTCAGGCGGCAGCCCTCTGATTCTGCTTCGCGACCTTCACTCCATCCTCGAACACGACGCCGCGATGAACCATGTCGGCCAGGTGTGGCGCATCGAT
>JBOHUC010000036.1:0-20107 GCA_050733935.1 Candidatus Eiseniibacteriota bacterium | reverse complement strand
GGGCCGCGCCCGACGACACGCCGATCCAGAGGCCCCGTTCGCGCGCGACCCTCCGGCACATGGCGTACGCGCGCTCGGTCGAGACGAACCGGTGCTCGTCCACGCGCGCAGGCTCGTAGATCGCCGGCACGGCGTCGGTCGCGAGGTGCTTCAACCCCTCGATCCCGTGGAGCGGGCGATCGGGCTGGACGCCGATCCTTCGGATGGCCGGATTGTACTCCGCGAGCCTCCGCCCGACGCCCATCATCGTGCCCGTGGTTCCGAGCCCGGCCACGAGATGCGTCACGCGCCCGTCCGTCTGCTCGAGGATCTCCGGTCCCGTGCTCTCGTAATGCGCGCGCCAGTTCGCGGGGTTCGAATACTGATCGGGATAGAAGAGTCGTTTCGGATCCACGGCCGCGCGCTGCCGCGCTTCCTCGATCGCGCCGTCCGTGCCGAGCAAGGGATCGGTCTCGATGATGCGCGCGCCGTACGCGCGCAGCGCCTGCTTCCGCTCTTCGTTGGCGTTCGCGGGTACGCACAGCTCGACCGGATAGCCGAGCGCGGCACCGATCCACGCGTAGCCGATGCCCGTGTTTCCGCTCGTTGCGTCGAGGATCGTCATTCCCGGACGAAGCGTGCTGCGCGCCAGACCGTCCTGGATCATCCAGAGCGCGGGCCGGTCCTTGACGGAGCCGCCGGGGTTGAACCATTCGCATTTCCCGAACAACTCGACGCCCGGACGTCCGGCAAGATCCGACAAATCGAGCATGGGGGTGCGCCCGACGAGTTGAGTCGGGTCGGGAACGCGGGTGCCGGTCTCGGGGCGCATGGTTTCCTTTCGATGCCTCCGGTGCTTCTCCCGTGCTCGGGGAGCCGCCGTCATGAGAGGATGCCCCCGATGAACGAACCAGCAAAGGCCCCTGCGAAAGCCCCTCCTCTTACTGTCCGGCCGATTTCCGTCGCGGAAGCACAGCCGATCCGGAAGGCAATCCTCCGGCCGCACCTGCCCCCCGAACAATGCGTGTATCCGGGAGACGACCTTCCGGATTCGCTCCACGTGGGCGCGTTCGACGGCGACCGCCTGGTCGGCGTCGCCACGGTGCTCCACCAGCCGCCCGACGGCAGCTCCGATCCCTACGACTGGCGGATCCGCGGCGTCGCGACACTCCCCGAGGTGCGCCGGCGCGGGGCCGGCTCCGGGATGATGCGGCGACTCGAGGCGCACGCCCGTGCGCACGGTGCGCGGCGCGTGTGGTTCAACGCGCGGACCGACGCCCGGGCGTTCTACGAAGCGCTCGGCTACGCAGTCGACGGCGCGCCGTTCGACGTTCCCGGCGTCGGCATGCACCTGCTCATGTGGAAGGATCTCGAGGAGACAGAGGGAGGGTCGGCGACACGTGAACCCGATCCGACCGATGGCCTCAATTCATGAGCACGATGCGCGTCGCCGGACCCGTGAGTCCCTCGGCCTGTACGAAGTAGGTTCCCGCCGCGAGACGAATCCCGTTCGCGCCCGTTCCGTTCCATCGCCAGGCGACCGAACCATCGCTCAGGGTGGGGACGGTTTCGCGTCTCACGACCCGGCCGCGGACGTCGGTCACGCGGAACGTGCGGGTCGAGCTCATGGTTTCGTAGGTACGGGTGGCGGCGAGCCGGAGCGTGATGGCGTTTGCGAAAGGATTCGGGAAGGCCCCGACGCTCCTTCCGTACCGCTGCCCGAAGGGGAGATGACTGGGCAGATCGAGGAGGAACGCGAAGAGGCCTTCCACGCTTTCCGGCCGGATGAGATTCGGGTTCTCGATCGCACCGTCACCCCGCGCCAGGTCGGAACCGAACAGGGCGCGGAAGTCCTCGGCGAAGATCTCGCGCGGCCGGTCTTCGTGGGAGGCGCTCTCGCTGAAGCGCGCATCCCCGGTCAGACCGCGGACCTCCAGATAACGCGCCCAGCCGGGACTTCCCGACGGGGCGAGCGCGTACTGGACGACATGCCCGAACTCATGGGCCACGGTCGCATGGACCGTGGCCGGAAGCGCCGGGCGTGTGCCCGGCGCGAGAAGAATGGCGCCGTGGGCCGCGGCCGACTCGAGACCCGCCCGTCTCGGGAACGGCAACACGAACACCGCGGCGTCCACCTGGTCGACCGGGAACGAGAGTCCGGCGATTGCATCGCCGACCACTTCCGGATCGAGCGGGTGGAACGAACCGTCGCCTGGGTTTACGACGGCCTCATCCTGAACACTCGTGATGAGTTCCTGCACCGGGAGACCGGGGACCGTGAGGTACAGGCGACCCGCGTCTTCACGGCAGTAGTTCTTCAGGACCTCATCCGGTCCGACAACCTGGACCCGAGCCGCCGCCGGTCCGACGCCCATCGAGATCGCGGTGCTCACCAGAGCGATGTATACGATCCCGCGAGGGGGCTGGACTGACTTCGTCGCGCTTAAGTGCTCTGCGTCGGCCGCGCGGCGGGGGGTCATGCACCCCCTATCATCAGGAAACGTGCCACGTAACGCGCAGTGCGCGCGTTCGCCACCGGCGCGCGACGCGCGGCCCGTTCGCGCGCGAGCGACCGTTCATTAATTGACGATCTGGCAGCGAATTCAACGCTCAGTGATTTTCGGGAATTGTTTGCGGATGATGCGGCGGGACGCGGGAAATGCGGCGGTCGCTCAAGCAATTCGGCCCCGGATTCGGGGGAGAACCCCCAAACACCGGGGCCGCTCTGGGGGAATCGCCCCAGCCGGGTGAATGCGCCGCGCGCTATCCGACGGGCGGCGGGGGCGGGATCGGCGTCGCGAACGACGTCCCGCCGGAAGGTGTCGCCGGAGGCGTGGACGGCGTTCCGGTTCTCGATCCACCGACCCACTGCGAACTGTCGCGCGAGCGATCCTCCTGACCGAGCCGCGAGAGGAGAAGGGCTCCGAGACCGAGCATCCAGCACACCGTTCCGATCACGACCCACAGAACGAGGAACCCGACGCCGATGACCCTCCCCACGCCCTCGAGCGCCGTGAGCGGAACTCCGATCAAATAGAAGAGCGTGACGAACGACGTCCCGGCCGCGACCGGGGCCAGGATTCCCGCCTCGGGCGAGAGCTTTCGGCCGAGCAGCTTGGCTCCGAGCAGGTAGGCCGCCGCCACGTAGCCCAGGAAGGCCGCGAGCACGAACAGGAACGGCATGAGGAAGGCGAGCGGAATCCCGATCACCGTCACGAGCAGGAGAAGCCCGAGCATGAACGCAAGCGGCACGGAGAGCACACCGAGCGTGAGCGAAAGCAACGTCCTGCGCGAGATCGTCTCCGCCATGCGGATGAGCCGGTCGGGGAAGAGCCGGCCCGCGAGGGCCGCAAGCCCGACGAACAGGAGGAACGACAGGATTCCGAAGATGAGCATCAGGCTCATGGACGGGAACCCGAAGTCCCCGATGCTCGGGAGGAACCCGATCGAGACCGTCTGACCGTCGATGCGCGAGGCCGCGCCTCCCTCCCGAACCGCCCCGCCGACCGTGACGGCATCGCCCAGGATCACGGCCGAGTCGCCCTGGGTGATCGAGCCCAGGATCGAGACGCAATCGCCGCTGATCATGCCGTCGTTGTGAATGCTCCCGAACAGCGCCACCACCGGCCCGACGCGGTCCCCCTTCCGAATCCTCACGTCGCGGAAGAACTGGACGATCTCGGCTTCTCCGTGCGAGCGCACGTAGACCCGCCGGACCGAATCCGGATGATCGAGGTCGATCACGTGAACGTCGTCCCCGTCGACCCGGATGTCGACGCCCGGGACGTCGATTCTCACGTCCGGTGGAGTCGGCACGGCAGGAACCTGAATGTCCTTCCCGGAGCCGATGATGCGAATTCCCTCGTCGTCGATCGTGATCTCGCGCACGCGGATCGTGTCGCCCTTCGCCGAGCGCCGGACTTTGACTGAGCTCTGCGCTTCGGCATCGGATGGCGACAACACGACCGGCATCGCAGCCGCAACGGTGGCGCCGATCAGGATCGCTGCGAAGAGGCGGCGTGGATCAGATGAACGCATGCGCATCCTTCATCCTTCCCGGCCCCTGGGCCGGACGGTGCTGGAAGAGCCACCACAGCGCGGTCGTGAGCACGAGCGCAAGGGAGATCCCCAGACGGAGTTCGGGTTGGGCTGCCAACACTTCGAAGGACCGCCAGAGGGGAGCGAGCGGGCTCAACATGGGCTGGGCGGCTTCACGCACTGAAACGGCGGCGGTGAGCAGGGAGACGATGCGATCGAACGAGCCGACGAACGCGCTCACGGATCCGGAGAGAAGCGCGGACAGAACCCCGCGCACGCCCGAGAGCACGTCCTCGCGCCACGGCGACAGGCCGAGTGCCACAACGAACGCCACGGCACTCGCGGCGTACGCGGTGCCCGCGACCTCGAGCCAGCGGAACCGGTTCCGGGCGCGCGCGCGCTGGACCTCGACGGCCGCGAGGATCCGGCTTCCGAGATAGGCCGGCGGGCGGCGCGGCGGAAGCGTAGCAAGGCGACCGAAGAGCGCGCGGTAGGCGCGGACCTCGGCCGTGCACTCGCGGCAGCCGGACAGATGCGCGGCGATCCGGGCGCGCTCTCCTTCGCTCACCTCGCCATCGAGGTAGCGCATGAAGAGCCCGGCCGGGTCGTCGAGCAGATGCGCGCTTTTGGGCTTCGTCCGGTTCATGGTTCGTTCGATTCGCTTTCTTCGCTTTCTTCGCCGGTTTCTCCCTCCCAGGGGATGTCGCCCTGGGCGAGGAGTTTCTCCCTCAACATGATCCGCGCCCGGTGGATCCGGGCCTTCACGGTTCCGAGCGGCACTCCGAGCACCCGGGCGATCTCCTCGTACGGGAGATCCTGCTGGTGCCGGAGCAGGATCGCCGCCCTCGAATCGGGCGGAAGCTCGAGCACCAGGGCCTCGAGGCGCCTTGCGAGCTCGGTCCGCTCGGCCGTTTCCTCGGGGAGGTCGCCCGGATCTTCGAGCTCGATCGTCCGCTCCTCCCCGGCCGAGCCCTCTTCGGGCTGGGTCAGGGAGATCATCTTCGCCCGGTTCCGGCGATGATGATCAATGCACAGACGCGACGCGATCGTGTGCAGCCAGGCCCCGAACGGCCGGGTGGGGTCGTACCTCCGAAGGGCCCGAAAGGCCCGCAGGAACGTCTCCTGCGTCATGTCCTCAGCGTCTTCGGGACGGCCCAGGAGCCTCAAAGCGGTGGAATAGACATCCGCCTGATAGCGCCCGACCAGGATCCGGAAGGCCGCCCCATCCTCCTTGAGGCACCGCCGGACGAGTGTCGCGTCGTCGGGCTCGCTCCCCTCGGAGGGGGCCGACCCGGGGGGCCGGTCTGACTCGCCGGACCCCCGGGTCCGCCCGGGATCGGGGCTCAACTCCCCGCCTCCCTTCTCCTGCCCGCCCTACGCAATGGGCACGCCTGTTGTTTCATGGCCGGTCACGCTATGTCGGCCAATTCCCGCATTCAACGGGTTTCGGGTTCACCATAGTGGAAAGAACTTGCGACCTCCCAGAGGTTTGCGTACGGTGCTCGCGCTCCGGGCCCGCCGCAGTGGCCCGGACCCGATGCGCCCCCGCCCAACCCGATCCGCGCCCCGTGCGCCCTTGTGGACCGACCCATGAGCGCGATTCGCACCGTTGTCGCGCGCGAGATCCTGGATTCGCGCGGCAATCCCACAATTGAGGTGGACGTGCTCCTCGAGAGCGGCGCCATGGGACGGGCCGCCGTCCCGTCCGGGGCCTCGACCGGTGAGCACGAGGCGCTCGAGCTCAGGGACGGCGAGGCTGCACGTTATCTCGGAAAGGGCGTGCTCAAGGCCGTCGAGAACGTGAACGAGCGCATCGCCCCCGAGTTGATCTCGGGCGCCGCGGACGGCCTCGACCAGGTCGCGATCGACCATCTCCTGGTCGAGCTCGACGGCACTCCGAACAAGGGCAACCTGGGTGCGAACGCGATCCTCGGCGTGTCGATGGCGGTGGCGCACGCGGCCGCGAACGAGACCGAGCTTCCGCTCTTCCGTTATCTCGGCGGTGCGAACGCGCGCCTCCTCCCCGTTCCGCTCATGAACGTGTTGAACGGCGGCGCGCACGCGGACAACAACGTCGACCTCCAGGAGTTCATGATCGTGCCGGTAGGCGCGCCGACGTTCGGCGAAGCGCTCCGACTCGGCACGACCGTGTTCCACACGCTCAAGAAGGTTCTGCGCGACAAGAAGCTCAACACAGGCGTGGGCGACGAAGGCGGATTCGCGCCCGATCTCGACTCGAACGAAGCCGCGCTTCGCCTCCTCGTCGAAGCGATCGAGAAGGCCGGCTTCGCGCCCGGCGAGGACGTGTGCCTCGCGATGGACGCGGCGGCGAGCGAGTTCATGAAAGGCGGCAAGTACGTGCTCGCGGGCGAAGGCGGGAAGTCGCTCGACGCCGCGGGCATGGTCGACTGGTACGCAGGCCTGTGCGACCGCTATCCGATCGTCTCGATCGAGGACGGGCTCGCCGAGAACGACTGGAACGGCTGGGCGCAGCTCACGAAAACGCTGGGAGATCGCGTGCAGCTCGTCGGCGACGATCTCTTCGTCACGAACCCCGAGCGCCTCTCGCGCGGGGTCGAGCAGAAGATCGCGAACTCGATCCTCATCAAGCTCAACCAGATCGGCACCGTGAGCGAAACGCTCGATGCGATCGCGCTCGCGCAGTCGAGCGGCTACACGTGCGTCGTGTCCCACCGCTCGGGCGAGACCGAGGACACGACGATTGCCGATCTTGCGGTCGCGACCAACGCCGGTCAGATCAAGACGGGCTCCGCGTCGCGCACGGACCGCCTCGCGAAGTACAACCAGCTCCTGCGCATTGAGGAGATCCTCGGCGAGACCGCGCGCTTCGCGGGCCGTGCGGCGTTCCCGCGCGCGAAGAGCGGGCGGCCGGCGACGTCCGGCGCCGCCGCGGGACGGAGCGGCCGATGAGGGACATCGGGATCCGCATCCAGCGCTACCGCCTCAAGCGCTACCGTCCGGCCGAATCGCTCTCCGAGCGTGCGCGTCTGTGGCTTGCGCTCGGGCTTGCGGGATGGCTCATCTGGTCGCTCTTCCTCTCCGATCACAGCGCGATCCGTCTACTCGGGCTCGAGGGGAAGAAGCGCGCAACCGAGTCGAAGCTCGCCACGACGCGCGCCGAGGTGACGCGGAACGAGCGCGACGTCGAGGCAGCGGACGATCCGGACGTGTCCGCACGCGTCCTCCGCGAGCGGCACAACTTCGCCCGCGAGGGCGAGATGCTCTACATCATCCAGGGAGATGGAAAGGTGCGCGAGGCGGGAGCGGCGGTTGACGATTCGACCGGAAAGCGGGCGCGCTGATCTTCTGATTCGTGGAGCCGGTGTTTCGCCCGATCACTCCGGCGGCTTGCCCAGAATGTTCGCCTGAATCGCGAAGCGAATCCCAAACCCCGTGAAATCGGCTTCGAGCGGAGTGCCGTCGTCATTGAGGACGAGCGCGCCCGTCGTCTCGTCGTAGAGCCGCGTCGTCTTCGCGTAGCGGAAGTTCGCGTTGATGATGACCGAGTAGCGCGACGGGAACATCATGTGGATGCCCCCCTCGAGATAGCCACCCGCACCCTCACCGAGCGAAGTGCTCGTCTCTCCGAAGGTCGTGTCCGGACTCTGGAACTGGCCGCCGAGCGAGACCTTGGTCTCGGGCAGGCTCATGAATCCGCCTCCGACGAACGGGCGCAGCGAAAAGTCGCCGCTCGTCTTGGGCTCGAAGTAATAGTCGACGCCGAGATTGAGCGGGACCGTGCGGACCTTCGCCTTGACCTGGAGGAACGTGGTTGCCGCCGGCTGAAGGTCGAGCAGCGATTGCTTGCTGATCCGGCCGACACCTGCGGTCACGACCCAGTGACGGGTCGCGAAGAAGCGCGCTTCGAGGCCGAACAACCCGGCCCAGGTGATCTTGTCGATCGGGGCGAGGCCCTGCGAGGCGGTGAACTCGTTCAGATCGTCGATCGCGTCGTTCACGTCCCCCATCGCCATGCTCGTCGGCATCGCGTAGATCGCAAGACCGAGGCGCTGCACGCGCTGTTCGTCGGCGTGGCCGGACGCTGCGAGGAAGGCCAGGGCCAGGGCCGTGAGGCCGGTGGTCAGGGCCGTGCGGGCGGCCGTTCGCCAGTGGACAGCAAGCATCAGGAGGCTCCCTCCGAAGTTCAGGCGCCGGTGCATCGATCTCGAGCATGAGACGGGGATGGAACCGCCGGCTCCCGGTGGGCACGCAAGCCCGGGTGCCGGGGCCCGCGTGTCGCGCGACGGCCAATCGAGGCCGGCAGGATAGCGTGGGCCGCGGGACCGCGCAACCCGAAAGCCCCGAGGATCAAGTTGCTGCGGTCGTGGACGTTAGATGAGGCGCACGAAGGCCGGAAAAGCGCGTTTCTCGCGCTCCCGGGGCTGGTGCGCTTGACGGCCGGGGCCGGGGACCGATAGAGTGCAGCCATCGATGCGGGGTGGAGCAGTCCGGTAGCTCGTTGGGCTCATAACCCAAAGGTCGCGGGTTCAAATCCCGCCCCCGCTACCAGCTAGAAGAGAGGGTTCGCGAGGGGACCGGCGATTGCCGGCCCCTCTTGCTCTTCAGGAGGAGGAACGGCCGCTTCGTGGAGGACGTTCATCGAGTCCATCACGGCCTCGAGCGCCGCCTCGTCCGGAGCGGCGATCGGCACCGTCACATCTTTCTCGTCCGGGGGCCTCGTGGCCACCACCATAGGCGGGGCGTCGACGCGCAAAATCGCGGGCTCGCCGATCGGGCGACAACGGACGACGAATCGCTGGGGAGCGCTGCCAATCCAGTGGAAGGGATAACAGGTCACAAGCGTCAATGCCGGACCGACCGTGTCCTCGAGCAGATCGATCCGGTCGGGATGGACGATTCGAGCCCACTCGACCTTGTACAAGAAGGCCCCGCCCGGAGTGACGAGCCGGATGCGATCCCCCGTGGCGACGTCCTTCAGCCCGCGAAAGTACGTGTCCCGATGAGCGGCCAGGCCCACGTTCCCTCGTTCGCCGGGGAACGCAGTGTCCGGGACGTGGCCGATGCCGCGGCCGAGCGCGCGTTTGGTGATGCCTTCCGTGACCATGGCGGAAATACCGAGCCGTGGGATTTCGAGGCGTCCGACAAGCCCGCTCGTGGTGGCCTCGCGTCGCGTCGCGGAAGCTCCTTCGAGGACCGAGGAGACGGATCCCGAGGAACCCGTCGTCTCGAGACGATCGGCGAGCCAGCTCTGGAACATGTGCGCGTCGAACATCGCACTGAGCCAGTATGAGAGGAGACCAATTCCCACTGCGCAGAGCGCGAAGCTCGACCCGTTTCGGAAACGATCGAGAGCGGTCATGGCAACCTCGGTGCTATGAGCGACGGCAGCGACATCCGTTCTGCTCTGCGCTTGATCCCCTCACCCAGGCGGCCCGAGCCGGTCACGACGTCTGGACCGCACCGGGAGAGGACGGATGGGGAGCTACTTCCGGCCTGCGCGCTTCCGAAGCAGGAGGCCTCCGGTCAGAGCCAGGAGTCCCATTCCGCCCACGAGCGCGAGCGGGCTCGCGGTCGCCGGAAGCTCTCCTTGTTCCTCCTCGGCAGCGGGCGCGCTCGTCTGAGGCTGAGGCGCGGGCTCCGGGGTCGGAGAAGCTGGGGAGACCGGGGCGGCCGGGGTGGGTTCAGGAGCCATTACGATTCGCCTCGCGTCCATCTTGTCGGCCAGGTTGTCATCCGAGTCGTACGACACCGTGATCCGGTTCCCCACGGCGATGTTCGCGGGCATCTCGGTGTTCTTGTCGAGGTCGAACATCAAGTTTCCCTTGTCCGTTTGGAGAACGAGGATTTCGTCGGTGATCGAGACCACCGTGCCCGAAATCGTGACGAGCGGTGCGTCCGCCTGTGCCGGTAGACCGGTCGACGCGACCACCCCCAGCGCGAGCGTGAGCGCGAGGAGATTGGAGAGAGCAAACTTTTTCATGACTGTCCTCCTATGAAGCTTCACCCTGAGATCGCGATCTCCTGAGGGCCGGGCCCATGATCGGGCGGCCTAGCAATGTCGCCCACCATTTGGCAATGCAAGGCAGGTGCCACCGATTCGGTGGAAGCGAACCGATGGAACAACAAAGAGTTGGCCCGAGTCCCAACCGCAGAATTTCAAGGTATCCCAAGGGGAGGGTAATAGAGGGCTGGGCAGATTGCAGATTCTGCATGTGCCCATGGCGGGCTCATCAGGTCGCCCGCTTGTTTGCCGCTTACACGCGTTCGAAGCGCTCGTCGATCAACACATGGTCCTCGTACGACGCGCACGCGGTCTTGCTGCGCGACTTGGAGAGCATGCCGGCCGTCAAGTCCCGCCCCCGCTACCAGATTTCGCAAGCGGATACGACGACGGGCGGCCCGAGCGGGCCGCCCGTCTGCTTTTCAACCCAATTACGCCCTCGATCGCGGCGAAGCTCGTGCTCAAGCCAGTCGGACCCGATCTCCACGATTACGGCCGCGGCCCGTATTTTGGATCCCAGATCAACAACCGGTGATCGGGGTCGAGCCGGACGTCCGTCACCTTCCCGGATGGCGTGAACCGCGATCGCGCCGTCCGCTCGCGCAGCTTGATGACGTGGCGTCTCTCGCCCTGCTCGCCTGTGATCGCAACTTCGACGTCCAGGGCGTACGGCGCTGACTTCTGTGCCTGCGTGAGCACGACTTCCACGGCGCCATCTGGGGTCGCCGTCCATTTCGAGTCGATCACCGGCGCACCCTGCTGATCCAGCCAGTCGCTGAAGAACCGCTCCAATTCCGTTTCCTTCGGCGCTGCGGCGACGAACGCACGCCGCACGTCGTCGAGCGACAAGTCGTTCCATATCACCGGAGCCACACGAGCCGCTGTGTCGCCGATCGACCGGCTGCCTCGATGTGCACGAAGTAGATTCCAGGGGCGACCCGGCCGTTCGTTCCCTCGGCGTTCCACACCGTTGCGTGTCGTCCCACGGCACGCGCTTCGTCCACGGGCCGCGCGACGAGGCGCCCCCGGACGTCGTACACGTTGATCCGCACATGACCCGGCTGAGGCAGCGTGTACTCGATGCGAGCGGGACCGGTCGCGGGGTTGGGACTCAGGCGCAACTCGAGGCTTCCGAACGTGGGCGTGGCAGGAACGCCGACCACGTCGTGGATGGATCGGATGCAGGCGATGTTGGATCGCACCAGGCCCCCGATCGAAAGGAACGAGCCACCCACGTACACGCTCCCCGTGCCGGTCGTCGCGATCGCCCCGACGTTCACGAATGGCTCCTCGCCGCCCGGCTCGGGCGCCCACGGAATCGCCGCACCGTTCGCGAGGTCGAGCGCGGCGAGCCTGCCGAGTGACTGGCCGCCGATCGAACCGAAGCCGCCCCCGGCATAGATCACTCCATCGCCGAACCCGAAAGCCTGCACCACCCAGCTCGCTTCGGGATTCCACGGCGTCGGCACCCCCGTGAGCGGATCGAGCGCGGCCGCGTAAAGCCGCGTCGTTCCGCCGATCACCCCGAAGTCTCCGCCGACAAGGATCGAACCGTTGGCCGCGAGCAGGGTGGATACGACATCGTCCACATCCGGGTCCCAGGCCGTCGCGAGTCCGGTGGTGGCATCGAGGGCGGCGATCCGGTTGCGCGGCTGCCCCCCGATGCTCGTGAACCGTCCACCTGCGTAGACGACCCCGTCGACGACGACGATCGCGTTCACGATCTGGTTGGCGTTCGGATTCCAGGAGGTGGCCGAACCCGTGGTCGCATCCAGGGCGGCGATGGCGACGCGCGTCGAGCCTCCGATCGCCGAGAACGCGCCGCCCGCGTAGATCACGCCGCCGTCGGCGCACACGTCGCCCACGGTGCCGTTCGCGTTGGGATTCCACGCGGTGGCCACCCCGGTCGTGCGGTCGATCGCCGCGATGTAGTTACGGGTCGATCCGCCGACGGCGGTGAAGTTCCCACCGGCGTAGACGACGTTCCCCACGACTTCCAGGTCGTTGACGATGGAGGTGCTTCCGCTGACGCTCGGGTCCCACGAGGTGATGGCCCCGGTTGCCGCATCGATCGCGGCGAGCCCGCGGCGCTGTTCTCCGCCGGCGCCCGCGAAGAGACCGCCCGCGTAGAGCGTCGAGCCGTCGATGGCGAGCGCGCGCACGTCGTCGTAGACGCGAGGATTCCAGGCCGTGGGTGCTCCGGTCGCCACGTCGAGCGCGACGAGGTTCCGTCGCTCCTCCCCGCCGACGAGGGCGAACCCGCCGCCGGCGTACACGATGCTGCCGCTCACCGCCAACGCGTGGACGGGCGAGTTCATCTCCGGATCCCATGCGGTCGCGAGGCCGCTCGCGAGATCGATCGCGGCGATCCGGTTGCGAAACTCCCCGCCGATGGTGTTGAAATCGCCGCCTGCGTAGAGCACGCCCGATCCGAGTGCCAGGGCCCGAACCTCGTGGTTGGCGGCCGGGTCCCACGGGGTGGCAAACCCGTCCGTCGCATCCAGGGCGGCGAGATGCTGACGGACTTCGCCGCCGATGAACGTGAAGTTTCCGCCCACGTAGATCAGCCCGCCGCTCGCGACGATCGTCCGCACCGTGCCGCCACTCGATCCCGCGATCCAGCTCGTCGGCTGCCCGGTGACCGCGTCGATCGCGGCGATGCACTTGTGGTCGCTGTTGCCGATCTCCGTGAAGCTCCCACCGGCGTAGACCGTGCCGCCACTCACCGCCAACGCCTCGACGGTCGCGTCCGCGTCCGGATTCCAGCTCGTGGCGCTGCCGGTCGCGGCATCGAGCGCGGCGAGGTGGTTGCGCGGCTGACCTCCGACGTTGGTGAACTCACCGCCGGCGTAAACCGTGCCGCCGGCGATGGCGAGTGCGTGCACGGGCGCGTCGGCGACGGGATTCCAGGCGGAAGCGGTGTGATCCGCCTGGATGTGCGCGAGGTTGCTCCGCGCGACACCGGCGACCTGGCTGAACTCTCCCCCGACGTACCAACCGCCGGAGCCGTCGGGGGCGACCGCGTAGACCCTGCCTTCGACTCGGGGGATGCCGAGGGGTGCGGCCGTATTCACGTCGAGCGGCAGCGCACAGCCCGTCGGCGGCCCGACCTGCCGAAACGCACCGCCGATGTAGACGATCCCATCGCGCTCGACGATGGTTTCGACCGGCAGATCCGTCACGGGGAACTCGGAGCAGAGCTCGATGTTCGACGGGTCCGCGTCGTCGAGGATCGTGCCCCTTCCGGACGAGTTGATGAGCGTGGCGCCTTGCGGGTTCGTCAGCTCGACCGTGAACGTCTCGTCGAACTCGAAGTCGAGATCGCCGTGCACGGTGACCGCGATCGGCGCGGTCGCCTGACCGGCGTCGATCTCGAGCGTCCCGGAAGTCGCGTCGTAGTCGCCGTCGGCGACCATCGCCGTGCCGTCCTGCGTCGCGTAGTCCACGCTCACCGGGAACACCGGAATCGGATTGATCGCGACCGTGAACACGAGCTGCGTCGTCCCGGCGTCGCCTTCGACGATCGAGACGTCGTCGATCGCAATCTTCCGTGGGAAGGCGTCGCGGGTCCGCAGGTCCGCCTCGCTCGGGGCGTTGCCGGGAATCGAAAGCCACGGGGACCACGGGAAGTACGGGCTGTTGCTCGCGATGCGCGAGCGCCAGTGGTAGGGAGTCGCGGGAACGAGTCCGCTCGTGAGCTGGTTCAACCCCACCGCACTGCTGCCCCCGACCGGCGCGCCGGTGTCGCTCGCCGGGCCGGAGACGAGCGCACCGCCGTCGAACGACATGCCGAATGGCTTCGCTTCGATTTGCAGGCGAACGTCGCCGCGTCCTGCAGCGGTGCGACCGAGTGCCTTCACTCGGAACGAGGACTCCGAGTTCGAGCGGCCGTACAGCGCGATGGGGCCCAAACCGGTGCTCGGCGACTGGCGCGGAATGCGATCGAGACCCTGGTCCAGGTTCCCGTGGTAGAGGAATACATATCCTTCATCGGAATGGCCGTTGTCGTATGCCATTGCGCCCACCACGACATCGGAGAATCCGTCGCCGTCCACGTCACCGGCTGCGGCCACGGAACTGCCGAAGGATGCGCTCCCCTGGCCCCCTTCGGCGCTCCAGTCCGGCGTGACGTCGGGGCCGGCGGGCCCGCCCTGGTAGAGGAACGCACGTCCCTCTGCGGGCGCGGCGTTCGTGGCCTGCCGGTAGCCGATCACGACGTCGGAGTAGCCGTCGCCGTTCACGTCGCCCGCGCTCGCGACCACCATGCCGACGCCCGCGATGACCTGATTGGACTCCACGGTCCATGCGGGCATCTCCGCAAGGCCGGTGGCCGAGCCGAAAAAGATTTCGGCGCGCCCCTCGTTGCCCTGCCCGCCATCGAAAAGGTGGGCCCCGACGATGACGTCGGAGTAACCGTCGCCGTTCACGTCGCCGGCCGTCGCCACCGTGTTGCCGTACTCGGCGAAGTTCTGGTTCGACTCCGCGGTCCACGCGGGCGTCCCGGCGATCCCGCTCGGCGAGCCGAGGTACACGAACGCGCGACCTTCGTCGGAGTTGCCGGCATCGTAGTGCGGAGCGCCGACGATCACGTCCGTGTAGCCGTCGCCGTTCACGTCGCCGGCGCAGGCGACCGAGCGCCCGAAGTGCGCGTCCACCTGGTCGGATTCCGCGGTCCAGGCGAGCGTGAGGCCGGTGGGCGATCCGTGATAGACGTACGCTCGCCCTTCGCGTGATTCCCCATTGCTCGCCTGCTCCGCGCCGACGATGACGTCGCCGAAACCGTCGCCGTTGACGTCGCCGGCGCTCGCGACCGAAATGCCGTAATGGGCGTCCGCCTCGTTCGATTCGGAGAGCCAGTAGACAGAAGTCAGGAGCCCCGACGGCGAGCCGACGTGAATTGAGACGCGCCCTTCGTCCGGTTCGCCATTGTCGAAGTAGGGCGCCCCGACGATCAGGTCGCCGAATCCGTCCCCATTGACGTCGCCCGCGCTCCCGGCCGCCCCGTGGACGTATCCCATGAACGCGAAGTTCTGGTTCGATTCGGTCGTCCAGTTCTCGATGAAGCTCGGCCCGCTCGCCGAACCGTGATGAACGAAGATGCGCCCTTCGTCGAACTGGCCGTTGGCGTACCCGTAGGCGCCGATGAGGTGGTCGGAGTAGCCGTCGCCGTTCACGTCCCCGACGCCGGCGACGACACTGCCGTAGAAGGCGGTCGGTTGATTTGACTCCTGGCCCCACCCGGGGTAAAAAGCGAGCCCATCGGCCGCGCCGTGGTAGACCGACGCGCGACCCTCCTGCGCTGCACCATTGCTGAAGTACCGGGCGCCGACGATGACGTCGGAGTAGCCGTCGCCGTTCACATCACCCGCCGTCGCCGCGGAGATGCCGAATTCGGCATTGATCTGATTCGATTCCGAGGTCCAGCGCGGCGTCGTGGGCCCGACGTTCGAGCCGTAGTAAACGTAGGCGCGGCCCTCCTCGCTCTCGTCGTTGTCGTAGCGGTAGGCGCCGACGATCACGTCGGCATAGCCGTCGCCGTTGACGTCGCCTGCCGCCCCGACCGATTGACCGAAGAACGCGTTCGCCTGATCCGATTCCGCGGACCAGGCGGGGACCGTGGTGAGACCCGTGGAGGAGCCCCGAAAGACGAACGCTCGGCCCTCGGCAACCTGGCCGTTCGAGTTCTCGGGCGCGCCGACGATGACGTCGGCGTAACCGTCGCCGTTGGTGTCACCGGCCGTCGACACGGACGCGCCGAAGTGCGCGAAGGCGAAGTTCATCTCGATGGACGTGGGCCCGTTGAGGAGACCCGACGCCGAGCCCCGGTAGAAGAACAGCCTTCCTTCCTGCGTCTGGCCGTTGGTCCAGCGGTCGGCGCCGACGACGACGTCGTCGTAGCCGTCGCCGTTCACGTCGCCCGCGGTCGCGACCGAGATCCCGTACTGGGAACCCGCCTGGTTTTGCTCGCCCGTCCAGGCGGGAGTCGTCGCCAGGCCCGCAGCCGAGCCGTGGTAGACGTACGCTCGACCTTCGTCGGACTGACCGTTGTCGAAGCCATAAGCTCCAACGATCACATCCGCGAACCCATCGCCGTTCACGTCGCCCGCGGTCGCGACCGACGCGCCGAAGAACGCGCCGAACTGGTCGCCCTCGACCGCCCATGCGGGAGTGGATGCGAGCCCCGAGGCGGAGCCGTGGTACACGAATGCTCGGCCCTCGAACGTCTCGCCGTTGCTGTAGAGCCAATCCGAGACGATGACGTCGCCGTAGCCGTCCCCGTTCACGTCCCCCGCCGGGGCCACCGCATGACCGAGCCCCGAGGACAGAGAGTCACCCTCGCTCGTCCACGCCGGGATGGTGTCGAGCCCCGCGGCCGAGCCGTGGTACACGAACGCGCCGCCGTTTTGCCCCGCCCCATGGTTGTATCCCTCGGCACCGACGATGACGTCGGTGAAGCCGTCTCCATTCACGTCGCCGGCCGGCGCTACGGACTGCCCGAAGCGAGCGCCAGCCTGGTTCGCCTCGGCCGTCCAGACAGGGGACGCCGTCAAGGCGGCCATGGAGGTGCCCGGTATCGAAAGGAAGAGCCCGATCAACAGAGTGACTGCGCAGCCGGCAGCTAGAGGAGGAGTCCGATTCATGGTCCGCGCCCTCGGAGGGTTGTTGGCTAGCGACGGGGGGGGCGGATACGGAACGCATCGGTCCCCGACCCGGGCGATTCGTCCATACGGCCGAGTCGGGGAACCGAACGGTTTCAGGGCGGCGTTCGGCGCCAGCGGCGACTGGCGGTATCATCGCCGGATGGTCGACGATCCCCGCTCGCCTGACGCCTCCGGGCATACGGCCGAGACCTCGCTGCTCGCGACCCGCGAGCTGTTGCGCTTGTCGAAGGAGGGCGATCCGCGGGCTCTCGATCAATTGATGTCCCGCTATCTTCCCCGCCTCGAGCGCTGGGCGACCGGCCGACTGCCGTTGTACGCGCGATCCCTCTTCGATACCGCCGACCTCGTGCAGGACACGCTGATGCGCGTGCTGATGGGACTCGATCGAGTCGAGGTTCGTGGGCCCGGCGGCTTCCAGGCTTATGTTCGCCAGGCAGTCCTCAACCGTATCCGGGAGGAAGTGACCTGGGCGCGGCGGAGGCCCGGACCCGGCGATGTGCCCGAGACCCTGCCGTCCCGTGCGCCTTCGCCGCTCGAGCAGGTGATCGGAGCGGACCTGTTGGAACGCTACGAGCGCGGGCTCGCGCTTCTCGACGAGGGAGACCGTGAATTGCTCCACTTGCGCATCGAGCTCGACTACGACTACGAGGCCATCGCCGAGATGACCGGCCGGCCGAGCCGCGACGCGGCACGCATGGCCGTTCAGCGGGCGCTGTCGCGCCTCGCCGACAAGATGGGTCATGAGCGCTGATCAGGATCCGGTCGATCGCCTCCTGGCCTCGATCGCCGACGATGCGCTGCCCGACTGGGAGTCGGCCGAACGCGAAGACGATCCGGCACGGCGCGCCCGCATCGATTCGCTGCGCGACGTGGCGCGGATCGCGGAGTTCAGCCGCCATCATCAACGCGCCGGCGGGCTCTCTCCCGGCGAGCCCGGTGCGGTCCTCGAACGGTGGGGCGACCTGCTGCTCCTCGAGCGGCTGAGCTTGAGCCCGCACGCCGAGGTTTATCGCGCCTGGGATCCCGGCCTCCAGCGCGAGGTCGCGCTCAAGTTGGTGCGCTCCAGCACGGAGGACGAGGCGCTCCTCGACGAAGGCCGGATCGCGGCGCGGGTGCGGCACCCGCACGTGGTGGCCGTTCATGGCGTCGACCGCCGGGAAGGCCGCATCGGATTGTGGATGGAGCTCGTGCGCGGGCCCTCGCTCGAGCAGGAGGTTCGGGCTCAAGGTCCGCTCGATGCCGCGGAGGCCCGGCGGCTCGGCATCGAGATTGGCTCGGCTCTCGTGGCGATGCACGCTGCCGGGCTTCTGCACCGGGATATCAAGCCCGCGAACGTGATCCGCGGCTCGCAGGGCGGTTGGGTGCTGGCGGATTTCGGACTCGGCATGCGCGAGGGCGATGCCGCATCCACGCGTCGCCCTCCGTCGGGAACACCGATGTACATGGCCCCCGAGCTGCTTCAGGGAGACGCCCCCTCCGAGCGGTCCGACCTCTACTCGCTGGGAATGCTCCTGTGGTTCGCCTTGACGGGACGGCATCCGTTCCCGGTCGACACACTCGCCGAGCTCGTGACGAGCGCGCACACCGGCCCCCGTCCGCGACTGCGAGAGCTGCGCCCGGCGGTGCCGGCCAAGTTGACGACAATCGTGGAGCGCGCCATCGAGCCTCGGCCCGAGGACCGCTTCGAGAACGTGCGTGCGGCGGTTGTGGCGCTCGAGGAGCTGAGCCCCGGCACGCGGCGACTCGCGTCGGTTCGGACGCGAGCGTGGGTGGGGGCGGCGGTGGTGATCGTGCTGGCAGCCGGCGTGGTGTTCGGATTGCGCACAGGGAAGCGAGAGGAGAGCCGCGTCCCCTCCGTCGCACCGCCGTCGACCACGGTTGACGACTACTCTGTCGAAGCCTCGTTCCTGCGCCGCGAGCCGGCGCGCTCGGTGCGGCTCATCCCGGGGGACCGGGTGAAGCCGGGCGACCGGCTATCCCTCGAGGTGCGAACGACGCGCCGCGCCTGGATCTATGTGCTGAACGAGGATGAGAACGGCGAGCGCTACGTGCTCTTCCCGAACCCGCGACTCGACGCGCAAAACCCGTTGGCGCCCGAGTCCACGTTCATCCTTCCCGGAACCGTCGGAAGCGGAGAGCACGCGTGGACGGTCACGAGCGCCGGCGGCCGCGAGCACTTCCTGGTGGTCGTGAGCCCGGAGCCCGTTCCCGAGATCGAGGCCGATCTCGATCGCTACCCCCTCCGCGAGCCCGGGCGCCCGATCTCCTACGCCCCGGTCGGAGACGCCTCCTTGGAGGTGCTGCGCGGCGTCGGAAGCATGGCGCGCCTGCCGCGCGAAACCGCACGTCCCTCATCGCCGTCCCGCGCTTTCGAGCGGTTTCGATCCTTGGCAGGTCGGGAAACCGGCATCCGGGGCATCTGGGTCCGGCAGATCGTCTTCGAGAATCCGCGTTCGTAAACGCGCTCGTCCGGCGATGGCCCCTGCCGGCTCACTCCACGTGGATGATCTTCTGCATCTCAGAGAGAGTTCCCACCTGGAGCCGTGACCAGTAAACACCGGCCGCGAGCGCTCTTCCGTTCAGTTCCCGTTCGTAGGTCCCCGGTGCGAGCGCCTCGTCCACGAGCAGCGCGACCTCTTCGCCGCGAACATCGTACACGGCGAGCCGGACGTGATTGCGATCGGTTCCCGGAGGGATCGTAAAGCGAATCCTCGTGGCGGGCGTGAAGGGATTGGGAATGCTCCGGAGCGCGAAGGTGCCGCCCGGCATGCTTCCGGACTCCACGGAGGTGGTCGCCGTCGCGTACTTGATCGTCGCGTAGTCGAGCCCGGTCCCGTTCCCGCCGCTCGAGCCACTCACATAGACATCGCCGGACGAGTGGACGGCGATCGAATATGGCGTATCCCAGAGGTGGTCCGGGCCGTCGTAGCGCTCGGTCCAGCGCACCGTGCCCGAAGGGTCATACGAGAGGGTGGCGAAGTCGTACTGGGTCGTGACGTTTCCAAAGCTCGACCCGCTCACATAGGCGTTACCCGACGCATCGACCGCAATCGCAGTGGCCCAATCCGCGCCGGCGGCCGGGCCGTCGTACCGCCGGACCCAGATCTCCGTGCCCGCGGCGTCGTACTTGACGGTCGCGAAGTCATCCGAGCTGTTTCCCGTCACGAACACGTTGCCGTTCACGTCGACTGCGAGGGCCACGGGACGATCGTAGTCGCGGGAAAGCACGGTCGTCGGTCCGTCATATCGGCGGACCCACTGCTCAGTGCCCGCGGCGTCGTACTTGATTGTCGCGTAATCGGTGTTGGTGTCCAACCCGGGGCTTGAGTCAAGAGGTGTGTAAACGACCTCAGGCGGCAGCCCTCTGATTCTGCTTCGCGACCTTCACTCCATCCTCGAACACGACGCCGCGATGAACCATGTCGGCCAGGTGTGGCGCATCGAT
>JBOHUC010000035.1:0-3828 GCA_050733935.1 Candidatus Eiseniibacteriota bacterium | reverse complement strand
CGCACGGAGCGCGCGCTCCTCGAAGCGCGCGCCGGACGCATGACGCCCGAGGACGCGAAGCGCTACGCCGCAAGCCCGCTCATGCAGGCCGCCTGCCTGGTCCGCGAAGGGGAGGCCGACGCGTTCGTCGCCGGCGCGGCGCATGCGACGAGCGACGTGCTCCGCGCGGCGATCTTTCTGATTGGGACCGCTCCCGGAGTCCGCACGGTGTCGTCGTACTTCGCGATGGTGAAGGAGGAGGCGCCGGGCAAGGAGCGCGTGCTGTTCTTCGCCGACGGCGGAGTCGTCCCCGATCCGGACCCGGCCCAGCTCGCCGACATCGCGGTCGCGACCGCGGACAACTTCCGGGCGCTCACCGGGCGCGAGCCGCACGTGGCGCTCCTGTCGTTCTCGACCAAGGGGAGTGCCGTGCACGCCCGCGTCGCGAAGGTCGCCGAAGCGACGGCCCGGGCCCGGGCGCTTCGTCCCGACCTCCACATCGACGGCGAGCTCCAGGCCGACGCGGCCCTGGACGAGGCAGTCGCGCGCGTCAAGGCCCCGGGGTCGGTCGTGGCCGGACAGGCGAACGTGCTCATTTTTCCGGACCTCGACGCGGGGAATATCGGGTACAAGCTGGTACAACGTCTGGGCGGCTGGGCGGCGCTCGGTCCCATTCTCCAGGGCCTCGCCCGGCCGGCGAACGACCTCTCGCGGGGCTGCTCGGCGGACGACGTGGTGCGGGTCTCGCTGTTCGCGCTGGCGGGACGGAGCGCGCGCGCCTCGGCCGCCTGAGCCGGCCCATCCGCCACGAGGAGGAGTCGTGCAACTTTCCCGTCTGGCGCAGGACGCGAAGATCTCGGGCACGCTCGCGATCGACGAGCAGTATCAGATCCGGAAATCGGCCGGCGAGGACGTGATCTCGCTCGGCGCCGGACAGCCCGATTTCCCGACCGTCGAAGCGGGGGCGAAGGCCGGCATCGAGGCGATCGAGACCGGCCGCACGCGCTACACGCCGGTCGCCGGCACCCCCGAGCTCAGGGCGGCGATCGCGAGGAAGTTCAAGGTCGAAAACGACCTCGCGGTGACCGCGAATCAGGTCGTGGTGACGAGCGGTGCGAAGCAGGCGATCTACCACGCGCTCCTCGCCCTCGTCGACCCGGGCGAGCGCGTGCTCGTGCCGCAGCCCGCCTGGCCTTCGTACGTCGAGATGGTGCGCCTGGTCGGCGCCGAGCCGGCGCCGATCAAGCTCGACGCGAGCGAGGGTTACAAGCTCACCGTCGAGCGTCTCGTCAAGGCGCTCGGGCGCCTTCCGCGGCGCAGCGGCGTGCTCATCCTCAATCAGCCCGCGAATCCGACCGGCGCGACCTACACGCGCGACGAGCTCGCGCGCATCGCGGAGGTCGTGCGCGGTGAGGATTTGTTCGTGATCGCCGACGAGATCTACGAGCACCTGTCGTTTGACGAGCCGTTCACGTCGTTTGCGACCCTGCCCGGCATGCGCGCGCGCACGATCACCGTGAACGGCTTCTCGAAGGCATTCTCGATGACCGGCTGGCGGGTCGGCTACGCGATCGGGCCCGCGCCGGTCATGCGCGCGATGATCGCGATCCAGAGCCACACTTCGGGCAACGCGGCGAGCATCTCGCAGCACGCGGCCCTCAAGGCTCTCGAAGCCGCGCTCGAAGGCGGCCAAGGGCGCGCGCCGCTCGTCCGCATGCAGAACGCGTTCAAGCGCCGGCGCGAGATCGTTTCGAAGCTCCTCGACACGATCCCGGGCGTGCGCTACGTGCGGCCGGGCGGGGCGTTCTATTTCTTCATCGACGTCTCGGCCCATTACGGGAAGCCGCTCAAGGACGGGCGCATCGTGCGCGACTCGGTCGCGCTGGCCGTGTACCTGCTCGAGTCAGCCGGCGTCGCGGTCGTGCCGGGCGAGGCGTTCGGCGACGATCGCTGCATCCGCATCTCGTTCGCGGCGTCGGCCGAGGACCTCACGGTCGCGCTCAAGCGCATCGGCAAGGCGCTCGACCCGGCGGCCCAGGCCTAGGCCCAGGCGCCCCCCGGAGCCCCTCGATGCCGACCTACGATTACGAGTGCTCGAAGTGCGGCCACCGCTTCGAGGAATTCCAGTCCATGAAGGACAAGCCGCTCACCAAGTGCCCGAAGTGCGGGGGCAAAGTGAAGCGGCTCATCGGCACCGGCGCCGGATTCCTGTTCAAGGGATCCGGTTTCTACATCACGGACTACCGCTCGTCCTCCTATCAGGAGAAGAAGAAGAAGGAGAGCGGCGAATCCGCGGGGGCGGGCAAGTCCGCGTCCGAAGGCGCCGGCGGGAGCGGCAGCAGCGGCAGCAGCGGCGGCACGACCGGTGGCGGTGGCGGGAGCAAGAGCGGGGGCGAGAGCAAGGCCCCGGGCAAGGGATCCGCGAAGTCCGGGAAGTCCGACAAGAAAACCGGCGGCTGAGCCCGCGCCGCCCATGTTCGCCGATCGAGCGACCATCCGGGTCGAAGCCGGAAAGGGAGGGGCCGGAGCGATCTCGTTCCGGCGCGAGAAGTACGTCCCCAAGGGCGGCCCCGACGGCGGAGACGGGGGCCGCGGCGGCAGCGTCATCTTTCTCGTCGATCCAAACGTGAAGACCCTGCTCGACTTTCAGGCCGACAAGATCTTCCGCGCCGGCCACGGTGGATTCGGGAGCGGGAAGACCTCGACCGGCAAGGACGGGAAGGACAAGGTCATCAAGATCCCGCCCGGAACGCTCGTGCGCGATTCGGACACGGGCGACGAGCTCGTCGACCTCGTCGAGCCGGGCGCGCGCTGGGTCGCGGCCAAGGGCGGCCAGGGCGGACGCGGGAATGCGCGCTTCAAGACGTCCACCAACCAGGCGCCCCGCCGCGCCGATCCCGGCATCCCGGGCGAAGCCCGGAACCTCTCCCTCGAGCTCAAGCTGGTCGCCGATTGCGGGCTCGTTGGCTTTCCGAACGCCGGCAAATCCACGCTCATCTCGGCACTCTCGAGCGCCCGCCCGAAGATCGCCGACTATCCGTTCACCACGCTGCGCCCGGTCTTAGGGGTCGTCCGCCTCGACGAGGAGCGGCACTTCGTGCTCGAGGACATCCCCGGTCTCATCGAGGGCGCGTCCGAAGGAAAGGGGCTCGGCCACGAGTTCCTGCGCCACATCGAGCGGACGCGGGTGCTCGCGTTCGTGATCGACGTGACAACCGAGGACCCTCGGTCCGCACTCGCGACCCTCGAGCGCGAGCTGCGCGCGTGGTCGCCCGCGCTCCTCGAGAAGCCGCGCCTCATCGTGCTCTCGAAGGCCGATCTCGTGACCGCCGAGGTCGCGGCGGAACGTGCGCGCGCAATGGACGCGCTCGTGATCTCGGCGGTGACAGGGTCGGGACTCGAAGAATTCAGGCGTCGCGTGTGGGCCGCGCTTGACGCCGCATCGGTCGGCGGGCAATCTTAGCGCGCATCACGTCGCGATCGGTCTCCCGCAAACCGGCCCCGGCACGAAAGGTCCCATCGTGAGCACACTCTCGGAAGAGAAGTTCGGCAGTCTTCGTCCCCTGGATGCACTCTCGCCCCGTGGTCTCGCCGGCAAGCGCGAATACGTCATGAGCCTCGAAGGCCGTGCCGACCCCGCGTCCACGCAGCTCCTCGTCGAGTGCCTCGAGGACGAGTCCGGCTACATGCGGGACCTCGCCGAGGCCTCGCTCGTCCGGCTCCGCGCGCCGGCGGAGTCGCTCGTGCCGCTCCTGTCGCACGGCCTCTGGTACACGCGCGTGAGCGCGGCCCGGGCGCTCGGGCGGCTGCGCGCACGCGAGGCCACCGACGGGCTCGCCCGGCTCACGT
>JBOHUC010000034.1:0-23006 GCA_050733935.1 Candidatus Eiseniibacteriota bacterium | reverse complement strand
GCGAAGGCCTTCGCGGGGGATCCGATCGCGTACCTGCCGCCGACCTTTCCGCGGCCGGTGCCGGCGTTCGCCCTCAAGGACTTCGCCGGCAAGCCGCTCTCGCCCGCGACGCTCAAGGGTCAGGTGGTGCTCGTCGATTTCTGGGCCACGTGGTGTGTGCCCTGCCGCAAATCGATGCCCGAGCTCCAGGCGATTCACGAGAAGTACAAGACCCGGGGCTTCTCCGTCCTCGGAATCTCGATCGACGAAGGCGACCCCGGCAAGGTCAGGAAGTACGCGGATTCGAAGAAGATCACCTACCCGATCGCAGTCGACTCCGACAAGAGCCCCGCATGGGAGGCGTTTCGCGTGAAGGCGATCCCGGCGGCGTATCTCGTGGATCGCGAGGGCCGCATCGTGGCGCAGTGGACGGGCGTGCCCGTCCAAGGCGGAAGTCTCGAAACAAAGATCCAGGAGCTTCTCGCCGCCAGCTCCGCAAAGGCCGAATCCCGCGACTGAGCCGAGCCATTAGTTCGATCCGACGTTCCGGCTCAGGAACTCGGCGAAGCGGTCGCTCTCGCGCTGCCTCAGGGCGAGGCAATCCTCGACGCCCTCGGACATCTTCGCGATTTCCTTGTCCATGCCCGGCACGCTGTTCTTGGGCTCGGAGAAGAACGCCTTCCCGGCCGCGAGCCGCGGCGCGGAACATCCTCCGGCCGCGTACGGCATGAACGCGACGTACATGGGCGGGATCCGCTTCAAGACCGCGTCGTAGTTCTTCGTGATCCAGGAGAACACGGCGTCGCGTTCCTCGGGCCGATCACCCGTGATTTCGAAGAGCGAGAAGATCTCCTGCGGCTTGAGCGGACCCGTGAGGGAGTAGTCGAGATTCGCGTCCAGAATGGCCGGCTCGCGGAAGCTCGAGATCGCATTCAGGAACCAGCGGCGCTCGGCCGGGTTCTCGGTGGTCTCGAAGCGCTTCCGATACGCGTCGTAGAGCGCGTGGTCCCCCCGCGTGGCCGAAACGCTGAGGGCGACCGGGGAGAGCGCCGGGTCCACGGCGCCCGGGTTCGTCATGTACACGCGCGCGAGCGAATCACAGAACGCGCGCAGCGCCGGATCCTGGCCCTCGTCCGCAAGCCACCCGATGAGGCGCGGACGGACGAGCCCGACGGCCTCCTTCTCACCTTCCCGCGGCAGGCGACCGAAGCGCTCGAGCGTCGGCCCGAACGAGCCACGCAAGTAGCGGGCGAACGGCTCTTCGAGCGCGTCGCTCACGAGCGGATCGCGGATCTTCGCCATGCCGTCGAGCGTCGCGCTGACGACGAGCGGCTCCTCGTCCTTCGCGAACGTGGCGAGGAGCTCGAGGAACGTATCCGCGTGGAGGACACCTGCGTCCATCAGCGCCGAGGCGTTGTACACGAAATCCGAGCGCTCGCGCGCATCGAGCGATCCCGCGGCCGCCCGGGCGAGCGCCGAGAGCATCGTGGGGGAGGTGTTCCAGCGGTAGTAGCCGAAGGCGCCGTCGTTCGGATGCACCCACTCGACGCTGGTCGAGCCGAGATCGACGGTCTGCGTGCGGGCCGTGAGCAAGGCGTCCTTCGTGTGCACGCCCGACGCATCCTTGTATTTGAGCACCATCGGGACCTGCCAGAGCTGCGGCTCCTTCGGGCGAGCGGTCCCGGCCGCCAGGAAGCGTTCCTGCGACAGGCGCACCCGCCCGTCCGCGAGAAGCTCGACCGTGACGAGCGGCATGCCGGGCTGTTCCAGGAACGTCGCCATGGCCGGGCTCACGCCTTTGCCGGAGGCTTTTGACAGCGCCTGCCACAGATCCTGCGCGGTCGCGTTCCCCCACGCGTGCGTGGCAATGTAGTCGCGGACGCCCTGCCGGAACTCGGCTTCGCCGGCCCAGCGCTCGAACATCCCGAGCACGGCCTGACCCTTCTTGTAGGCGAGCACGTCGGCCGACTGGAGCAGGTTCGCAAGAGCGCTCACGGGCTGGCGGATCGCGCGCGAGGTGAGCTTCCCATCCGTGCGGAGCGCCTGGTCCGCGTCCTCGACCATCGTGAGGTCGGTCCCGAACTCCGGGTACACCTGGTGGGTGACCTTCTCGCCCATCCACGAAGCGAACGACTCGTTGAGCCACAGGTCGTCCCACCACTGCATGGTCACGAGGTCGCCGAACCACATGTGGGCCATCTCGTGCGCGGTGAACGACGCAAGCAACTTCCTGCGCGCGGTGTTCGCCGTCGTCGGATCGACGAGCAGGAAGCGATCGCCGAACGTGATCGCACCCGCGTTCTCCATCGCCCCGGGCCAGAACTCGGGGACCGCGATGAGATCGAGCTTCTCGTACGGGTACGGGCGCCCGAAGTAGGCCTCGAGCGCGTGCAGGAGCGGCGGCGTGATGCGCGCGGCCTCGGCGCCCAGTTGGGCCTGGCCCTTCACGGTCACGACGCGTCCGGGGACCGACAGGCCCTCGATCGGCAGGTAGTCGAGGGGTCCCGTCGCGATCGCGAGCAGGTACGACGGCATCGGCTTCGTGCGCGCGAACCGCACGGTCTTCTTCCCGCCGGCCCGCTCCTCGTTCTCGATCGGCGTGTTCGAGACCGTCTCGTCGCCTTCGGGGACCACGAGCGTCATCTGCCACGGAATCTTGAACGACGGCTCGTCGAAGCACGGGAACGCCTCGCGCGCGTCGTCGGCCTCGAGCTGCGTGAACGTGTACGCGTCCCCGCCGCTCTCGAGGCGATAGAGGCTCGTTGCCTGCGTGTTGAAGTCGTTCGTGAACTCGAGACGGAGGCGAAAGGCGCCCGTGTCGAGCGCCTTGTCGGTCGTGATCGCGAGGAGCCCGTGCTCGCCGGGCGTAGCCGTGGCGCGCACGTCGGTCCACGTGCCGTCTGCGCGCTTCATCGAGAGCGATACGGTGCCGACCGCCATCTGCTCGGCGTGGAGCCGGAACGTCCGGGTGGATTTCTTGACGTCGAGGTCGATCTCCACACTGCCCGTGTAGTCGGCCTTCCGGGGATCGAGCTCGAGGCGGATCGCCTGGAACGTGGGAACGACGTCCTGCCCGAGCCGGAGGCTCGCGGCCGAAGGCGGGACCGTCGCGTCCGAGCGCGTGGCCACGAAATGCCCGGCCACGGCGGCGAGCAGCGCGGCGACGGACAAAGGGGCAAGGACGAATGCGCGGCGCTCTCGGAAAAACATGGGGCCTCCGTTACTCGGCGACGATCGATCCCTTCAACATGTCCATCCCGCAGGCGAACGCGATTTCCCCCGAAGCAGCGGGCGTGATCGTGACTTCGACGGTCTGGTTGAGAGGGAGGTCCTTCCGGATCTGCTCGGCGGGAATGACGATTTCGGTGCCGCACGTTTCGTTCGTCGTGCGGGTGATCGCGAGTGTGACCGGCTGGCCGACACGCGCGGGGATACGGTCGGGATGGAACCCGCTCCCGTCGACCGTCATCGCCACGCGCTGCTCGGACGTGGCGGCAGGAGTCTTCGTCCCCGACGACGGCCCGCACGAAAGGGAGAGAGCCAGGCTCGCGAGGATTGGAAGCGCGAGCGCAAGTCCGCGCAACCGCGCGATGCGGCCGGTGCGGCCGGTGTGGCCCGAATCCCCGTGCATTCGCTCCTCCCTCTTCGTGCGTCCTCGACCGGACTAGTGGCCAGCTGAATTCGTGCCGCCCGACGACCCGCTTGCACCGGGCATCGACGACGTGCCCTCGGGTCCCGAGAGACCGAGTCGACGGTACTTCTCCCGGTACTTGTCGTACAGCACCTTCTGCTTGTCCGAGAGGTCGACGTTCCGCCCTTGAATGTACGCGCGCTCGACCTGCGTCGGCTCCTCGAGCACGTCACCGTTCGAGACGAAGAGCGTTGCGTCCTTGCCGGGCTCGAGCGAGCCTACGCGGTTCGCGACTCCAAGGATCTCGGCCGGCGACAGCGTGATCGCACGCAGCGCATCCTCAGCGGGCAGCCCGTACGCGGCCGCGGTCGCCGCGTGATATGGAAGATTCCGGTCGTTCCAGCCGTTCGCTCCGGCACCGATGGCGAATCGCACGCCGGCCTTCCGGAGCCGCTCCGGCAGCGTGTACGGATCGTCGTACGCCGCCGCCCGACGGGCCGGCAGACGGTAGATCGAGGAGACGATCACCGGCACGTCGTGCTCGACCAGGAGCCGGGCCACGAACGGCGCGTCGTATCCGCCGTGGATCACGAGCTTGAGACTCTCGGCGGCCGCGAAGGCGACGGCGGCCTCGATCTGGTGGACTTCGTTCGCACTGACGAGGAGCGGCAAGCGACGCTCGAGCACGGGGATCATGGCCTCCCAGCGCTGATCGTTTCCGTGCAGCGTCTTGCCCCCCGCCCCGCGCTTCGCCTGCCAGTACGCGCGCGCATCCGCGAACGACTGCTTGAGCGCGCCGAGCGCGCGATCGCGCGCGTCGCGCTGGCGATCCTCGGCCGCCGTGCCGCCGGACCCGCGCTCGACCACCATGGCCGGCCAGTTGACGTGCATCGCGACCGGCGACGCGAGCGTCATGTCGGCCCATGTCCAGCCGTCGAGCATCATGACGGACGCCTGCCCAGAGAGCACGCCGCCGATCGGCGCGATGAGCGCAAGCAGCACGCCATTCGTGCGCGTCACGGGAATGATCTCGCTCTCGGGGTGGAACGCGACCTGGGCCGAGACGTTCGGTGCGACTGCCTCGAGCTCCGCGTAGTCGTTGGTCGCGCGCACCGAGCCGATTTCGGTGAGACCGATGCGCGTGTAGGGATCGAACAGGCCTGGATAGACATGCCGCCCCGTCCCTTCGACGCGCTCGGCGTCGGCGGGCACGGTGACGGCGGATTGCGTTCCCACGGCGACGATCTTGCCGTCGGCGAACACGATCGTCCCGTTCGGGATCACCGGTCCCGAGACGGGGTGGATCGTCGCGCCCACGATCGCGATCGGGCGTGTCTGACCGAGCCCGGGAACGGGAACGGCGGCGATTGCGGATACAGCATGCAGGACGCCCGCGAAGAGCGTGAGCACGAGAGCGATGCGCGCGCAGCGGTTCATCGCGCACCTCCCTTCTCGCACTGGTCGGGTTCATCCCCGGGATGCGTCGCTCCGCCTGCGGCCTCGTTCGTCTCCGTGCGCATTCGCTGGTCCACGACATCGAACACGACGCCGCGCCGGCCGCCGAATCCCCACCCGGATCCGCTCGTCGTCTCGCCGAGCGCCTTCTGGATGAGGGTCGCGCGCATGCGGCCTTCGACCTCGCGCCGGGCCAGGTCGTCGGCCCGGTCGAAGTACTTCCGGCCTTCGATCCACGTCTGCTCGCAGCGCGACAGGGTCGAGAGCGGCGGACCGCTCCAGACGACGAGGTCCGCGTCCTTCCCGGTCTCGATCGAACCCACGCGATCCTGCACTTTGAGCTGGGTCGCGGGGTTCAAGGTCACGAACTTGAGCGCCTCCGCCTCGGGCACGCCGCCGTACTTCACGGCCTTGCCCGCTTCGGTGTTGAGGCGCCGCGCGAGCTCGTCCGAGTCGGAGTTGAACGACACGACGACCCCCGCCTGACGCATGAGCGCTCCGTTGTACGGAATCGCGTCCTGCACTTCGAACTTGTAGGCCCACCAGTCCGAGAACGAGGACGCGCCCCACTTCCGCTTCGCCATCTCGTCGGCGACCTTGTAGCCCTCGAGGATGTGCTGGAAGGTCCCGGACGGAACCTTGAAGTCGTCGCACACCCGCATGGCCATCAGGATTTCGTCCTGCCGGTACGAGTGCCAGTGGATCGTGCGCTCTCCACGCAGCACTTCGGCGAGCGCTTCGAGCTCGAGATCGCGGCGCGGCGGAAGCGTCTTCGAGGACGGCTTCTTCCACGCCTGGTCGTACTCGCGCGCCGCCTGGAATGCGTCGCGCAGGAGCTGTTCGACGCCCATACGGGTCTGCGGAAAGCGCGTCGTCGGCCCGTCCCAGTTCGACTGCTTCACGTTCTCGCCGAGCGCGAACTTGATGGTCGGCGGGCAATTTTCGAACTTGAGGGCCTCGGGACCCTGGCCCCAGCGGAGCTTCAAGAGCTGGCACTGGCCGCCGATCGTGTTCGCCGAGCCGTGGAGGACGTGGGCGGCCGTGAGCCCGCCAGCGAGCTGGCGGTAGATGTTGTCGTCGTTCGGATCGATGTAGTCGCCGATCCGCACCTCGGCCGTGATCGTCTGGCCGCCCTCGTTGATCCCGCCGTCGGTCGCCGTGTGCGAGTGGCAGTCGATCAGACCGGGGCTCAGGTGCTTGCCCTTGAGATCGACGACCTGCGCGTTCCCGGGCGGCTTGAGCCCGGCACCAACCGCCGTGATCTTTCCCTTCGTGACGACGACCGTGGCGTTCTCGATCTTCCCCGCGGGGCCGGACGTCCACACGGTGCCACCGACGAACGCGACGACGGCGGGCTGCTCCGGAGGAGCCGCGCTCTCGCGTCCCTTCTCGCCGAGCGGATAGGTCACCGCGAACGACGCGGGGGCCGGCGGTTTCTTCGCCGAATCGGGGGCCGCGACGTACGGCGCGACGCGCCGGCCCGTGAAGCGGAACGGCGTGCCGTCGGGCCATTCGCCTTCGCCGCCGACGAGAGCATCGCCCTTGACGGTTGCCGAGAAGCGGGCGTATCCGGGCAGGCCCGCGGAGTCCCCTGGGGCGGCGACGTACAGCCGGTGCTCGAGGAGCCCGGCGCGTTTGACCTTCACCTCGCGACCGAGTTTCACCTTGCCCCCGAGCGTATCGGCCTGCTCCTCGAGCGTGAACGCGACCGTGTCCGTCGGGGCGAGCCCGCGCGGAAGCGGCGTGGGGGCCAGCACCCAGCGCCCGCGCGCGTCGACTTCGGGACGGCGCTTCGCCTCGTACCGCTCGCCGTCGATCCAGACCTCCCACACCTTCGCGCGGCGCGTGAAGAGATCGCCGTCGGTCACGACGAGGTGGGCGAGCTTTCCGACTTCGAGCGTGCCGAGGTGGTCGTCGAGGCCGTAGAACGCGGCCGGCGTCACCGTGAGCGCACGCAGCGCATCGTCGGCCGAAAGCCCGCGATCGACCGCGCGCCGCACGTTCTGGAGCAGCTGTGCCCGGTCTTCGAGCCGGTCCGAGGTGAGCGCCATCCGCACGCCGGCCTTCGCGAGCCGCGCGGGATTCTCGGGCGCAATGTCCCAGTGCATGAGGCTCTCGAGGGAACTGTTCATCGCCTGTTCGGGCGTTTCGACGAGCGGCGGACGCGGGAACGCGACCGGAACGATGATCGGCCGTCCCGTCGCCTTCACGTCGTCGAGCCTTCGGTACTCGCGCCCGCTCCCGCGCACGATCACGTCGAGCGAGAGCTCCTTCGCGAGGCGGTCGGCGCGCAGGACGTCCATCTCCGTGTTCGCCTTGACGAGAACGGGTGCCTTCCCGGCCGTGAAGTGGCCCAGGTTCGTGAGCGCATCGCTCGCATGGGGACGCGGGAGCGTCCGGTCCTTCGTCCAGGCGGCCTGCGCTTTGGCGTACCAGTCGGCGTCGAAGAACGCCTGGCGGATGAGCGTGTAGGCACCCATCTCCGAGTTGGGGTGGCCGCGATCCTGCCACGTGGCCGGCGGCTCGAACGCGACGTTGAGCGCAGCCTGCGAGAGGAGGAGCCGCTCGCCGAGCGGTCCGTCCGCGAGCGTGAGCACCGCGGCTCCGCCTCGGATCACGCCGCGCGACGGGACGGCCGCGATCGTCGTCACTCCCTGGTCGCGGAGCTTGCGCACGGTCGCGCTGTCCGGAAGGACTTCGCGCTCGATCCTGAGCTCGGGCGTGACGTACGGGTTCCAGTAGGCCGCTCCGCGCGTCGCACCGGCAGCGCCCCCACCGCTGCCTGGGCCCCCTCCACCCCCACCGCCGGCTCCGCCGCGGCCTGCGCCCTCGCGCGCCGGCAGGTCGAGCTCGACCAGCGGATCGAAGAGTCCCGGATAGATCGTCGCCCCCTCACAGTCGACGATCACCGCATCGGCCGGCGGCTTCACGTCCGCGCCCACGGCGACGATGGTGCCGTCGCGCGCGACGAGCGTGCCTCTCGCGACCGTGCGTCCGGGCGCGAGCACGAGGCGCGCGTTCGTGAACGCATGAACGCGCGGCGTCCGCTCGCGGAGGCCCGCGGGCGGGGCCAGCGGATCGGTCGCGGCCCGGGTGGTGCCGGGAAGCAGAGGAGCGGCGACCGCGAGCGTGAACACGAGCGCGAGCGCCCGTTGCGCGAACACCACCGGGAGAGAACGGGCATCTCGGGCAGATGCGATACGGGGGGTCGTCATCGCGAACCTCTTCGGGGGATCAACCGGCCGTCTTGAGCTGCTCGACGAGCTGGGTCAGCACCTTCTTCGCATCGCCGAACAGGAGCGTGGTTTTCGGATCGTAATACAACTCGTTGTCGATGCCGGCGAAGCCCGGATTCAGGCTCCGCTTCATCAGGATCACGTAGCGCGCGCGATCGGCATCCAGGATCGGCATGCCGTAGATCGGGCTCGCACGGTCGTGCCGCGCCGCCGGATTGACGACGTCGTTCGCGCCGATCACGAGCGCCACGTCCGTGTGTTCGAAATCCGGATTGATCTGCTCGAGGTCGTAGAGCTGCGCGTACGGAACGTTCGCTTCCGCAAGCAGCACGTTCATGTGTCCGGGCATGCGCCCGGCCACCGGGTGAATCGCGTACTTCACGTCGACGCCGCGCTTCGCGAGCAGATCGGCGAGCTCGCGCGTGACGTGTTGCGCCTGGGCGACCGCCATTCCGTACCCGGGCACGATGATGAGTGACTGCACGTTGCCGAGGAGGACCGCGGCATCCTCGACCGTGACATCGCGGACCGGGCGGCGGGCGGTCGCGCCGGCCCCGGCACCTGCGCCCAAAGCCGCGGACGCCGGGGCCGCAGCGCCGAACGCGCCGAACAGCACGTTCGACAGTGACCGGTTCATGGCCCGGCACATGAGCCGCGTCAGAAGGGTTCCCGACGCGCCGACCAGAGTACCCGAAATGAGGAGCGCGTGGTTATCGAGGACGAAGCCGGTCGCCGCGGCCGCGAGGCCCGTGAAGGAGTTCAGGATCGAGATGACGACCGGCATGTCGGCGCCGCCGATCGGGACCACCATGACGATCCCCAGGAGGAGTGCCACGACCGCAAGCGCGAGATAGGCGACCGTCGCCCCGGTGCCCCCCGCCCCGGCGGCCCCGGAGCCCCCGACGAGGAGAAACACCGCGAGGACGAGGCCCGCGAGCGCGAGCCCGCCGTGGACGAGCTTCTGGGCCGGCAGGACGACCGCCTTCTCCTCGATCAGGCCCTGGAGCTTCCCGAATGCGACGAGGCTCCCGGAGAAGGAGACGGCCCCGATGACGGTCCCCGCGAGCACGCTCCCCGTCTGAAAGAGCCGGTCCGGTTGCCCGGGGGCACCGACCTGGGCCAGGAACTCGGCGGCCGAAACAAGCGCCGCCGCTCCGCCGCCCAGGCCATTCAGGAGGGCCACCATCTGCGGCATGTCGGTCATCTTGACGACCCGTGCCCCCCAGGCGCCGAAGACCGAGCCGATCCCTAGTGCCAGGAGGATCCATCCGAGATTGTGCGGAACGCCCGCGACGAACGTGGCGAGCACCGCGAGTGCGAGGCCCGCTCCCGCGAGCTGATTCCCGCGGCGCGCGGACGCAGGCGAGGAGAGCTGCTTCAAACCGAGGATCACGAGCACGGCCGCGACCAGATAGAGAACGCGCTGGAAGAGAAGCCCCCCGTCGGCCGCGATCACGCAGCAGGCTCCTTGGGCTTCTTCTTGAACATGACGAGCATCCGATCCGTGACGAAGAGTCCGCCAACCAGATTCGCCGCGCCGAACACAGCCCCCACGAAACCGAGGAACGTGAGGAGCGGATCAGTCGAGTGCGCGAGCACGACGATCGCGCCCACGACCACGATCCCGTGGATCGCGTTCGTTCCCGACATGAGCGGCGTGTGGAGCACGACCGGAACCTTCGAGATGACCTCGAAGCCGACGAACACGGCGAGCACGAAGACCGTGACCGCCGTCAGGACGTCGAACGCGCTCATCGATCGCTTCCGGCGAGCGTGCGCTCGACAGGCGGCGGCCCGGGCTGGCCGGCGTGCGCGATGCAGCTGTCGTGGAGGATGTCGTCGCTGAAGTCGGGATCGAGACGGCCGTCCTTCGCGAACAGGAGGACGAAGCTCGCGAGATTGCGCGCGTACATCTGGCTCGCGTGGCCGGGAAGCGTCGCGGCGAGGTTCACGGGGCCGAGGACGGTGACTCCGCCGGCCGTGACGTCCTCGCCCGGACGCGTGAGCTCGCAGTTTCCGCCGGCCTCGGCCGCGAGGTCGACGATCACCGCCCCCGGCCGCATCGTACGCACCATTTCCGCGGTCAGGAGAACGGGCGCCTTCCGGCCGGGGATCATGGCGGTCGAGATCACGACGTCGGCGGTCGCAACATGTTTCGCGAGCAGATCCTGCTCGTGCTTCTTCTCGTCCTCGGTGAGCTCGCCCGCGTACGCGCCCGAGCCTGAGCCGGAGCCGGCGGGGCCCGGCGCCGCCTTGGCATCCCCCGTCGGGCCGACGAACGTGGCTCCGAGGCTCTGCGCCTCCTCGCGCACGGCCGGACGGACGTCGAACGCCTCGACGACCGCCCCCAGGCGCCGCGCGGTCGCGATCGCCTGAAGCCCCGCGACGCCCGCGCCGAGGATGAACACGCGCGCGGGCGGAACGGTGCCGGCAGCGGTCATGAGGAGCGGGAAGAAGCGCGGCAGTCGCGCGGCCGCGATCAGGACGGCCTTGTAGCCGGCGACCGTGCTCATGGACGAGAGCGCATCCATCTTCTGCGCGCGCGAAGTGCGCGGAAGCTTCTCGAGGCTGAACGCCGTGACTCGGCGGGCGAGGTAGCGCGGGAGGAGGTCGGGACGCTCGGCGGGCTTCAGGAACCCGACCAGGATCGCTCCCTCTTTCAGAAGATCGAGCTCGTGGGCGCCCGTTGATTCGACGGGGCCGGGCTCGCGCACCTTGAGGACGGCGTCGGCGCGTCCCCAGAGCGCGCGCACGTCGGACTCGAGCGTGGCTCCCGCGTCCGCGTACGCGTCATCGCGGAATCCGGCCGCTTCGCCCGCACCGCGCTCGACGTGCACGTCGAGCCCGGTCTTTCGCAGGCGGCCGACCGTCTCGGGAACGGCCGCGACCCGGGCCTCGCCGCGAGCGATCTCGCGCGGGATCGAGACGATCATCGCGGCTCCGACGGAAAGGTCATCAATCCTCGCCCTGCGCTTTCGTATATCCGATCGCACCGTCGAATACGTTGAGCTTCTCGACGTGGGTCCAGCGCGCGCGGGCCCCGACGCGCTGGAGGAGATCGATCAGCTCGGCATCGCTCGTGTCGCCGCCGTCCGTGCGCACGAACCGGCCGGTGAACGCGTCCACCGTGTCCGTCACGGCACTTCCGCCGGGATAGAGCTTGGTCCCGCGGCTCGACACCATGTGGAGGCGGAACGGCGAGCCCTGGACCGCGGACTCGAAGCTCTGGCCGAGCGCTTCGACGCTGCCGGTCCACTCGACGAACACGTCGGCCCCGGCGACCTTCCGCTCCTTGACCTTGACGAGGTCGGGCGCGGCCGGAACGTCGGGCATCCGGATCGGTTTGTACTCGCGCACGAACGAGCGCGACGGCTTCCTTCCCAGGTTCGCGATGATCGCATCCGTGTAGGCCGTCGTCGTGCACGACCCCTGGTCGCCCACGATGTCGCGCGTCCTGAACTTTCCGTCCTCGAGCGTCGCCACGATCGAGTTCTCGATCGCGGCCGCGGCCTCGAACTCGCCGAGGCGCCTGAGCATCATGACCGCGGCGAAGATCACGGCCGTCGGATTGATCACGTTCTTGCCCGCGTACTTGGGTGCGGAGCCGTGCACGGCCTCGAAGATCGCGTACTGCGTGCCCAGGTTCGCCGAGGGGGCGAAACCGAGGCCGCCGATCAGACCCGAGGTGAGATCGGAGAGAATGTCCCCGTTCATGTTCGTCATCACGATGACGTCGAACCACTCGGGGAAGCGGACGAGCTGGTGCGCGCAGTTGTCGACGATGATGTGCTCGGCCTGGATCTCGGGATACTCGGGCGCGATCGCCTCGAACGTGCGCTTGAGGGTGCCCTCGGTCATCTTCATGATGTTCGACTTGGTCGCGCAGTGGACCTTCTTCCGGCCCTCCGCGCGCGCGAACTCGAACGCCAGGCGCACGATCTTCTCGCAGCCCTTGCGCGAGATGAGCTTCAAGCACTGCGCCACGCCGGGCGTCTGCATGTGCTCGATGCCCGCGTACAGGTCCTCGACGTTCTCGCGCACGACGACGAGGTCGATGTTCTTTTGCGCAAACGGGGTCGGCACGCCGGGCAACGTGCGCACGGGACGGATGTTCGCGTAGGTCTCGAAGAGCTTCCGCAGCGTGACGTTGGCGCTCTTCTCGCCGAAGCCGACCGGGGTCTCGAGCGGACCCTTGAGCGCGATCTTCGTCTTCTTGATGGAGTCGATCGTCTCCTGCGGCACGCCCGAAGGAAGGCCCTTCTTGAACACGCTCGCCCCGGCCTCGCGGTCCTCCCACTCGATCGCGGCCCCCGTCGCTTCGATGATGCGGCGCGCGCTCCCCGTGACCTCGGGACCGATCCCGTCGCCGGGAATGAACGTGACGAGCTTCCTGCCCTGGGGCGTGACGAAAAACGACGACATGAATGGAGCTCCTCGAGGGGTGGCGGGCACCCCTGGACGCTGGGGGTCGATACCGGACCCGCCTTCCTTATCACGCCACGGCCTTCCCTGTAAATTGAAAGTTTGAAAGCGTTTAAGCGGTCCTGCGCTGGCGCGATCAGAGTTTCGCGTAGGCCGCGAGCGCGAGCGCCCGGGCAGCCTCGGGTGTGTCCGCGAGCGCGGCCAGGTGGCCCATTTTCCGACCCGGCCGGGCCTCGCCCTTGCCGTAGAGGTGGAGCCGCACGCCCTTGAGAGCGAGTGCCTGCTCGAACGCGGGCGCACGGCCGCGCGCCCACACGCCGCCGAGCAGGTTCACGATCGCGCCCGGCCGGACCACGTCGGTCGCCCCGAGTGGAAGTCCGCAGACCGCGCGCACGAGCTGCTCGAACTGGCTCGTCGCCGCGCATTCGATCGTCGCGTGATAGCTGTTGTGCGGACGCGGCGCGAGCTCGTTCACGAGCAGGCGGCCGTCCTTGGCGAGGAAGAGCTCGACGCACAGGAGCCCGACCACGTCGAGCGCGACGGCGAGGTCGGTGGCGATCGTTTGCGCCGCGCGCTCGAGCGCGGGATCGAAGCCGCCCGGGATCTGCGACCAGAAGAGAATCCGGCGCTCGTGATGGTTGCGCGCGACCGGATACACGGAGAGCTCGCCGCGCGCGGAGCGTGCGACGAGGACCGAGAGCTCGGCGTCCAAGTCGAGCGCCTGCTCGACCACGCACGGATGCTCGCCGAGCTCATGCCACTGCGCGCGCGCCGCAGCGGCAACGGCCGCGGCCGCCTCCGCGTCTGCGCCCGCTCCCGCGGACGTTCCGTCGCCCTCGAAGCTCGCCTGTCCGCGACCGTCGTAGCCGCCGAAGCTCGACTTCGCGAACACGCGTCCCGCGAACGCGCCGATGGCCTCGACGAACTCCTCCTCGGTGGTGGCGATCCGGAACGGCCCGACCGGAAAGCCGTGTCCCGCGAGCCAGCGCTTCTGGCGCGTTCGATCCTGGACGATCTCGAGCACCGACGCGGCAGGACGGACCGGCGCGTGCTCGCCGGCCGCCGCGAGCGCGGCGGGAGCGATCTTCTCGATTTCGAGCGTGACGACCGAAACCTCGCGGGCGAGCTCGGCGGCGGCGTTCGGGTCGTCGAACGCGCCCGTGACACAGCGCTCGACGACCGGACGTGCGGCACACGAGGGATCGGGATCGAGAACCGAGATGCGATAGCCGAGCGGGCGCGCGGCGAGGGCCGTCATGCGCCCGAGCTGTCCGCCCCCCAGGATTCCGAGGGCTGCTCCGGGCGCGATCACTCCCGGCGCGCCGTCCCCCACCGCCATCACGGCACCTGCTGGCGGAGCACCTCGTCGCGGCGCGCGTCGGTCCACGCGCGCAGGCGTTCCCGCACGTCCGGGCGCGTGCGCGAGACGATACGGGCGGCGAGCAGGGCGGCGTTCGCGGCTCCGGGCTGTCCGATCGCCAGCGTGCCGACGGGGACACCCTTCGGCATCTGAACGATCGAAAGGAGCGCATCGAGACCGTTCAACGTCGTCGCGTCAATCGGAACGCCGAGCACGGGCACGAGCGTCTTCGCGGCCGTCATCCCGGGAAGGTGCGCAGCGCCTCCGGCCGCAGCAATGATGACTTCGATTCCGCGATCTTCCGCGTTCGTTGCGTAGTCGAACATGTGATCGGGGGTGCGGTGCGCGGACACGATGCGCACCTCGTGCGGAATCGCGAGCGCTTCGAGGATCTCGACGGCCGGAGCGAGCGTTTCGTAATCGCTCTGGCTGCCCATGATGACGCCCACCCAGGGGCCGGTCGCGCGGGAAGCATCGCGTTCGGGGGTCATGGCCGCATGTTCGTCGGGCGCCGGTTCGCTGTCAAGGCGAAGGGTCGCCGCGTGCTACCCTCCGCACCATGCGTTTCACGGAAGCACGTTTCGTCGGAGCGTTTCTCGACCTCCCGCACTGTCCCAACGACCGGCCCGGGATTCTCTTCAGCGGGCGCTCGAACGTCGGAAAGTCGACCGTTCTCAACCGCTTCGCCGGGCGCACGCTCGCGCGCACGAGCCGCACGCCCGGGCGCACGCGCCAGCTCATCTACTACGCGATGCGGGCCGAGAAACTGCCGCCGTTCTACCTCGTCGATCTCCCCGGTTACGGCTACGCATCGGGCGCGCGCTCCGAGCGCGAGAAATTCGCCCGCGCGGTGCGATCACTCCTGGCCGCTCCCGACCGCATTGCGGCGATCCTCCAGCTCGTCGACGTGAGCGTCCCGTGGCAGGATCCGGACCTCGAAATGCTCGAGTGGCTCCTCGAGGGGGACATTCCGTTCGCGCTCGTCTTCACGAAAGCGGATCGCGTAAACAACGCGGGACCCGCTCGAAGGCTCGCCGAGCTCGTGAAGCTCCTGCCGTGGCGCGAGGAGATTCCCGTGCTCCCGACCTCGGGGCGCGAGAACGAGGGGATCGTCGGCGTGCGAAAGTTCGTGGGCCGCGTGCTTCAGCGGCCGCCCGGCTCCGCGACGTGGGACTTCATGCCGGGTGGCAAGCCATCGGCTGCCGAGGACGACGGGAGCTCGACCAGCGTGTAGTCGAGAGCGATCCGACCCGCCGTGAGCGGAAGCCGCGGATCGAGCTCGAACCGAACGGGCATCACGGCGGTCTCCGACGGTCCGAGCGACTGGCGCTCGAAGCAGAAGCAAACTTCCTTACGGAACAGCGAATCGAATTCCGCAGGCGTGATCCGATGGATCGCCTGGAATTGGACCGTGCGCGCACTGCGATTCGTGAAGCGATACTCGACTTTCGCCGCATCGCCGCGCCGGACGTTCACCTCGGGGACGAGCGGCTCGGCCGTGACCGGCAGGTTCCCCGCCGTGCGCACGGCGAACGTCACCACCAGGGTCGGTCCCGCGAGCGCGGATACGGCGGGATCCGCCGAAGCGGCGGGCGACGGGGCAGGCGCCGAACCCGCTACGCGGGCACGATCGAGTCGTCCCGGTCCGCCGAGTCCCGCGTCCACGCCGAGGAACACGAAGAGCAGGAACAGGTAGAGGATCGAAAAGCGGAACAGGCGCACCGCGCGTGCGGTCTCCGCGGTCGTCATGAGCCGCCAGGCGAGCACGGCGAACAGGACGCCGAGGATGAGCGCCGGCACCCAGTAGACGGGTCCGGCCACGCCGATCGCCGCGGGCGCGAGCGTCACCGGAACGAGACAGATCGTGTAGAGCGTGATCTGGCGGCGGGTCTTGTCCTCGCCGTGCGTGACAGGAAGCATCGGGATCCCCGCGCGCTTGTAATCCTCGCGGCTGTAGAGCGAGAGCGCCCAGAAGTGCGGTGGCGTCCAGAAGAAGACGATGGCGGCGAGCAGCACGGCCGGAAGCCCGACCGTTCCTGTGACCGCGGCCCACGCGATGAGCGGCGCCGAAGCTCCCGCCCCGCCGCCGATCACGATGTTCTGCGGCGTCGTCCGCTTGAGCCACACCGTGTAAACGATCGCGTAGTAGAAGATCGACGCGAGCGCGATCGCGGCCGCGAGCACGTTCGCAAGTCCCGCGAGCACGAGCCACGAGAGACCCGCGAGCACGAACGCGAACGCGAGCGCGTGCGCGGGCGGAATCGTGCCGGCGGGGAGCGGCCGGTTGCGCGTCCGCACCATGAGGCGGTCGAGATCGCGATCGAAGTAGTGATTGAACGCGGCGGCGGAGGCCGCGGCGAGGGCAGTCCCGAGCACGGCGGCCACGAACGCGCGCGGCGGCGGCAGGCCGCCCGCGGCGAGCAGGAGCGCCGGGATGCCCGTGAGCAGCACGAGAAAGACGATGCGCGGCTTCGTGAGCTCGAGGTACGCGAGCGCGAGCCGACGCGCATCGGTGCGCGCGAGGGCGACGTTCACGACGCTCCTCCCGTCGGCATCGGCCGGGCGAAAGCGCGCAGCGTCGTGAGGACGAGGAGCGCGAACAGGACGGTCGCGGTCGCAAGATGCGCGGCGGTGATCCATACGGGAACGGCAAGCAGCACGTTCATGACTCCCAGGACGATCTGAACGACCAAGAGCGAAAGCGCGACTTCCGCGCCCGCGCGGATGCGGACGTCCGCGGCGGCGCGCGAGCGCCACCACACGAGCACGAGCAGGGCTCCGAGCCCGTACGCGCCGTACCGGTGCAGCATCTGAAGGCCCACGAGGCCTTCGAGCGGCGGCCACCACTCCCCGTGACACGTCGGGAAATCGGGACACGCGAGGCCTGCGTGGTTCGTGCTCACGAGCCCGCCGAGCAGGATCTGCGCGAGCGTCGCACCACTCGCGAACGCGAACACTGCGCGCGGCGCGCCGGACGAGGACGGCCCAGCCTCGGCGCGCTCGAGTCGCGCCGCCCGCTCCGCGATCGCGATCAGAACCGCGAAGAAGAGGAGCGCATTCCCGAGATGGAGCGTCACGACGGAGAAGTGCAGGAGCTTCCAGACCGTGAGCGCCCCGAGCAGCACCTGGAGCGCGAGCAATCCCAAAGCGAGCACCACGAAGCCGCCGAGCGCGCGCCGCAACGGGCGCGCGGCCAGGATCCAGATCGCGAGCGCAGCCGTGAGGAGGCTCACACACAACGCGACGAAACGGTGCGACCACTCGAGCAGCACCTGGGGCTGAAGCGGCGGCAGGAGCCGGCCGTGACACAGCGGCCAGTCCGGACACGCGAGCCCCGACCCCGTCGCGCGCACGATCGCTCCGAGCACGATGAGTCCAAAGGTGAGCACGACCAGAACCTGCGCAAGCCGTGCCACCCGACCGAACTGCGGGAGCATAGTCGAAGCGGCGCCCATCAGCGAGGGGCCTCCGGCCCGCCCTGCGAGCCGCCCTTCGCTTGGCCGCGCTGCGGGCTGCCCTGCGTCCGGCCCCGCGCCACGTCCGAAGGTCGTACGGGGTCGGCCCCGCTCCCCCACTGCTTGCGCTGGTACGTGAGGATCGCAGCCAGCTCGGCGTCGCTCGCGGCCGCGCCGAACGCCGGCATTCGAGCGACACCGGGACGATGCTCCTTAAGCCCCGCGCTTCCGAAGAGCGCGACCTGCACGTGGTCGGCCACGGGCCCGCGCACGATCGGGCTTTCGACGAGGGACGGATACGAAGGCGGCAGGCCGCGGCCGTCGGGCAGGTGGCACGGCGCGCATCGGTTCAAGTACGCGCGCTCCCCCGCTTTCGCCGCTTCGGCCGCGGGCGTCTCGTCGGTCACGCGCTCCCACGGCATGCCCGCGCCCGGAAGACCGGGCGCGAGTGCGCCGGTGCGCGACACGGCAAATGCGGAAACGCCGAAGCCGAGAGCCGCAACGAGCGGTCCGGCGACGAGCCACCGGGGGCGAGCCCCCGCCGTGCCACGTCCGCGCTCCCCGTCGCGCCACGACAGAAAGCACACGAGGATCGCAACCTCGAGCGCGAGAAGTACGACGAGCGCGGCTTCGGCGAGTCGGACGAATGAGTCGGAGGCGCCTTCGATCACGCGCTACGAGGTCTTGCGGGCAAGCCTAGCGATAGCCGGCCTTGACCTTTCCCCACGAGGTCGGAAGCGCCGGGGTGCCGCAATCGACCGGTTCGGGCGCGGTCCGGGTGCGGACCGACTTCAGCTGAATGCACTGATCCGGAAGACCGGCGCAGAACGGCGGTGCGTACACCGTGTTGGCGGTCACGAAGATGACCGAAGTGTCACCCGTCCGGGTGCCGACCATGACCGCCTCGATGTTCGCGACGCATCCCGGACTCTTGGGATCGGGCACCCAGGTGCCCGTGCACGTGACGTTCACGTTCGTGTCGTCCGCCGTCCCACTGCAGTCGTAGGTGAACTCGGGGTCCGTCTGGTTGATTTCCTCGCCGGTGCAGAGGGTATCGAGGCTCGAGCTCACGAAGAGCGGCGTCGCCTGAACGCAGATGAAGAGGGAGTCGTTGGACGACCAGATTCCGGACCATGCGGCCGGAACCGTCGCCGGTGTGCCCAGAGCCCGCAGCGCCTGGCCAATCGTCGGGAACTTCACCCCCGTCGCGGATCGGGCCTGCGCCTCGGGCGCGGACAGCGTGAGCACTGCACACGCGGAAATCAGAATTCCAAGGATCAGGTCGCGAGGTTTCATCGAGGGCCTCTTCGTGTCAGTTCAAACGCTTGATGATGTGCCATCCGTACGGACTCGTCTTCGCGTCGAACGGCGCCATGCCGATGTTGCCCGGGGAGAGATCGAAAGCCGCGTCGCTGAATCCCTTCACCATGGCGCCCCGCGCGTACTCCTGCTTGGCGGCGTCGGGCGTCACACCCGTGTTCGCGAGCGCATAGACACCGGGGAACTGATCGTCCGTGTACTGCTGCACCAGTCCGTCGAAGTTCTCGCCCTTCCGCGCACGCTCGAGGACCTCGTTCGCGAGCTTCTCGGACTCCTCCCGGGTGCGTGTGATCGTCTTCCCGGGAATGCTGCCCTGGAAGCCGATCAGAATGTGCTGCACCTCGATGTGCTCGGGGGGAGTCGCAGGCTTGACGGGCATCGTCGCCGCCTGCTTTGCGGCCTCTTCCGCTTTCGCGATGCTGTCGGCCGTTGCTTTCGCCTTCGCCGCGAGCTCCTCGGCCGATTCCTCGACTTTCGGGGCGCAGCCGAACAGCACGAGTGCAAGGACGGCGATCACGGACGGAAGCGCACGAGCGCTCGGATTCCGAACCAGGGACATGGGGGCGAACCTCCGGGTTTGAACGACGAACGTGCGACGGAGAGGCCGGTGGCGTGCCAGCCTACTCGACGCGCTTGATCACGTGATAACCGTACGGGCTCGTGGCGGGGTCGTAGTCCGCGATGCCAACGCCGCCGACCGCGAGCTTGAATCCGACGTTGCCGAACGCCGGGACCATCCGGTCCCTGGGATATTCGCCGGTCGCCGGCGTCACACCCTTGTTCGACATGCCGTAGATCCCCGGATGTGCGTCGTCGGTGTTCTGCTTGACGAGCGTGTCGAAGTCCTCGCCCTTCTGGGCGCGCTCGAGGATCTGGTACGCGAGCGTCTTCGCCTCGTCCTTCGTGCGGGTGATGTTCTTGCCCGGCACGGAGCCGACGAAGCCGATCAGGATGTGCTGCACTTTGATGTGCTCCGGCTCCTGCGCGGTCGTTTCCGGCGTGGTGGATTTCACCCCTTCCTCCACTTTGGCGGTGGTCGAGGATCCGGACGAGGATGTGTTCGTCGAACCGCCCTTCGAGGCGCAGCCTGCGGCCACCATCGAGCCGAGCGCGAGCAGGGCGACCCAGACCGGCACGCGGGCGTGCACGGATCGCTTCGTGACGTGGGTCATGCGGATTCCTTCCAGTTCGAGAGGGGGGTCACGGAAAGCCCGCCTGCGGGCCCGGGCGGGACTCTACCACAGGGGGAAACCGGCCCGGAATTCTAGAGATCGGGCCGGTTCTCGAACTTTCGGAGCGCCGCGCGGAGCTCATCCGGGACCGGGCGGGACTCGCCGCTTTCGTAGTCGAACACGACCTGGACCGACCGGCCGTCACACACGAGCCGGCGCGTCGCCTGCTCCTCGATCCGGTACTCGAACGTGAACGATTTGGTCCCGACGCGGGCGATCCGGATCCCGACCTCGAGCGTCTCGCTAACGAACGCGGGCGATCGGAAGTCGATCGTCGTGTGCGCGAGGATGAACGGGACCCGCTGGTAGTTCGTGTCGCCCGTGAGCGCGAGCCAGTACGCCGCGCGCGCGACCTCGAAGTACGTCACGTAGACCGCATTGTTGAGATGCCCCATCGCGTCCGTGTCGCGGAACCGCGGGACAATTGGAACCGCGAGACGGTAGCCGTCGATCGTGCTCATCGTCCCCCGCTTGCGGCGATTTGCTCCCGCACCTGCTCGAGGAAGTTCGCCATCGCCGGATCGTTGGTTTGCGACAGGTACGCCGAAAGCACCTGCTCGGAGCGCCGGAAGTCACCGGCCTGTGCCGCCGCAACCCCGAGATTCCGAAGGAGCCGCGGCTCGCGCGATCCCGCGTTGAACGCCGCCTCGTACGCCTGGACCGCCTTCACGAAATCGCCCTGGTCGGCGAACAGGTTGCCGAGATCGGCGAACGCGCGAGCCCAGCCGGGCTTGAGCCGGAGAGCCTGGTCGTACGCTTCGAGCGCCGCTGCGTATTCGCGTCGTGCGTGACGGCCCTCGCCGGCCGCGAGCCAGTATTCCGGATCGTTGGGAGCGATCCGAATCATTCCCTCCCCGGCGCGCCACGTCCACTCGAGCGGGTACCAGTCGGGCATCCGGTCGCCGAACGTGGGCCCGATCCGATAAAGAGCGGAGTGGCCGTTCGGGCCCGCCGCGACGACCGAGAGCCCCTCGGGAGCAAACTCGGGCACGAGGAGGAACGCGAACGACGGGCGAAGGAGCGCCTCGGGCCAGGAGATGAACAGGTAATCCGCGTGCTGCTCCTTCGCGTAACGCGCAAGCGCCTCGAGCGAATCGAGCGGCGCGAACGCGATCGGCTCGGCGTGCGCGTAATACGAGAGGTGCGGCTTGCGCGCAATCAGGCGCGGCTTGCCCTCGCCGTGCCAGTCCTTCCGGAGCGCCTCGGCGACCGCCGGCAGGTCCGTCGGAACCTGGGTCGCCATGTATTCGACGTCCTGCACGGTCGCGCGGCCCTGGACGTAGATCGCTCCCAGGAACGCAAGCGGCAGGACGACCCACGCGAGCGCGCGGCCGACTCCGGGAACGAGCGAAGCCAGACCCGGGAGCGCGCGGGGCGCGGCGAGCGCTCCGCCCGCGAGCATCGCGGCGACCGGGACGAGCGGCAGGTGATAGCGGTTCGCATAGAACGCGGGCACGAGGGACGCGTACACGAGTGCGCCGAGCGCGACCGCGGGGCCAACTCCGGGAAGCCTCCGCGCGATCCAGAGGACCAGACCGATCGCGGCGAGGATGGTGAGCGGTGCAAGCCACAAGTCCTTCGCAGCCTGCGCCACGTGCTCGTACGTGTTCGCGAACAGTCGCTGAACGACGGCTCCCGGATCCCGCTCGAGGACGGAACGGAACGTCGGGAACTCCTTCTCGAGGCTCATCTGGTAGTCGTCCCACGTGATCCCGCGGCTGCGCGCGAACACCTCGTACGCGAGGTTGTGGTAGAAGCGCAGAGTCGGCGGCGCGCCGGACGCGGCCGTGAACGCCCACCACGGCGCGAACACGACGAGCGTTCCCACGGCGAACGCGCCGACCGCGCGCAGTCGCCGATTGCGCCACGGGTTTCCCGCTCCCGGCCAGAGCGCGGCCAGGATCCCGAGCGGAACGAGGGCGATCCCGGTGTAGCGTGTCAGAGTCGCGAGTCCTGCGAGCGCGCCCGCAAGAGCGAGCCGCGGCATCCGGGCGCTCTCGCCCGGCGCGGGGAACGTGCAGGCGAACGCGGCCGTGAGGAGGGCGAGGTACAGCGCGTCGGTGCTCGCGGTGTACGCGTAGCGCACGACGGTGGGGTTGGTCGTAAGCAGGAGTGCGGAGACCCAGCCCGCGCCGCGCCCGAGCCTCTTCTCGAGCCAGCCGGACGCGATCGCGATCGTCGCGGTCATGCTCGCGAGCGAGAGGAACTGTGCGGCCCGGAAGAGATCGAGGCCCGTGAGCTTGAGAGCGGCGAGCACGATCTCGTAGACCGGACCGACGACGCCGTAGCGGACGGGATCGAGGCCCCTGGCGAGCAGCGCACGCGCGCCGGGTTCGTAGCCACCGTAGAAGTCGGTTTCGACGAAGTAGTCGCCGACCGGATGCTTCCACAGGAGCACGGGGGTGACGGCGGCGGCGAACAGGAGCACGATAGCCCAGCGGGTGCCCTCCGGCACGCGATCGGCCCAGGCCGCCATCGCACGGGTTTCCCGTTCGCGCGATCGGGAGGAGCGGGACATGCGAGCACCCTACACGAACGGAGCCGCGGCTTGAAGTCCGCGCGCGCACGTCGGGCGCGCCGGAATCGTCGTCTGTTGCGAACCGTCGCGTGGATCGCGGGCGTGCTCGTGGTGCTCGCGATCGCAGCGCACTTCGCAGCCGCCGCGATCTTCCCACCGGCGCGTCTGACGCCGCTCGTGCGCGATCAGATGAGTCGTGTGCTCGACGCGCCGGTCGGACTCGGCGAAGCATCGATCCGCATCCTCCCGCGGCCTTCGATCGCGCTCTCGAGGCTCCTGATCGGCGATCCGCGCGGATACCGGCGCCCCCGCGCCTGGCCGCGCGGCGGCGTGGCGGCCGCGCGCCGGGCCGAGGCCGTGCTCGAGATCGCGCCCCTCTTCTCACGCCGGCTCGAGAT
>JBOHUC010000033.1:0-26148 GCA_050733935.1 Candidatus Eiseniibacteriota bacterium | reverse complement strand
GGTGACGGATGCGATGCGCGGGCCGGCCCCGTGCGCGTCCACCTGCTCCCCGCCGGAACGAAAGGGAGAACGATCATGCGTTTAATTGCGATGGCCATCCTGACGCTTGGAATCATTACAGGCCTCTCGGCGGACGCGTTCGCCGGGCGGATCTTCGGCGACATCAAGATCGACGGAAAGCCGGTCGCCGAAGGCGTGCAGGTGCGCGTGAGCCGGCCGCTCCCGGCGGATTCCAAAGCCGATGCCGCGGCCGTGAAGGCGGCCGGCGGGGCGGATACAACCGCGACCGACAAGTTCGGCTCGTACAAGCTCATGGTCAAGGACGCCGGGAAGTGCGTTCTGACCGTGGTCTATGAGAAGCAGCCGCTCGAGATCCAGGTCTTCTCGAACAAGGAAGCGACGCGCTACGACCTGATCATCGAGAAGAAGGACGGCAAGCCGACTCTCCGCCGCAAGTGAGCGAGTCCTACGCTTCTGATCTCCCGCCGGGTGCCCCGGCCGCGCCGTCCGATCCCGGCGCGCCCGCGATTCCGGACGCCGCTGCCGAAGCTCCGGTGCCGGTCGTGTCGGTGCGCCCAAAGCGCGACGTGTGGGACAAGGTCCAGATCATCCTGCAGCCGGTCGGAGGGCTCCTCACCGCACTCGCGATCGCGCTCCTCGGGGTCAAGTCGTCCGAGTTCCTGAATCGTCGACAGGCGCTCGAGACCAACAGCCGCCTCTACAGCGAGCTCATGAGCAAGCGCGAGGAATCCGAGAGTGCGCTGCGCAAGGACATGTTCCAGACCATCATCGCGAGCTTCGTGAGTGCCAGGAGCCAGGCCGAGGACATGAACTCGGCCGTGCTCAACCTCGAGCTGCTGGCGTACAACTTCCACGAGTCGCTGAACCTGAAGCCGTTGTTCCTCGACCTCAAGCGGCGGATCGCGGCGAAGATCGCAAGCGCACCGAACGCGACCGTTCGCGCCGAATACACCGACTATATGAACCGCCTCGAGCGGGTCGCGCGCGAGATCGCCCGCAAGCAGGTCATCGTGCTCGAGGGCGTGGGGAGGAAGTTCGACCGGAGTGTGGATTTGAGCGGGGATCCGGAAGGCACGTCGCTCGAGGGCGCAACGCTCACGCTCGATTCACTGCAGGCCACGTTCGGGCTCGACATTCTGAGCGTCGATCGCGCGAACCGGGAGCTCATGGTCGGACTCACGGTCGAAACGCCCGATCCCGAGCTCGGCCGCCAGACGAAGACCGCGAACTTCAGCGTGAGCTATTTCGACTTCCCGATGATCGACAACACGCGGCTCCAGGGCGGAAGCCGGTGTGCCGTCGTCCTGAACGCGTTTTCGGACGTCTCGGCCGACATCACGATCGTGCTCTTCCCGGGCGCGTACGCGAGCCTCAAGGAGAAGCCGTACTACAGCGAAGTGATCGAGAGCGTGCGGCGGGAGAACGAGCGGGCGGGACAGTAGGCGGCGGCGGGTGCCGCCGGGACTTCAGGGCGCGAGGCGCGCGGAGTAGCCGGCGGTTTCGACCGCCGCGAGCAGCGTCTGTGTCGGAACGCCGGCGCGCGTGAGCCGGACTTCCGCGGTCTTCCCTTCCACGTCCACGGTACAGCTCTCGACGCCATCTACCTTCTCGAGCTCGGTCGCGACGTGGGTCGCGCATCCGCCGCAGGTCATGCCCTCGACCTGAATGCGGACGATCTCGACGGTTTCGCCGTCGACCGTGGCGTGCTCCGCGCTCGTTTCGGTTTCGGTCGTCGTGCCGCTTCCGACTTCCGTCGCGGCGGTGCGGTTGCGCGAAGCTCCGGTGATCGCAATGAACGCGACGACCGCAATCAGGCCGGTGGCCATGAGCCCGAAGGCCAGGAGACGCGCACCCTTCACGAAGCTCTTCTGTTCCAATTCGACTCCTTGGGTCGTGCTCGACGACCGGCGTGGCGGGTTTCGATCTGCTGCCATCGTGCCGCCTTGGACGCGTGCGGGCAAGCCCGGATCGCGCCAAATCGGGGTCCTTCCGCCGATTCACGGTGAATTCACAGACACGAAGGGGCCCTCCGGGCACGTTATCCACAGCCCGGAGAGCCCGTTTTCAGCCATCCCGCAGGTTGCACGAGATCGCGGATTCTCGATCCGCTCCCGCACGGTGCGTCAGAGTGTCAGTGCGTGCCGCCCCGGGCCGAGTCGGGTCGTGCCGCGGCCGCTGCGGCGCGCGCGGAGTCCGCCGCTGCGCTGTCGGGCGCACCCGGAAGTGTCGCGGTCGAGCGCTCGAAATACGTGTCGGGCGAGATCTGATTGAAGCGCAGGTCGGCGAGCGTCCACGTGTGGAGCCCGGCTTCGACCGGAGCCGACAGGTAGCACGTTCGGCGCGTCGGAATCCGCATGCCTTCGAGCTCCACTTCATCTCCGAACTCGCACGTCGTCTCGAAGAAGCGTCCGCCCTTTCCGGTCGTCGTGTAGGTCAACGTGCGCATGCGATGCGTGATCGGATCCATGCGCACGACGAACCAGTCGTTCGGCAGGAGGTCGCCTTCGGGCGGGTACGTCACGAGGACTTCGTCGAACTCCTGCGCCGCGTTCTGGAATTTGCGATGGGCGCGGCCCAGGTAGTGCGCGACCGCCCCCGCCTCCTTGAAGCGGAACGGCACCCCGGCCAGGAACCCGTGCCAGTTCACGATGTAGGCGGCATCGCGCTCGTCGCGCGGGTTGGGCGACGGCTGGCCCCGAAGCAGCGCCCACGAACCCGTCCGGCCCATGCCGTACGTGAGCGTGCCGTTGTCGGTCACGATCGCCAGGCGTCCGAGCCCGTCGTGGACGCGATAGCTGTTCTGGCCCGCCGCGCGATCGACCGGCCACGGGTTCAGGACTTTGTCGTACGGCTTCTTCCACTCGTCCGTGCCGCGGAACGTCATCTCCACGACCTTGTTCCAGTTCTCCATGCCGCCGTGCGCGAGGACGAGCGAGTCGATGAGCGCCGCACCCTGCAACCGCATGTTGTGCCGATCCTGCGGGCTGCGCGGAAGATCGGGGCGGGAGGAGGAGCAGCCGGAGGCGAGCGCCGCGACAGCGAGGAGAGCCGGGAACAGTGCCGCCGCGCGTCGCGCCCTTCGCGTTGCGGCCGGAACCAGGTGGGACGTCGGGACCATGCGAAGCCTCCTTGGCGATCGGGGGACCGGCAACCGGCCGCATCCTACGCGCCCGAAGGCCCTGTGAAAAGGCTCTCGCCACGACGATTCGAACCGACCCGGGGGCGACGCAAAGCCGCCTGCTGCGTTTCGAGGACTTCTGCATCATAATGGTGTGTGAACGGACGGCGCCGAAGGGTGGTGCCGTTTTCCGTGCGGCGGACCCGCCCGCCGGGGATGAACAAAGGAAGGAACATCCGTGCCCCTGGAAACCCCGATTCAGTCCGAGAACGTCCGTGTCGCGGAGGAGCGCCGGCGCATGGTCGCGGAGCAGATTGCTTCGCGCGGCGTCAAGGATCCGCTCGTGCTCGCGGCGATGCGCACGGTCCCCCGCCACGAATTCGTGCCCGAGGACCTGAAGCGTGCGGCGTACCGCGATGCCCCGCTCCCCATCGGCCGCGATCAGACGATCTCCCAGCCGTACATCGTGGCCCTCATGACCGAAGCACTCGGGCTCGAGGGCGGCGAGAAGGTGCTCGAGATCGGCACCGGCTCCGGCTACCAGTCCGCGGTGCTCGCGGAGATCGCAGGCTGCGTGCACACGGTCGAGCTCCACGCGGACATCGCAGCCGAAGGCGCCGAGCGCCTGCGCAGGCTCGGGTATCACGACGTGATCGTCCATCACGCCGACGGCTTCGTCGGCTATCCGGAAGAGGCCCCGTACGACGCGATCGTCGTCACGGCCGCGCCGGACCATGTTCCCCGCACACTGCTCGATCAGCTCCGGCTCGGAGGACGGCTCGTGCTCCCGGTCGGGCGCCGGCAGCAGATGCTCCAGCGCTGGATCCGGACCGAGCGCGATTTCGACGCGGAGAACCTGATCCCCGTCCAGTTCGTGCCGTTGATTCGGACGATCCGCCCCTCGACCGAGGAGCCGTCGCACTCCTAGCCCCTGGCCGCCGTGAGGGACTCGTCTTTAGATGTAAAGCCCGGGTCCCGATGGTGTCTCGCAGGAGTCCGTACAATTTGTACGCTCTTGTACGCACGTACAGCAGCGTACAAATCGTACAAACCCCTGCGAGAGACCTTGCCCCCACGGGCTTTACAATTCCGCTGACGAGGTCGCAAACGCGGCGAGCACGGGCGCGTGGTCCGAGGGACGGTCCCCGCGCCGCGGTTCGAGATCGATCGTGCACTCCGTGAGCCGGGGCGCGAGCCCGGGGGACACGAGGATGTGATCGATCCGCAGGCCCCGGTTGCGCGCGAACGCGTTCGTCCTGAAATCCCACCAGGTGAACATCGAAGGCGGCTGGGAAAACATTCGAAAGGCATCGGCGAGCCCGAGCCCCACGAGGCCGCGAAACGCCTGCCGCTCCGGCCCGCTGAACAGCACGCGCCCCGCCCAAAGCTTCGGATCGTGCACGTCCGCTTCCTCGGGCGCGATGTTGAAGTCCCCGAGCACGACCAGCGACGGGTAACGGACGAGCTCCGCCTCGAGCCATCCCGTGAGAGCGGCGAGCCAGGCGAGCTTGTAGCGGTACTTGTCGGTGCCGACCGCCTGCCCGTTCGGCACGTAGAGATCGATCACGCGAACTCCGCCGACCGTCGCCGCCAGAACTCTCTTCTGCTCGTCCTCGAAGCCCGGGAGACCGGGGACCACGTCCTCGGCCACGAGCGGCGCGCGCACGAGGAGTGCGACCCCGTTGTAGGTTTTCTGTCCGGAGAAAAACGAGCGGTAGCCTGCGGCCTCGAGTTCGAGGGCAGGGAACTTCGCGTCCTCGAGCTTGGTCTCCTGGAGGGCGACGACGTCCGGCGCGTGCTGCCCCAGCCACTCGAGCAGCCGGGGCAGACGGACGTTCAGCGAATTGACGTTCCAGGTTCCGATCGAGAGCGCCAGGCGGTGACCTCTGACAGGCTCAGTTTAAGAGGAGCCGGCGGCGGACTTCTTGAGCCGCGACGCGTACTTCGCGCGCAGCTTCGCGACCTTGGGCGCGATCGTGACCTGGCAGTAGGGCTGGTTCGCGTTGTTGCGGTAGTACTCCTGGTGATACGCCTCGGCCGGATAGAACGCCTGGAACGGGACGACCTGCGTGACGATCGGCCGGGGGAACACCTTGTTCGCGGTCAGCTCCGCCATGAACTTCTCGGCCGTCGCTTTCTGCTCCGCCGAGTGCGTGAAGATGACCGAGCGGTACTGCGTGCCCGAGTCCGCGCCCTGCCGGTTGAGGGTCGTCGGATCATGGAACGCAAAGAAGATCTCGAGCACGTCGCGATACGGAATCACGGCCGGATCGAACGTCACCTGCACCACCTCCGCGTGGCCGCTCTCGCCGCTGCAGACCTGCTCGTACGTCGGGTTCGGCGTCTTGCCGCCCGAATAGCCGGATATGACCTTCTGGACGCCTTCGAGCGGCTCGAAGACCGCCTCGACGCACCAGAAGCAACCTCCGCCCAGTGTGGCGACTTCCATCTTCGGTTCCTTTCTCTTCGAATCCTTCGTTGCGCCCGCGGCAGGAATCGCGGCGGCGGCGGTCAAGGCGACCAGGCAGGCGGCGAACGCGAGCCGGCGTCGAATGCGGGTCATGGGGAAAGCCCTCCTTTGACTAGCATACGACGCTCGAGGCGCTTTGGAGGCGCGCAAACTCCTCGTCAACCGCTACACGTCAGCCGGTGCGCCCGCGCCGGGGAGCCGCCCATCCGCGCTCGAACGCGACCAGCGCGCGCTCGCGGGCCAGGAATCGCTTCCCCACGTAGCAGTGGAGCCCCGCATGGACGAGACCGGCTGCCTTGAGGAGCCGACGGTACGTCACAGCACTTCGCGGCATGAACCCCGCCTCGTCCCCCTCGGAGTCGTCCTCGCGCGTGAAGAACTCGAGGAACAGGACTCCGCCCGCAAGGCGCGCCATGGCGCGCAATCCGCGTGCGAGATCCGCGGTCGGCACGTAGTGGAGGACGTCCGAGCACACGACGAGATCGAACGGCCCTCGGAGACCGAGGCGGCCGAGCCCGCCGACCGTGCCGCGCCGGAGGTTCCTCAGGCGACCGAAACGGCGCACCGCGTACGCGCTCGAATCCACGCCGACGTACCGGAGACCCGGGCGCAGGCGCTTCAGGTGCCCGCGCCAGCTGCCTTCGCCGCAGCCCACGTCGAGCACGCTCTTCACGGGACGCTCGAGCAAGTACTCGGCGGCCGAGAGGGCGAGTCGCACGCGACGCTCGATCAGGCCGCCGCGAATGAGCGCATTCGCGCGATCCCGGTACCAGCGCTCGAAGTACGCGCGATCGTAGGTCTTGTCGTCGGTCTTCGTTGAGGGCACGTTCGGGCGCTCAGCGCGCCGCGGACACCTGCTCGAGCGCGGCCTTCAACCCCTCCGGAACGGGCCGGTGGACGAGGACCGGATGCACGTGCTCGTCGACGATGGACTTCGAGTCGCGCACGCCGAGCTTCTCGTACAGGAACACGAACTTCTCCTCAAGTGCATCGGCATAACGGCGGCGCGCATCCGCGGGCAGGTCGAACAGGCGCTCCTTGAACGGCCCGTACGACTTCTTGCGCGTCTTGTAGTGGAACTGCTCGTCCGTCATCCCGTCCTTCTTCTCGTCGGCACAGTTCTCGTCGAGCCAGCGGTACATGTCGCGCTTCAGGTCCTCGGGCAGGAAGCCGCCGTCGAACAGCATGTTCTGGAATCCGGTCGCGAGGTGGATTTCCGCGCACTCGACCTTCGGGAAGTGGTCGAACAGGTCGTCGGGCAGCGTGGACGCGCCGTGCTGCACCGCGCCCGCGAGCCCGTAGCGGATGCGCGCAGTCTCGCCGATCGCGCGCAGGACCTCGAAGTCGAGCTTCACTTCGGCGACCCCGCCGTCCGCGGTCGGGATCCCGCCGTGCGACGTGCCGGTCTGGACCGAGACCTTCGACATCGGGAGAAGGTTCGCCCCGTACTTCGAAAGCTCGCGCAAATAGCCGTCCATGTACGCCTCGAACTCTTCGACCGTCGAGTTCTTGTGACCGACCTCGCCGATTTCCCCGCCGACCGACACCGTGATCCCGCGCGGCTCGAGCTCGCGAATGAGAGCCGTGAGCTCCGCTCCGCGCACGTAGTTCTCGCGCTGCTGCTCGTCGAGGGTCGGATACGAGAGGTCGACGAGCGTCGAGGCGTCGATGTCGATGTTGTAGTAGCCGGCCTGGAGGGATTCGCGCGTGAGCGACTTCACGCCGTCCGCTTCCTTGACCGGATCGGCGGCGTAGTTCTTCGCGTTGAACTGATAGTGATCGCCCTGGATGAAGACCGGCCCGTGATAGCCCTCGCGAATCGCCGCTGCGATCACGTTCGCGACGTACTCGGCCGGGCGCTGGAACGTGTAGCCGAGCTCGCTCTTCGCGAGCTCGAAGATCATGGCTCCGCTGTCGAGACGGCGCGCGGCGCGGAACATGGCACGCGCGGTCTCGTACGTGAGCCCGCGGATGTTGACCGCGGGAACGGTGAATCCCGAGACCTTGCCGCGGCCGCGCGCGACATAGAGCTCCTGGATCGAAGCCGAATGCACGCCGAGCGCGTGACCCGCCTCCCACAGAACCCAGCGCGCCGCCTCGCGCGTCGCCTCGTCCTCGGAGAAAATCGCGGTCGCGACCAGTCGGTCGATCTTCTCGGCCCGGAATCCGGCCGCGTCCGTGACCGTGAGCGTGTGATCGGGGTGCAGGCGGAGGGAGCCGTTCAGCGTTTCCGCCAGCGAGCGAAGGTCGGAATCGTGGGCCATCGGAGAATCCTCTGCGGGCGCCGGGCGCCCGAAGGGGCGCCCCTGGGGGAACGAATGTACGCGCAAATCCCGGCCCGCACACTAGCACATTGCGCGGGGGCCGGGCTCAGTCCTCCGGCTCGTTCGCGCGCGGTGTCCACGGCACGTCCGGGACGCCGGCCGCGCGATTTGCCCAGCGCGCGAGCACGAACAGAAGATCGGACAGGCGGTTGAGGAAGCGGAGCGCCGCGGGCCCGATATCCTCCTCGCGCCCGAGCGCGACGAGGTGCCGCTCGGCCCTCCGCACGACGGCGCGCGCGTGATGGAGATGCGCGGCGGTCGGAACGCCGCCGGGGATGATGAAGTTCGTGAGCGGCGGAAGGTCCGCCTCGAAGCGGTCGATCAGGCGCTCGAGATCCTCGACGTGCGACTCGGCGATGCGCACGAGGTAGCTCGGATCCGGCCGGCCCCCGCGCGGGGTCGCGAGATCGGCGCCGAGATCGAAGAGCCGTGCCTGCAGATCGAGGAGCACCGTCGCGAGCTCCGGGGGCGCTCCCGATGCGAGCGCGAGCCCCAGGATCGTGTTCGCCTCGTCCACGGTTCCATAAGTGGCAACGCGCGGGGCGTCCTTCGGCACGCGCGCGTTTCCAAACAGGCCGGTCGTCCCGTCATCCCCGGTTTTTGTGTAGATCTTCATTTCGCCTCCGCAGGCGCACGCCCCGCGTTCCGCCCGACCGTTGATCCCAGATGCGCGCCCCGCAAGGAGTTCGAGGAAACTGCACCGTGGACGTGCGGGTCTGGCGCGCTGCCTGCAACACGTCCGGGCCGGTGAACTCCTCCCGCAGGGGGCAATGCCTGCCGGCACCCCGCGAACGCGCGGTCTCAACGCGCGGTATCATAGTGGCCGGCCCTCCAATCTGGCAGCCCCATTGAGAAGTGATCGTACGGCTCCCCGAGGACTTGCATGTTCGCGCGCTGTTCCGCTTCGCTCCCCCTGCTGGTCGCTCTTGTCGTCGCGTTCGTTCCCGTTTTTCCGGCCCATGCTGGCGTCCACTCCGGCACCCCCGTCCCCGCCGAGGCCGGACCGATTCGCGCACGCGCTGATCAGGCGTCCCCTCAGGCCGCCTTCAACACCTCCTCCGGCACCACGCTCGTCGTGTGGGAGGACACGCGCAACGGGACCAAGGATGTCTATGCGACGAGGGTCACGACCGCGGGAATCGTGCTCGACACGAACGGCATTCCGATCGCGGCTTCGGCCGGTGACGAATCGGAACCCGCGGTCGCCTGCGACGGCACGAACTGGCTCGTCGTCTTTCGGGACGGCACGACGAGCTCGGACATCCGGGGGCACCGGGTGGCAGCTGATGGTGTCCTCCTGGACGCCACCCCCCTAGCCATCTCGGTGACCCCCGGTCGCCAGTATCACCCGAGCGCATCGTGGAACGGATCGCTCTACATCGTCGTGTCCGCGAGCGATTCGGCGGGAACGACGAAGCTTCGCGGAACGACCGTGACGAGCGCCGGAGCCGTGCTGAACGGCGGCGCGGGCAGCATCCTGACTTTGCTGCACGGGGACATGCCGTTCATCGCGGGGCCGGACACGGCCCTCGTCGCCTATCAGACGAACCGCTCGGGCAACCTCGATGTGTACGCGATGCGCGTGCGCGGCCAGGCGAACGCGGCGAACCCCGTGGTCCGGATCGGAGCCGAGATTCCGCTCAACGGGAACACGACCGAGCAGAGCCAGCCCCATGTCGCGGCGTATTCCGGTGGATGGCTCGTCGTGTGGCAGGACCTGCGCATTCCGGCGAACGGGGTCGACATCCGCGGCACGCGCGTCTCACGGAACGGGGGCGTGCTCGACGATGCCACGCTCGCGATCGGGCTCGCTTCGGCGGACGACCGACGTCCTGCCGCCTACTACAACGGGACCGACTGGGTCGTCTCGTGGGCCTTGAATTCGAGCGAAGAGCGGGTTCGCCGCGTGACGACCGGCGGCGTGCTGCCCGATCCACCGATCACGATCGAGAATCTGCCCTCACGCGTCCTGGAAGGCGGCGCCTTCGGCTCGACCGGGCTCAAGCCGCTCGTCCTCTACGTGATCGACTTCGGGGACCACCTCGACGTCGTCGCCCGGCAGGTGGACGCGGACCTCGCGTTCCTCGATCTCGAGATCATCTCGACTCAGACTCCGAACCAGACCAAGCCCGCGGTCGTGCAGGGGAACCGGCAGTGGCTCGTGGCGTGGGAGGACGATCGCACCGGGCGCACGCAGATCCGCGTCGGTTGGACGACGGGCTCGACCCTGACCACGCTCACGGGATTCCAGTGGGTGGACGAAGACACGTCCCGCACGCAGACGGGCCCGGCGGTCGCCTTCGATGGCACGAACTACTACGTCTTCTACCGCACGCAAGTGGTGCCACCCGAGATCCGGGCCGCGGTCTACGACGGCGCGACGCACGCCCGGCTCGCACTCCTCACGGTCGTGTCGGGTTCGCCGATCGGGCGCCCGGCGTGCACGTCGGTCGGCGATCTCGTGATTGCGGCTTGGAGCGACGCGCGCGACGACGACGCCGAGATCTGGGGACGCGTGCTCCAGGACGGCGCGCTCCTGTCGAACGAGTTCCTCATCTCCGAAGACGCCGTGATGGTGAACGACGTGGAGCCGTCCCTCGCACCTTCTCTCCTCGGAGGGGATGCGGTGTGCGCGTTCCAGCGCAACGGCTCGCCGACCTCGATCATGGGCGCGCGGCTCTCGAATCTTCTGCAGCCCACCCCGACCGCGGCCGTGTTCCCGATCGAAGTCGCGGTCGGCTCGCTCCAGGTGCGCAGCCCGTCGATCGCGTTCAACGGCCTGCGGAATCTCGTCGCCTGGCTGGCGTTCAACCCCTCGTCGGTCGACTATCAGGTGACGGTGCGCGTCCTCGACGGCGCCAGTGGACCCGCGCCCCTCGGAGCGTTCTCGGATACCGAAGCGCGTCCCTGGGTCGCGGACGCCGGCTACGACTGGGCGATCGCGTGGAGCTCGGACGCGGGGGGCAACCCCGACATCCTGGGGGCCGCGATGGACGGCACGAACGGGAATAGCCGCGACGGCGCGGGAGTCTCGATCGCAGCGCAGGCGCAGGGCGAGTCGAATCCGGTCCTCGCGCGCGGAGCAGCGGACAGCCTGGGCGGCGCGTTCCAGCGCCTCGAGGCCGCCGCGCCCTGGATCAACGAGCGCGTGTGGGTGTTCGCCGGCCACGACTCGCTCGTGGCGCAAGTCGTGATCAACGAGTTCCACGTGAACCCGCCGAGCGGGCGGAGCGAATTCTACGAGCTCTTGAACAAGTCGGGCCGCACCCTCGACTTGAAGGGCTGGATCCTGTTCTCGAACAGCCGTACGGACACGATTCGCTGCGTGCCGCCTTCGACCTGCGTCGTCTCGTTACCGGCCGCCGGGTACTACGTGGACTCGACGCTCACGAGCACGGGGTCGCCCGATGGATTCTTCCCGAACCGCCATGCGCGGCTCCGGCTCTTCACTCCCGCCGGTGTCCTCGTGGACCAGGTGGCGTACGGCGATTCGGGCGGGGCGACGGTGAGCTCGGCGCTCCCGCGCTCGTACTTCCTTTCGACGATCGGACCAATCGAGACGCACAGTGTTGCGGGCGCGGTGCCCACCCTCGGCGGAGAGGACTCGGTGATCGTGACCACGTCCCGTCTGCCGGACGGCACGGACACGGACAACGACGCGCAGGACTTCGGGCTCTCGCTCGGCGGCACGACCGGAAACGTGAACGTGGGCGTGCCGTCGGCGCCCGGCACGGGTCTCTTCTTCACGCGGGTGTATTCGTACGGTCTCGCGAACGACGCGGTCGAGCTCTACAACCCGGATGCGCACCAGACGATCGACTTCACCGGCTGGTTCCTGTCGAACGGCGAGTTCACGCAGCCGATCGGAATCGAAGGGAACGTCTGGAGCGAGCTCGAGCCGTTCGAGAAGCGCATCCTTCGCCGGAACGAGCCCGGCGCGTTCATGTTCGGGCTCGAGTACGACACGCAGCTCGCGCTCTACAAGCCCGACCTTCAGCGCGTCGAGCAGATCGCGTGGTGGCGGGACGATCTCGCGTGGCCGGACTCGTGCATGACGCGCTCGCCGGAGACCGGGGGATTCCACGACGGGCACGACTGGGTGAGCTCGGGCGGCGATCTCGCGAACTACACGCTCGGCCCGGTGCGTTACGAGCCCTGCACGATCAACGCCCCCCAGGTGGACGCGGGAGAGACGCGGCATGCAGTCGCGTTCGCCGGGGCGGTTCCGAATCCGGCGACCTCCTCCTCGGGCGCCCAGTTCGCGTTCACGGTCCCGGGAGTCGAGGGCGGCGATCGGGTCCAGGTGCGGCTCACGCTCTACAACGTGGCCGGCCGCAGGGTGCGGGACGTCGTGGATCACGCGCTCGCTCCCGGCGAGCACCGGGCCCGTCTGCCCCGGGTCGATGGCGGCGGGCGGACGCTCGCGGCGGGGGTCTACTTCGCGGAGCTCGAGATCGGAAACGCCCGGGTCCACCGGAACGTCGTTCTGCTCCCCTAGCGTGGTGCACGGAAGATTGAGGACGGCCATGCGATCTTCATGCCGGGCAAGGGATTGGGCGAAAACTGGCGAACACCCCGGAGCCTCCGGCCCCGCAATCGCTTCCGCCCTTCGTCCTCAAGCTTCGGAGCACAACTGGGGGGTGGCAGGAAGCGCAAGCAGGGGGTACCATTCCTGCACTTTCGCGGCCCCACATCGTCCCGCGAAAGCCCGAGTCCGATCCGTCGTTCATCCATTCGAGTCTTTCCGTACCGATCCTCATTTGGCTTTGGTGCCCTCGGACACCCGGGATCGGCCAGCCTCGACTCCCCCCATGACGCCCCGCCTGGGCATGCGAGGATGGGTTTTCATGCTGTCACGCTCGACGACCTTGCCGGTGCTCGCTTCCGCATTTGCGGTCGCATTGTTCGCGGTCGCACCCCCCCCGGCGCACGCCGGTCTCGGGGTCGGACCGAGTGCACCCATCGATCCGACCCGGATCCGTGCCGTGCTCGACCAGACCGGCGTCGTCTCGGCCGTCAACGGCGCGGGCGTGACGCTGTTCGTCTGGACGGACGGCCGCTCCGGAAACGCGGACATCTTCGGCGCGCGCGTCGATGCGGACGGCAATCTGCTCGATCCCGACGGGCTCGAGATCGCTTCGGGTGACCGCGCGCAGGGCGAGCCGGCTGTCGCCTGGAGCGGGTCGAGCTGGCTCGTCGCCTGGTCCGAGGAAATGACGCCTGGCAACTTCGATGTGCTCGCCACGCGCGTCACGTCCGCCGGGGCCGTGCTCGACGTGCCCGTGATCGGTGTTGCGACCAACAGCTCCTCCGAGTCGCATCCCGCGCTCGCGTGGGACGGCGCGCGCCATCTCGCCGTCTGGGAGCTCGATCAGTCTTCGACCGTGGCAGTCACGCGCATCGCCGGAACGACGATCGAAAGCAACGGCACCGTGAACGGCCCGGGAGCCGTGATCTCACTCAGCACGTCGGACACCGAGCCCGTGCTCGCGACCGCGGGAGCCACGGCGCTGCTCGCGTTCTCCTCGCAGCGCGACGGCAACGGCAACGTCTACGCGGTGCGGCTCACCGGCGCCTCGAGCGGAACGCTTCTCACGCGTCTCGATGCGCTCGACGTGAACCTCACGGCCGGCGATCCCGCGAAGCAGGGACCGGCGGCGGTCGCCTCCGCCGCGGGCGGCGGCTGGCTCGTCGCGTGGGAGGACGGGCGCAATCAGCCCACGTCCGGAAGCGACATCTTCGGCACGCGGGTGAGCGCCGCGGGCGCCGTGCTCGACGCCGGCGGCATCGAGATCGCCGATGAGACCGGCGAAGACGTCGCGGTCGCCGTGCGCCACAGCGGATCCGACTGGCTCGTCACGTGGTCGCAGATCGGAAGCGGCCAGTTCCTGCGACACGTCGCGAACAACGGCAATCCCGCGCCGGCGCGGCTCACGGTTTCTTCCGCGTCCGGTCTCGCGGGCGATGGAACGATCGGCGGCCCGGCCGCGACTCCGCTTCTCGCGTGGTCCGAGCCCGGTCCGGGCAGCGGCCAGGACGTGGTCGCACGCTTCCACAATCCCGGCGGCGGCGATCCGTTCGGCCCGATCTTCCCGCTCTCGAGCCAGACGCCCGACCAGACCCAGCCCGCGCTCGCGTTCAGCGGCAGCACCTGGCTCATCGCGTGGGTGGACGACCGCTTCGGGCCGACGCAGGGTCAGATCCGCGTTGGCTTCACGGACAGCGCGGCCTTCGAACCGCCGGTGCCGGCCACGATTCAATTCGCGGCCCCGCGTCCGGGTCTCGATCAGGCGACGCCGACCGCGGTGTACGACGGGGCAAACTTCAATCTGTTCTGGAGCGAGGAGCGCGGCGGCTTCCGGCGGATCGTGGGCGCGCGCTTCACGGTCGGAGGCACGTTCATCGATTCGTTCACCGTCTCCTCCGGCACCTGGAACGAGACCGACCCTTCGGCCGCCTACAATCGGGATTCCGATCGCGTCGTGATCGCGTGGTCGGACAACCGCGCGGGCACCTCCGAGCGCGACATTTGGGGCCGCGAGTGGCGGAACGGGACGGCACTCGACGTCGAGTTCGCGATGCTCGCCGACCCCGGCGTGCGGGAGGAGCTGCCGAAGCTCGCCACCGGCGCGTTTAGCACCATGTTCATGGCGTTCCAGCGCTCGTCGGAACCGGGTGCGTCCGCGATCTACGGAGTGTTCCTGTTCCCTCCGCTCGCAGGTGACCTGTTCTTCGATTTCCCCCTGCGCGAGGAGACGGGACGGCGCTTCGAGGCGCCGAACATCGGGTTCAACGGCCAGGACTGGCTCATCGCGTTCCACGAGGTGGTCGAGAACGACGGGCCCGATCTTCACATTCCGGCGGTGCGCCTGTACTCGGGGGCGTTCGGTATTCGCGAATTCGCGGACCTTGGCCCCGGCAGCTACGTGCCCGCGCTGCCCGCGGTCGCCGGAGCCGGATACAACTTCATGGCCGCCTGGGGATCTCTCCAGGGCGGCGTGCAGGACCTGTACGTGCGCAGCGTCAATCCCGCGCGCACGAGCGATGACATCCCGTTCGCCGCCACCTCGGGTCCGGCCGAAGAGGGCGGTCCCGCGGTCGCATCCGGCCGCGACGACCGCGCGGGCTTCGCCTACCTGAAGCCGCAGCGGGATGCGGAGTGGAACGGGCTCAGGCTCTTCGGTGGCGAAGCCCAGGACACGCTCGCCGGCAAGGTCGTGATCAACGAGTTCCTCGCGAACCCGCCGTCTGACGCGAAGGAGTTCGTCGAGTTCTTCAACAAGAGCGGGCGCACGTTCAACCTCAACGGCTGGCGGCTCGAGATCAACGACGACGACGGAGAGGTCGTTTCCTGCTTCTCCGACCGCGTCCGTCCCGGCGACGGCGACGAGCGTCCGTTCGGCTCCCTGTGCGGCGAGATTCCGAGCGAGGACTTCCTGACCAACACGGATTTCAACGGCTTCACGGAGACTCCGGGGCAAGGCTTCCTGCCGAATCGATTCGCTTCGCTCCGACTGTTCTCGCCAAGCGGCGTTCTGGTCGATCAGGTTGCGTACGGGATCAACGGCGGCGCGCCCGTGAGCGCGGGCATTCCGTTCGCGATCATCAACCCGGCCACGATCGAGCTCGGCCGGGAAGCCGCCCGCGTCTCCGGCGGCAGGAACCCGTTCGCTCCGGACGGTGGGGTGCCGGAAGTGTTTGCGGCCGGCGAGTCCGCAGCCGTCTCGACGTCGCGCATTCCGAACGGGACCGACACCGACAACGACGGCGCCGACTTCAACCTCACTCCGAACTCGACGGTGAACGCCGTGAACGCGGGCACGGCCGCCGCGCTCGGCACCGCGATCTTCTTCACGCGCATTTACGCGAGTGGCGTCGCGGACGACGCCGTCGAGTTCTACAACGCACGCTTCGACACGCCAATCAACTTCAACAACTGGTACCTGTCGGACGGCGAGACGACGCAGAGGATCGGTCTGCCCACGAACATCTTCACGCTCCTGCAGCCGTTCGAGAAGCGCATCCTCCGGCGCGGCGAACTCGGCTCGTTCACGTTCCCGTTCGACTTCGACGACGTCCTGTACCTGTACGACTCCGAGTTCACGCGCGTCGAGCAGATCGCGTGGTGGCGCGACGACGGCGCGTTCCCGCTCGACTCGTGCATGACGCGCTCGCCGGAAACGGGTGGCTTCCACGACGGAAACGACTGGGTGACGTCGGGCGGCGATCGCGCGAACTACACGCTCGGACCCGTGCGCTACGAACCCTGCGGAATCAACGCGCCGGCGGTCGGCGTTCCGGGCGACCGTGCGATGCTCGCGTTCCGCGGCGCGATCCCGAATCCCGCGTCGCGGGAGAAGGGGGCGCAGCTTGCGTTCACGGTTCCGGGGGTGGAGGGCGATGGCGCCCTCGGCGTGAGGATTCGGCTCTACGATGTCGCGGGGCGGCTCGTCGAGACGGTCGTCGACCGTCCGTTCTCGCCGGGCGAGCACCGCGTGCCCCTCGGGCGGTTCGGCGAGCGCGGTCGCGTGCTCGCGGCCGGCGTGTACCACGCGCGGCTCGAGGTCGGGAACGACGTGCTCAGCCGCCCGATCGTGATCCTGCCCTAGTCGGGGTGTCGTTCGAGATCAAATGGAAGTGGAGCAGGGTCACGGACTGACCGCCCGGTCCGCGCGTGAACACTCGATAGTTCCTGAGTCCTTTGTCCCAGATGAGGCGTCCGATCACGGCGTACGCGTCGATCAGATACGCCTCGTCCCCGGTTGCGAGCTCTCCGACGTTCCGAATGTCCCGTTTCGGAATGATGACGTAGTGCGTCCGACCCTCCGCGAGGGGGCTCCGGATCGCAACCGAGCGGTCGGTCTCGATCTCGATGGCAGGCAATGCGCGCGGCATGCGCTGCATGACAACGGAGCCCACGAGCCCGGCCAGATCTTCGAGCGTCCAGCAGTTCGTGCAGCGCCCCACGGCCAGAAACGAGCGGGGCTGCGTGTCGGAGAAGAGCCAGCCGCCCAAGGCAATCCCAAGAAGAAACGCGAGGACGACGGCGACGTAGCGCATCGACTCCCCTTTCGTGCGGGTCCGTTCCTGTGACCGATCGCGGCCAGTGTACGGCACGCCCGGAACGGAGTAGACTGCGGGTCACCAGGCCGCGCTCCCCGAGCCCGTCCGCCTCTGGCGGACCTGTCCTCAATCCCCCCGCTTTCCCAACGGAGCTTCATCGATGTCGAATCTCAGCCTAGTCACGAAGGACGGCGGCACGACGAGCATTGCTCCGGCCGCCATCGAACGCCTGCGCGCCCATCTCCAGGGATCCCTCTGCCTGCCCGGTGATCCGGGCTACGACGAAGGCCGCACGTTGTGGAATGCCATGATCGATCGGAAGCCCGGAATCCTCGTGCGTGCCGCGCGCGCGGAGGATGTCGTCGCGGCCGTGAACTTCGCGCGCGAAGAGGGCCTTCTTCTCTCGATCAAGGGCGCCGGGCACAACATTGCGGGGAACGCAGCGTGCGAGGGCGGCCTCATGATCGACCTCTCGCTCATGCGGAAGGTGACGGTGGATCCGAAGGCGAAGACGGCTGTCGTTCAGCCGGGCGCCACGCTCGCGGACCTGGACGGCGCCGCGCAGGCACACGGTCTTGCGACTCCGGTCGGCATCAACTCCACGACCGGCGTGGCCGGGCTCGCGCTCGGCGGCGGCTACGGATGGCTGAGCCGCAAGTACGGACTCACGGCCGACAATCTGATCTCGGCCGACGTCGTGACCGCGAACGGCGAGAAGGTGCGTGCGAGCTCGACCGAGAACGAGGACCTGTTCTGGGCGATTCGCGGCGGAAGCGGCAACTTCGGCGTCGTGACGTCGTTCGAGTTCCGGCTCCATCCGGTCGGCCCCGAGGTGCTCCAGGGTCTCGTCGTCTATCCATTCGATCAGGCAAAGCAGGTGCTCGACGCCTACCGGAAGTTTGCCGCGCAGGCGCCGGAGGACCTCACGGCCTGGGTCGTGCTGCGCCAGGCGCCGCCGCTGCCGTTCCTGCCGGAATCCGTGCACGGGAAGGAAGTGGTCGTGATCGCCTTCTGCCACATCGGCGACGCCGCAAAAGCGGAGAAGGACGCCGCGCCGCTCCAGACGTTCGGCAAGCCGGTCGGCGCGCACGTCGGCCGCGGGCCGTTCGCGGACTGGCAGAAGGGCTTCGACCCGCTCCTCACTCCGGGAGCGCGCAATTACTGGAAGTCGCACAACTTCAACGAGCTGTCCGACGGGTTGATCGGCGTGCTCCTCGACGCGATCAAACGGCTGCCCGGTCCCGAGTGCGAGATCTTCATCGCGCTCCTCGGCGGGGCGATCAACCGCGTTCCCGTCAACGCGACCGCGTATCCGCACCGCGAGGCGCTCTACACGATGAACGCGCACGGACGCTGGCGTGAGGCAAAGGACGATGCCGGGCACATGGGGTGGGCGCGCGAGCTGTTCAAGGCGACCGCTCCCTACGCGACCGGCGGCGTGTACGTGAACTTCATGCCCGCCGACGAGGCCGATCGAGTCAAATCCGGCGCGTACGGACCGAACTATGAGCGCCTCGCGCGTCTCAAGGCGAGGTTCGATCCACAGAACCTGTTCCGCATGAACCAGAACATTCGCGTGCCCGAGCAGGCCGGAACGCCGGGCGCGTGATCCGCGGTTCGTGATCGTTCTCTCCGAGGTCACCCTCGAAGCGCATGGCGTGCGGCTCGAGCCCCTGTCCCCGGAGCACCGGGACGGGCTCGCCGCCGCCGCCGAGGACGGCCGGCTGTGGGAGCTGTGGTTCACCCTCGTCCCAAGGCCCGCGGACGCGGCGCAGTACATCGCGGACGCGCAGGAGGGCCGTCGGACCGGGCACATGCTGCCGTGGGCCGTCCGGAATCTCGCCACCGGCACGATCGCTGGCAGCACTCGCTATCACGACATCGTCCCGCCAGCCGCCCGCGTCGAGATCGGATACACGTGGTACGGCGCGAGCTGGCAACGGACGCACGTCAACACGGCCTGCAAGCTTCTCTTGCTCGGGCACGCGTTCGACACGGTGGGCTGTCAGGTCGTGGGATTTCGAACGGACAATTTCAATTTCGCGTCCCAGAAGGCGATCGCAGCCCTCGGCGCGCACAAGGACGGCGTGATCCGCCACCATCAGGTGCGACGCGACGGCTCGGTCCGCGATTCCGTGATGTTCAGCATCCTCGCGGCCGAGTGGCCGGACGTGAAGAAGCATCTGCTCGCCCGGCTCGCGCGACACGCAAGAGAAACGGTTTAGGAAACCGCCGCCCCATCAGTGTGAGCTACGGGGCCACGGGCGGGGCACTGTAGTGCATCTCTTCGACTTGCGCGAAGCGGCACTGGCGTTGGATCAGGCGCTTTGAGCGGCTGACTACGGAGTTGTTTCAGAAGCGAACTTCGGATCGGTGGCAAACGATCGAGACATCCTTTGTGGTGTATACTTCCCCGTCGTAGCTGGCCCCCAGGCGACCCCGGTCCACCCCCCACTCGGAGGTCCCCGTGAAATGCGCCCGCCTCCTATCGCGCCCATTTCTCGCCACCGTTGCGCTCTCGATCCCCCTCTTCCTCCCGGCGCACTCGCCGAGCGACGCCCCCATCCCGTCGGAGAAAACGACGGCGACATCTTATCGCCGCTGACGCACGTCGGGTCTTGCGGCGTCATCCCCCCTGCCGGACGTGTGACATGAGTAAGTGGCTTTGGCTGTTCGGCGCAATGATCCTTCTGGCTCTCTTGGCGCCAAATGCGCATTGCACAGGCAACGCTCAGCCGTCGCTGGCGCCCAGCGCCGCGCCGGTGGCCGCTGGTGGCGGCGAGACGTGGTTGAAGCGGGTAGGCGAGGGCCTCGAACGTGACGAGTACGTCGCTTCGTGGACCGAGCAGGGGTTGCAGGCTCCCAATCGCGCGCAGAATCTCAGAGCTTGGTTCCGTAGCAATGGTGTCCAGTTGAGGCAGCGCACTGCCGATGAGGGCGCATGGCAGTGGCGTTGGCGGACCGCCCGGTGGGGGCGGCCGGGAAGGATGCGGCACGCCGAGGCGGTGTCGCCCGTGGCTCGAGGGTCGCGGGTGGAATACCTGCGCAAAGGGCTGGTGGAATGGTACGAGAACCGAAGCCAGGGGCTGGAGCAAGGCTTCACTGTGGCGACCCGTCCCGGGGGCTTGGGCCCGCTCCGCATCGAAGGCCGTCTCGCGTCCGGAATCCGCATGACCCCAAGTAGTGACGGGCGGGAGTTGGATTTCGTGGATGAAACCGGGGCGTGCGTGCTGCGCTACGGCAAGCTGGTCGTCTGGGACGCTGTCGGGGCGAGACTCCCTGCGCGGCTCGCCGCCGAAGACAGAGGTGTCGCGATCGAAGTGGACGACCGGGCGGCGGCGTACCCGATCACGATCGATCCGCTCATGACGAACCCCGCCTGGTCTGTCCAGACGGGGCAACCAGGAGCCCTCTTCAGCAGCGTGGGAACCGCGGGCGACGTCAATGGCGATGGCTATTCCGACGTCATCCTCGGATCCGCTTCGTACGACAACGGCCAAGTGAGGGAAGGGCGTGCGTTCGTCTACCTCGGCTCGGCCGCGGGGCTCTCCGTCAGTCCGGCCTGGACTGCCGAAAGCAACCAGGAGGGCGCTGCTTTCGGCATCGAGGTTGCCACAGCCGGGGACGTGAACGGCGACGGATACTCCGACGTCGTTGTCAGCGCCACGAATTACAGCAATGGCCAGACGAACGAGGGTCGGGCGTTCGTCTACCTCGGGTCCGCGGTGGGGCTCTCGGCCAGCCCGGCTTGGACTGCCGAGGGCAATCAGATCAACGCTTACTACGGTGGCTCGGTGGCGACCGCAGGAGACGTCAATAACGACGGCTATGCCGATGTGATCGTCGGTGCCCCCACATACGACAACGGCCAGACCGACGAGGGAAAAGCGTACCTCTACCTCGGCTCCGCCGCGGGGCTAGGCGCAAGCCCGATCTGGACCGCCGAGGGGGATAGCGCGACCGCTATATTTGGGGTCTCGGTCAGGACCGCCGGAGATGTGAATGGCGATGGGCATTCCGACGTCGTCGTGAGAGCGCTGATGTGCCCATTCGGGACCTGCGAAGATTTTGACTGGAGGGGCAGAGCATACGTCTATCACGGCTCGGCCGCCGGGCTCGCGACCAGCCCGGCGTGGATCGCCAATGGCGATAGCCCGCGTGCCGAATTCGGATTGGGGGACACGGCCGGGGACGTCAATGGCGACGGGTACTCCGACGTCATCGTGGGAGCGCCCGGCCACCAGAACGACCTCGGAAGTGCCAGCGTCTATCATGGGAGTGCCATGGGGCTCACCGCAACGCCGGCTTGGACGCGCGTAGGGCAGCAGTCCTTCGAATACTTCGGCTCCCGTGTGGCGACGGCAGGCGACGTTGACGGTGACGGCTATTCCGACGTCATCATCGGCTCATACTTGTACGACACTGAGCAGGAGAACGCAGGACGAGCGTTCGTCTTCTCGGGCTCTGCCAATGGCCTGTCGAGCAGTCCCGCATGGACCAGCGAGGGCAATCTGATTGGGGGATTCTTTGGCCACTCGCTGGGAAGCGCGGGGGACGTCAATGGAGACGGCTATTCCGACGTCATCGTTAGCGAACAATTGCACGCGCACGTCTACCACGGTTCCGGTTCAGGAGTGGCGGTTCCGGATCGCGATGCGCGCGATGGCCTGCAGCCGGTAGCCGTCCGGCCCAACCCGTTTCACTCCCAGGTATCCTTGCACTATGTGCTGCCGCGCGGGAGCCGCACGACGCTGTCCCTTTTCGATGTTCGTGGTCGGCGGATCGCCGTGCTCGTTGAACGCGTCCAGGAAGCAGGAGCGCATTCTGTGATGTGGAACGGGCGGGACGACGGTGGCCAGGCGGTGCCGGCGGGAATCTATTCGGTGCGGCTCGAGTCCGGCGGGAAGATGGTGTCGCGGAAGCTCGTTCGCCGGTGAGTCTACGGGCTACGGACCACGCCTCGCAGACGGCCAACCGCACAGGAGAAGTTCGTGCGCTCCCCTCCGCAGTACAGGGCTCGATGGTTCGGCGCCCTCACCGCGATCCTCCTCGGTGGGGCATCGCTCTCCACGTCCCCCTCGCACGCCCAGAACGACGGGACCTGGCTCTCGGTGGGGATACCCCTGGCCCGCGATGGCCACTCTGCCGTCTACCACGCGGCCGGCGACCGCATGATCGTGTTCGGCGGCATGACCAACGCGCGGCGCAACGACGTGTGGGTGCTGCCGCTCGCGAGCGCGGCGGGCTGGCATCAGATGCTCGTGCAAGGGACGCCGCCGACCCCACGTAACGGCCACACCGCCATCCACGATCCGGTGAACGACCGTATGCTGGTCTTCGGCGGATTCGACACCGCCGAGCGCAACGACGTGTGGGCGCTCTCGACTGAAGGCGTGCCGACCTGGCAGCAGGTCCTTCCCGCCGGGTCGCCCCCTTCACCACGGACCGGCCACGTCGCGGTCTACGACCCCGTGCGGCAACGCATGATCGTGATCGGCGGCGTCAACGGCGGCACGTCCAACAACGAAGTCTGGGAGCTGACGCTCTCGGGTGCGCCCGTCTGGAATCCGCTCACGGTCCAGGGGAGCACTCCCAACCCGCGCAGCCAGCACTCCGCGATCTACGATCCGGACGGCGATCGAATCGTGATGTTCGGTGGGATCGATGCGGTCACGGGAGTCACGAACCAAGTTTGGGAGCTCTCGCTCTTCGGAACGCCGACGTGGAACCTCCTGGTCCCGTCAGGCTTCCCGCCACTTGCACGCTCCCAGCACGCCGCCATCCACGACCCGATCCACCACCGCATGCTGGTCTTCGGGGGCACCAGTGGCGACAACTTCGAGGACGTGTGGGCGCTGACGCTCGTGGGGACCCCCATGTGGACCCAGCTCTTCCCCACGGGCTTTTCCTATCCGCCGCGTCGCGAACATGCCGTGATCTACGACCCGATGCGACAGCGGATGCTCTCGTTCGGTGGAACCGTCCAGGAGGACGTGGAGTTCAGGACGAACGAAGTCATGGTCCTGTCGCTCGAGGGGCCGCTCGCGTGGACCCGTCCCATCAACGAGGCGCGGCCGTTCCCGCGTGAGGAACATTCCGCGGTGATCGATGTGCCGCGCCACCGCATGGTGGCGTTCGGCGGAACCGTCTCGACCGGCGCCGTGTTCAACGAAGCCTGGACGCTGGATCTGTTGGAAGAACAGGGCTGGGCCTTGCTCGCGCCCTCCGGTACGCCACCCCAGGGCCGGTACGACCACGCCGCGATCTACGATTCGGTCGGGCAGCGAATGATCGTGTTCGGCGGCCGGAACGTGAGCGGCGTCTACTTCGCCGGCGTGTCGCAGCTCTCCTTGGCGGGAAGTCCGGCGTGGAGCACGGTGGCGGCCGCCGGTATTCCTCCCGCGCCGCGCTCCGGGCACACGGCCGTGTACGACGCGGCGCGCAACCGGATGCTCGTCTTCGGCGGGATTTCGGGTGGAACCGTGTTCAATGACGTGTGGGCTCTGTCGCTGGGCGCGACCCCGGCCTGGACGCTCCTCGCGCCCACGGGGACGCCCCCGGCGGGTCGCTTCTGGCACTCGGCGATCTACGACCCACCGCGAGACCGAATGATCATCGCGCGCGGCGCGGCGATCGGCGGCATGGGCTTCGACGATGTGTGGGAGCTGACGCTCTCGGGGACTCCTGCGTGGAACCCGATCACGGCGACCGGAACGCCGCCGATCGCCTGGCAGCGGCACAGCGCCGTCTACGACCCCCATCGCCATCGCATGATCGTCTTCGGAGGCGACGACTTCGATGGCAATCATCATCGGGTCAACACGAGCCATGCCCTCGACCTCACGGGCTCCTCCGCCTGGACCCCGCTGGCCACGGACGGAGAGTCGCCGCCCGGCATCGACGCGCACAGCGCCGTCTTCGACGAGCCGCGCGACCGCATGGTCGTCTTCGGTGGACAGTTCCAGAACGGAGGGCAGAACAGCAGCGCGTGGGCCCTGAGGTTTCATCAGACGATCGACGTGCCGGAAGTCACGCCGTCTCGGAACGTCGTCGAAGTGCGCGTGTACCCCGTCCCGGCCCGCGGCGGCGTCACCTTCGAGATCCGCTCGCCTCGAGCGGCCAGCGCGACGGTGGTGGTCTCCGACGTCACCGGTCGTGTGGTCCGACGTCTCGCCGCACCGGAAAGCGACGTGACGCGCATCCGATGGGACGGACGCACCACGACGGGCACGCCGGTCGCAGCGGGCATCTACTTCTATCACGTGCAGTCCGTGGCCGGACACGCGAGCGGCCGACTGGTCAAGGTCGATTGACGGCTCGATACTGGGGCAATGAAACTTCGTCCCAACCTGGCGGACGCCATGGTCACCCTGGAGCCTGCCAGTCCTGAGAACGTGGACTTGCTGATCGGCTGGACCATGGATCCCATCGCGCAGGGGCCCTACAAGAGGGTTCCACTCCGATCGGCTGATGAGCTGCGATCGCTTCTCCTCGCAGATCCGGATCGCTCCTACTTCCTGCTTCGACGCTCGAGCGATGCGGCTCCTCTGGGCAGGTTCTACTGGAGAGCATGGCGTTTCCACGGTTCTTCGGACCCGATCGTGGACTGGGAAATCAACATCTTCCTCGCCGACCCAGAGGAGCGAGGGAAGGGATACGGCACGGCGGCGCAGCGTCTCGCCGCCTGCCATCTCGCGGCACGTCCCGAGACCCGGAGCGTGTTCGCCTTCACCCTGGTCCGGAACGCTCCCGAGCGGCGGGCGTTGCTCAAGGCAGGTTTCCTGGACAGAGGGCTCATGCCGAACGAGCGCTACCCGGTCACACTACCCGCCGAGCCTTGTCTCCTGTTCGTGTGGCCGTCGCCCGCGACTTAGCCTGAAGCTGGCCGATTGGAGTCTCGCTTGCCCGCTCTTCAATCCCTCCCAAGGCTTCGAATCGGCCACGTGGTTGCCATTTCTCTCTTCGCGGGGTTCCTCGCAGCAACAATTCTTGTCCTCGTCCCGTTTGGCGGAGCCCAGGAGAACGTGATTACGGCCGTGGCGCTCTTTGCCTTTGCATTGGGCTGGGCGCTGCTCGCGGTGATGTCCATCCGGTTCACCGATCAACCCCAAAGGTGGGCTTTGATCCCCGCCGGAGTGCTCGCGGTCGTCGGGGGCGGGCTTCTCGTCTGGTCTGACGCGGTGTCGAACGAATCGGTCTCGTGGATGTGGCCCTTCGCATTGCTGGGCCTCGTCCTCTGGATGACCGTTAAGGCTCGAGCGCACCTGCGGAGCCGCGCGCGGACCTGGCTCCTCTTCCCTCTGTTCGGTGCTCTCGCATTGGCCGCCCTTGCGGGGCTTTGGGAGTCCATCCTCGAATCACGGGATCGGGACGCGATCACGATGAACGGGCGCATGGTCGATGTCGGCGGTCGCCGCCTCTACCTGAGAGTTTCGGGATCGGGCAGTCCGACGGTCGTGCTCCTGCCAGGCGCGGGTGGGACCGCCTCGACCTGGGGATGGATCGAGCCGGAGGTCGCGCGCAACACGCGAGTGTGCGTGTTCGATCGCGCCGGTCGAGGCTTGAGCGAGTCCGCGGCGGGGCCGCAAGACGGTCGCGAATTGGCGGCCGATCTTCACTCGCTGCTGAACCGCGGTCACGTCCCGGGACCGTACGTGTTGGTCGGCCATTCTTTTGGTGGCCTGTTGGCGCTCACTTATGCGGCCGAGTACCCGGGGGATGTCGCCGGCGTGGTTCTGCTCGACTCCACCCACCCCGAAATGTTCACGAGACTGCCGACCTATCCCGCTTTTTACGACACCTATCGTCGGGTCTCGGCCCTGTTTCCATCGCTCGCCCGATTGGGCGTCGGACGAGTGGCCTACCATTCGGATTTCGACAGCCTGCCGCCGAGGGCTCGGGATGCGGAGCTCGCATTCTGGTCCACGGCGCGCCACGCACGCAGCGCACGCGACGAGTGGGCTGCGGCCCCGGAGCTCATGAGACAGGCCCGGTCGCTCGAGACTCTGGGGGCCCGCCCACTGATCGTGGTGACGGCTGCCCGGGGTGCCCAGGATGGATGGATGCCGCTCCAGGAGGAACTCGCACGACTCTCGAGCAACAGTGCGCATCGCGTGCTGCCGACGACCTCCCACATGTCGCTCGTCCAGTCC
>JBOHUC010000032.1:0-21052 GCA_050733935.1 Candidatus Eiseniibacteriota bacterium | reverse complement strand
AGGTGACACAGGACGTCGAGCGCCGACCACTTGTCCTCGTCCGGGCGGAGGACGATCACGGACGAGTCGAGCCCCTCGAGATCCTGCGCGATGCGAGCGGGCGTGAGCTCGAGCTGCTCGAGCGCGTGCGACCACTCGATCTCGTCGCCGCGCCCGATCGCGGCCTGGACGACGCCGGCGGGCCCCGCAGGAAACGCCGCGGCGTACCCACGCGCACGATACGAGGCCGCAAACTCGACGTAGTGGTCGACGCCGCGGCGGATCGCTTCCGTGTGCTCCGGACGCACCGGCCCGATGACACGCGCGGGCGAGCCCACGACGAGCGACGCGGGCGGGATCTTCTGACCCTCGCGGACGAGCGAGCCGGCCGCGATCAGGGAGCCGCGGCCGATATGCGCACCGTTCAGGAGAATCGCGCCCATCCCGACCAGGCTCTCGTCCTCGACCGTGGCCCCGTGGACGATCGCGCGATGTCCGACGGTGACGCGCCGCCCGATGATCGTCGGGAAACCCTCGTCGACGTGCACCACCGAGCCGTCCTGCAGGTTCGACTCCTCGCCGAGCTCGGCCCGGTCCATGTCGGCACGGATCACGGCCGAAAACCACACGGACGAGCGCGCACGCAGGGTCACGCGACCTGCCACGCTCGCTCCCGGCGCCACGAACGCGGTCGGATCGAGCGACAGCTCCTCCTTGAGCCGGAACGGTTCGGCCATCAGATCACGTTCGCCTCGGCCGGAAGCGGGCGCTTCGCGAACCGCTCGAGCGAAAGCTCCGAGACGTCGAGGCTCGGACGGCCGTCCACGACCCAGTCGGCGATCAGGAGCCCGACCGCCGGCGCGTGCATGAAGCCGTGTCCGGAGAATCCGTTCGCAAGCAGGAATCCCGGGAGCCCGCGTGCGGGTCCCAGGATCGCGTTGTGATCGGGAGTGACCTCGTAGAGGCCGGCCCAGCCCGCCCGGTATTCGGCCTCCTCGAGGCGTGGCAGGCGCTCGAGGCCGAGCAGGAAGACCTGGTCCCGGAATTCGAAATCGATGTTCGTGTTGAACGACGGCGGCTCGTCGCGGTCCGCAAGCCCCAGGAGGAGTCCCCCGCTCTCTCTGTGCATGTACACGCGGCTTCCCATGTCGACGACCATCGGGAAATCGTGCGGCAGCCAGCCGAGCGGCTGGGTCGTGAAGATCTGGCGGCGCACGGGCTGAACCGGAAGGTCCACTCCCGCGAAGCGCGCGATGCTCGCCGCATGCGGTCCCGCGGCGTTCACGATCACCGGTGTTGCGACTTCACCCGCGCTCGTCACGGCCGCCGTCACGCGCCCGTCGGTGACCTTGATTCCCGTGAGCTCGCACTCGAACTCGAAGCGCGCACCTCTTTTCTTCGCGGCCGCGTAGTACGCCGCCGTGACCGCGTGCGGATCGGCGAGCCCGTCGGTCGGGCAGAACGTGGCACCGACGAGGTCGTCCGTGCGAAGGACCGGCCAGCGCCGGGCCACGTCGGCCGGCGTCAAGACCTCGACCGGAACGCCCTGGGCCTTCTGCATCGCGGCATCGCGCTCGAACTGCTCGAAACGCGCAGGGTCGGTGAGACAGAACAGGTAGCCCACCGGCCAGTACAGATCGCCCTCGTACTCGAGCTCTTCTTTCATGCGCGCGAACGCCTCGATCGAGACCTTCGAGAGGCGCACGTTGACGGGGCTCGAGAACTGTTGCCGGACACCGCCCGCGCAGTGGCCGGTCGATCCGGTGCCCGCCATTTTCTCGCGCTCGAGCACGAGCGGGGCGACGCCGCGTGCCGCCAGGTGATACGCGATCGAGGCCCCGATGCAGCCCGCCCCGACGATCACGACGTCCGCGCGCGGCGGAAGGCTCATTCCGGCTCCTGCCACATCGTCTTGAGCTTCTCGTAGGTCGCCGGGAAGTCGCCCGTGTAGCGCAGGAACGACGGCACCGGATAGCGCACGCCGCCTGCGTGCGTGCCGGCAAGGCCCTCGAGCAGCTCCTCGTTCCACGAAGCGGGCCAGGCGAACGCCATCTCGTCGTCGCCGGTCTGGCCGAAGATGCGGTCCCCGTAGCACGGAAGGACGACCTGCGGCTCCTGCGTACGGTGCGTGCGGACGACAAGCTCCGCACAGTCCACGCGGGCTGCGTGATGGCTCGTGATCGTCCCGCCCCGGCGATAGAGCGCGGCGGCGAGGAGGCGCATGACCTGGGCTCCGTTCGCATAGACGAGGACGACGTCGGGCGCGAACGTGGCGCGGGCGAGCGGCGCGATGCACAGAAGCTCGTGGTGCCCGTGCTCGAACTTCGGGATCGCGGCCTCGGAGCGCGCGCCGGCCGCCGCGTCTTTCGTGTACATCTCGACGCACAGGTTTCCCTGCTCGTAGAACGGGAGCGACTTCTCGTAGCCGAACGCGACCGCGGCGAGCGGACAGGAGAGGTCCTCGCGTCCAACGGCGAGCCCCCACCCGTAGCGCCGCGCGAGCGCGAACGTCTGGCAGATCGCGACCTGAATGCCGAGATCCTTCTTCGGCCGTTTGAGCTTCGGGGGAACGGGGGCCGCCGGTCCGAGCCAGCTCACCGCGAGCGGAAACGTCGGAAGGCGCGCGTACTGCGTGAGCGCACGATCGAGCTCTTCGGGCGAGACGGCCTGCGCCCGCTCGGGCGCCGGCACGGTCGGATCGGGCATGAACGATCTCGCGTTGAGGGGCGGAAGCGGCGATGGACGCGGGCGGAAACGGTCCGTGCCGCGCGTCGGGCGCAGTCTAACAGAGGGTTCGGCGCCTCACAACGGCGCGCGGACCGCTTCCCACAGGAGGAAGAACGGCACGCGCCCGTACGGCTCCCACGCCGGATCGCGCGCGACGAGCCGGGACGGAGGCCGCGGCTCGAGCAGTCGCGCGGTCAGGAATCCCGACGTCCGGAGTGCAAGCGAAAGGGTCTCGAGCGAGAAGTGATGATTGACGGTCGCGGCCGGAAACGCGGGATCGAACCGGAACACGGTCCGGCCGCGCGCGGGATACGAAGGAACGCGGAGCGCTCCGATTTGAGGCCGCCCGCGCGGGACGGCGGGCAGCGTCGCCTCCCAGGTCGTGCCGGGAGCCATGAAGCACGGATGCGGAAGCACGACCAGCACCCGTCCGCCGGGCTTCAAGGCCCGGGCCCACGCCTTGAGCACGCGCGCGGGACGGGCGACGTGCTGGAGAGCGAGCATGCACAGAACGCCGTCGAGCGCACCACGCGGGACGAGCCCGGGGGCCGCGAGATCGGAGACTTCGTAGCGAAGGCGCTTGCGGAACGCGGCGGGCGATCGTCTGCGGGCGGCCGCGACCAGCGGGGCGCTCGCGTCCACTCCGAGCACGGTCGCGCCGCGTTGGGCGAGCCAGCGGGAAAGCCGCCCTTCGCCGCAACCCGCGTCGAGCCAGCGGCGGCCGCGCACTCGCCCGAGGGCCGTCGTCACGGCGGAATCGAGAAACGCCTCGCGATGGGGATCGTGGCCCACCCATGCGATCCAGGCGCGGGCGTTCGCGACCCAGTCGCTTCCTCTCACGCGCGCGGCTCTCAGCGCTGCCCCATCTCCTTCAGGCGCTCCTCGGCGAGCCGCGCCTCGCCGGAGCGCGGATACTTCTCGATCACCGTGCGGTAGGCCGTGCGCGCCTCGGGCGAGCGGTTCGTCTTCTGATACGTGATGCCGAGCTTGTAGAGCGCGGCCGAGACCTTGTCGCCCTGCGGGAAATCATCGACCACGCGCCGGTACTCGACGAGCGCCGAGTCGTACTGGCTCTGCGCGTAGTACGACTCGCCGACGCCGTACTGCGCGTTGTCGGCGAGATCGCTCGTCGGGTACTGCGCGACGAACGCGCGGAACTCCGTGAGCGCGAGCGGAAACCGCCCCTGGGTGAAGTCGAGAACCGCCTGGTCGTACGCGGCCGTGGGATCGACGCGGACGCCGCCCGAAGGCGCGGGCGACGTCGATCCGCCGGTCGTCGTCCCCGGAGCGGCCGTCACCGCGCCGGCCGAGCCGGTCGATCCGGTCGAGCCGGTTCCCGGCGCGCCGGTCGACGGATCGGTCGAAGGCGTGGTCGAGCTGCCCGCGCGCACGCCCGTTGCCGTCGTGTCGAACACGAGCCCGCGCGTGCGCGCGCGTCCCGAGAGGTCGTTCAGCATCTGGCTCTGCTCCTCGAGCCGCGCTTCGAGTTGCTCGACCCGACCCAGGACTTCCTGGACGTTGGTTTCGCTCCCGGCCCGGAGCGAGCGCACGAGCTTCTGCTGCTCCTCGAGCTCCGTGCGCGCCTGATCGAGCTCGGCCTTCGTACGCGCGTGCTCGGCTTCGAGCGAATCCGCGCGGCGCGATTGCGACGCGAGCGCCTCCTCGATCCTCTGGAAGCGTCCCGAATAGCAGCCGGGAGTCGTGAGGGCGACCGCCGCGAGCAGCGCGGCCACCCCGGCCAGGAAGCGGGTCCGTGCGGAGGCGGGTGTGGCGCTCAACGGACCACGAAGTGGGCGCGACGGTTCTGGGCCCACACGTCCTCGCCCGAGCCCGAGGCGAGGGGCCGCTCCTCGCCGTAGGAAATGGTCGAGAGACGCGAGGCGGTGACCCCGTAGCGCACCAGGTAGTCCTTGGCCGCCTGAGCGCGGCGATCGCCGAGCGCCAGGTTGTACTCGACCGTGCCCCGCTCGTCACAGTGGCCCTCGATCGAGACACTCACGGCCGAGTGCTGGTTGAGCGCGGCTCCGTTCGCATCGAGCGTCGACTGCGCACTCGAAGTGAGCGCCGAGGAGTCGTAGTCGAAGAAGATGTCGGCCATCTTGTCCTGCGCGACCTTGACCGGATCTTCCGCGGGTGCGGGCTCGGGAGCCGGGGGCGGCGGAGCGGGAGCGGGCTCGGCGGGCGCAGGAGGAGGCGGAGGCGGTTCGGCCGCAACTTCGGGCTTGTTCTTCGAGCAGCCGGCGAGCATCACGATCAGGAGTACCGGCAGCAGCGATGCCGCATAGCGCTTGAGCATCCTCATGGGATTCATCTCCCCTCGTTCGTGTTGGCAGTGCTTCCCGAAGGGGTTCGTGCCGGCGATCCGCCCTGCGGTCGCTTCGACCAGGCGGGATTCGCGGCGGCTCCTCCGGGCAGGTTGAGCCGTCTCGGTGATTGACCTCGAAGATCCGTAACCCAGATCCCGCGGCTTCCACCGCGATTCGAGCTGAACACGATTTGCCGTCCGTCGGGCGACCAGTGCGGGTTCTCGTTGCTCCCGCCCGTGATGAGCGGCCGCGCATTCTCGCCTTCCGCGCCCGCGATGTAGATGTCGAAGCCCGAGCCCGTGCGCACGACGAACGCAATCCGATCGCCGCGCGGCGACCAGTCCGGCGAATCCGAGTACGAGAACCCGTGGATGAGCCGGCGCTGGTTTCCGCCGTCCCGGTCCATGACGTAGACCTGCGCACTGCCCGCCCGGTCCGATGTGAACGCGATGCGCTGTCCGTTCGGCGCCCATGCGGGTGCGGTGTCGATCCCGCGGTGGGACGTGAGCCGGCGCATGCCCGAGCCGTCCGTCCCGGCGACGTAGATCTCGGTGTTGCCGTCCTTGTTCGACGAGAACGCGATCGCACGCCCGTCCGGAGCGTAGGCCGGCGCATGGTTGAGCGTCCCGACCCGCGTGATCTGCCGCGAGCTTCCGCCGCGCATTGGGACACCATACAGGTTCCAGCCGCTTCCGCGCACCGAAGAGAACAGAACTTCTCGTCCGTCGGGCGCCCAAGTGGGCGAGGTGATCGGGGCCTTGAACGCGGTCAGGGGCCGCGGGCCGTAGCCGTCCACGTCCACGACGTAGAGCTCGGCCGTGCCCTTCCCTTTCGACACGTAGGCGATCTTCGTCTGCGCGATTCCGGCCTCACCGGTCAAATGGAACGCGACGTCGTCGGCGAAGCGATGGACGAGCGTTCGGAGCTCGGCGAGCGTGCCGCGATACTCGGAGCGAGCGATGAGCCGCCGTGCCGGAAAATCCTTGATCTCACCCGAGAGGGTCACGCTCGTGCCCTTGACCGTGAGCTTCCCGCTCACGACCGCCTGCGCGTCGAACGCGAGCTTGCCGGCGGGCTCCCACGCCTTCGAGACCGCGAACAGGGTCGAGAGCTCGAGATCGTTGGCGAGGATCGGATCGGCCTGGACCGCCGCCTGACGCGCGGCGGCGCGATCGCCGGCGGCGACGAAACCTTCGAGGAGAAGCCCGATTTTCCGCGCCGCGTCGGCCTCGATGTCGATCCGCACTTCGTCCTGCGCCAGGGCGCGTGTCGGACCGCCGCCCGGGTCGGTGACGAGGGCGAGCACGGTGAGGCCGGCGATGGCCGCGAGATGCTCAGCGATCCGCATACTGGAATCCAAAGTGAACGCCCAGGTGTCCCTCCCCGTAACCCGCGGGCAGAGGCGGCAGCGGACTCGAGACCGACACTGCGCGCTGCGCCGACTGATCGAAGAACGCCACGCCGGACGACTCCTCGAGCTTGACGTCGCTCACGCGGCCGAGACGGTCGATCTTGAAATACACGACGCAGCGGACGCGGTTCCCCTGCGTCACGATGCCGGTCGGCGCACCCCAGTTCTGGCTGATCCGGTTCCGGATCGCGATCAGGTAGTAAGTGAACTCGAAATCCGCCGCATCGACCGCGACGTCGCCCGAGAGCCCCGCCACGCCGAGCGGGGCCGTCTCGGTGCGCACGCCGCCGGGAATCCCGGGCGACGGCCTTTTCGGCACGGGCTTCTTCGCGTCCGGCGGTCGCACGGAGTTCTTCTCGGGCGCCGGCTCGTTCTGCGCCTTCGGCTCGTCCCGCGCGGGCTCCTTGGGCGCAGGCACATCCACCGGCTCCCCACGCGACGGCACGATCGCGCTCGTCGGCAGGTTCACGAGCGCGACCTGGATGGCGTTCGGGATCGGGCGCACGCGTCCCGGCGGCACGAAGAAGAAGAACGTCCACAGAACCGCCGCGTGGATCAGCGCCGAACCGAGAAGCGCCCGGGAGCTCATCGTGCGTGCCGACTCAGCGACGCCGGCCCTCGCTCTCGGGCTCGGTCACGAGCCCGAGGTTCGTGACCCCGGCCGCGCGCGCCTTCCCGATGACCTGCGCCACGACCCCGTACGGAACGCGCGCGTCGGCCCTCAGGAACACGGGACGCGAGGCCGCTCCTCGCTGCTCGAGCACCTTCCCGAGATCCGAGAGCCGGACCGTCTGGCGGTCGATCGACACGTCCCCCGAGGGATCGATCGTGAGAGTGAGGCCCTCGCGCATGTCGAGACCCTGCGCCGAGACCTTGGGCAGGTCGATGTCGAGACCGCCCTGAAGGAACGGGGCCGTCACCATGAAGATGATGAGGAGCACGAGCACGACGTCGACGAGCGGCGTCACGTTGATCTCGGCCATCGGTTGGCGCCGGGGCTCGGGGGCGCCCGCGGTCATCATCGTCCGGCACCCTCGAGGAGGCTCGCAGGCGCGCGGCCCCCCTCTCCGCCGCGGCGGCGATGGGCGCGTCCTTCGGCGAGTGCCAGGTCCGCGAACTCGGAGAGAAAGCTCGCTGCGTCGTTGCCGAGCGAGCGGAGCTTGACCGTGATCTGGTTGTAGCCGACGACGGCGGGGATCGCGGCCGCGAGTCCCGCAACCGTCGCGATGAGCGCCTCGGCGATGCCCGGCGCCACGACGATGAGGCTCGCCGAGCCCTGCACGCCGATGTTGAGGAACGCGCTCATGACGCCCCACACGGTGCCCATGAGGCCGATGAACGGGCTCACGGATCCCACGGTGGCGAGGAATCCGACGTGGCGCTCGAGCTCATCGAGCTGTGCGGTGCGGGCGCGCTCCATGGCGCGCGCGGCGAGCTCGATCGACTCCGGCGACAGATCGGCGGACTCACCCCGCGGCCACAAATGCGAGAGCCCTTCCTCGGCGAGGCGGGCCTGGAGCGAGAGCGGATTCTGGGTGGCGAGCAGGCGGACTTCGGCGAGACCGGTCGTGGTGCGGAACGCGTTTCGGAATTGACGATCGGCCGCCGAAACACGGCGGAGCTTCTTGAAGCGCTCGACCATCACCGCCCACGTGGCGACGGAGAGGACGAGCAGAAGCAGGAGGAGGAGCTTGTTGAACAAACCCGACTGCATGACCAGCGAAGGCACGCTTGCCCGCACGCCGGCTTGCAGGGGGGCCCAGAGACCTGGGAGCATGCAGACCCTCCATGAGCTGCGCGCGGAGTGGGACCCCGACCTCTCCGCGCCCGAAATGAGAACTGGCGGCGGGCTCCGTCGAACCGTAGCACAGCGTTCCGAGGGGCTACAACCCGGAATCCCCCAAGGAGTTCGCCATCTCCGATTTCGCGGTCACCCGGACGCCACAAACCTGCGTCCATTCACCGCGAGTTGACGCGAGCGCGCGCGCTTCACGTTGTCCAAAGCGTGCGATCATGCGACCCTCTTCGTGCGCTCGAACCCGCCCGCTCCGGCCCCTGCGCAGGGCCGCATTCGCAGGACCCGAGGAACTGATGGCTTCGATCTCCCCCGACCCTTCGCGGGGCGACGGCTCGCGCGTGTCTCCTGGACCGTTGCGCGGCGCCGCCCCGACCGTGGCCACGCTCCTCGCCCTGCTGGTTCCGGCGCTCCTGGCTCCCGCGCTCCTAATTCCCGCGCTTCTCCCGCTCGTCGACCCGTCGGTCGCGCACGCGGGGCAGGCTCCGCCGGCGCCGGCGCCCGCGACGGCGCGCCCGAAGGCTCCCGAGATCGTCGTCCGCGATCTTTCAGGCGAGACGGTGCGGCTCTCTTCGCTCAAGGGGAAGGTCGTGCTGATCGACTACTGGGCGACCTGGTGCGGGCCGTGCCGCATGGAAGTCCCCCACTTCAAGAAGCTCCACGCAGAGCTCGGACCGAAGGGTCTCGTGATCCTCGGTCTTTCGGTCGATCACCAGGGAGCGGAGGTCGTCCGCGGATTCGTCAAGCGCAACGCGATTCCGTGGACGACGGCCCTGGCCGACGAGAAGGTGGTCGAGGCGTTCGGCGAGCTGCGTGCGATTCCGACGGCGATCGTGATCGACCGCGAAGGCCGCATCGCCGCGCGGCTCGTCGGCTACCAGGACGAATCCCGGCTCCGCGCCGTGCTCAAGCCGCTCCTCTAGAAGTTTCCCAGGGAGAAGCTTCCAGGCGAACCGCGCCTAGCGGCGGGCCTTCTTCTTCCCGCTCTTTCGTCCGCGCCGCTCGACGGCACCCGCGATCGGCCGCGCCTCCCGTCCGATCTCCTCGAGCATGGTCGCGAGATCCTCGGCGTGCTCCTCCTCCATCGCGAGAATTCCCTCGAGCATGCGGCGCGTGGTCGGATCGGTGTCGCCGACGAAGCGGATCATCTCGCTGTAGGAGTCGATGGCGACCCGCTCGGCAACCAGGTCCTCGCGGATCATGTCGATGAGACCCCGGCCTTCGACGTACTCCGAGTGGGCGCGCGCCGAAAGACCGTCGGGCGAGAGATTGGGCTCGCCGCCGAGCTGGACGATCCGGGCGGAGATCTCGTCCGCGTGCGCCTGCTCCTCGTTCGCGTGCTGCAGGAATTCCGCGGCCACGGGCTGGGCGTGGATGCCGCTCGCCATGTAGTAGTGGCGCTTGTAGCGCAGGACGCACACGATCTCGGTCGCGAGCGCCTCGTTGAGGAGCCTCAGGATCGTCTTCAGATCCCCGCGGTAGCCGGGCGTGACCGGTCCCATCTCCATGTGCTTGCGGGCGCGCCGCCGGATCGTCTGGATGTCGGTCAGAAAATCGTTCGGCATGAGGGTCTCCTCGTTTCACCTTTCATCGCGGGGAAGCCGGAAGCACGTCGTTGCCCGGAAACGCCGGGGCCGCGTTCGGAGCCTAGCACAGCCCCCGCCGCCCGACGGTTGACCCCCGCGCGCGTCAGGTCCATCATCTCTGGCAGTCGAATCTCCACGGAGGGGTCATGACACCGCGCGTTCGCAGCTCGATGCTCCTCCTCGGGCTCCTCGCACTGTGCGCACCGCCGCCGGGTCTGGCCCAGGAAGGGCCGGTGTCGCCGGCACGCTACTTCGCTCCGGACGGCTACCGCCCGAAGGAGTTCTCGCTCGTTCGCAAGGACGGGTGGTTCCACATCTTCTACATCCGCGAAAACCTCATCCCCGGCGCACCGACCCAGAAGTCGTTCGGTCACGCGATCTCGCGCGACCTCTACTCGTGGACCGAGCAGGACACGATCCTCTCGATCGTTCCCGGCACGTTCGAGGGCAATCAGGTGTGGGCGCCGTCGGTCCACAAGGTCGGCGACGTGTACCACATGTTCTACGTGGGCATGCGCCACGATCCCCCGAACGGCTACCGCGGAGCGCAGACCATCACGAGCGCGACTTCGAGCGATCTCTGGGAGTGGACACGGCGCGGATCCCCGCTGTTCCACAACGGCCTCTTCCCGTGGGCGCACTACGACTCGACAGTGAACCTGGGACGCGACTGCCGCGATCCGTACCTGTGGTGGGACGAGGGCGCGGGCGAGTGGCTCCTGTTCGTCGCGACGCGCCCCTCGTTCCGTCCCACGAGCATGGTGATCGGCATCGCGGGCTCGACGGATCTCGAGAACTGGAGCGATCGCGGCTACGTTCCGATCACGCTGTCCACGTTCTCCTTCTCGGACGTGGCCGAGTCGCCCCACATCATGACCGCGAACGACAGCCTGCTCCTGCTCTTCTGGACGACGAACTCGAGCCAGGCCCTGAGTTACGGCCGGTCGACGCAGCCCGCAACCGGGTGGTCGGACGGAAAGCGTCTCCGGAACATGATCGGGACGTCGCTTCTCGGCTGGTGGGGATCGGAGTCGCTCGAGGACGGCGACCGCGAGTACTTCGGCCAGATCCTGAACGACTGGGTCGGATTCTGGGACGTCAGGTGGGCGGCCCCTGACTCCTTCGTGCTCTGGGCGCCCGATCCCTTTCAGGTCACCGATGTGGGATTCGAGCCCGCGCACGCCTCGCCCGGAGATACGGTGCGCCTGTTCGTGAGGACGGTGAACGGAGACGGCCGTGTGGTTTCGCTGTCGTTCGAGCAGTCGAAGTACGACTGGACGCAGCCTGTCGATCCGGCCGCGCTCGGACTTCCGGATTCGATCACGATCGAGGGCGACTCCGCGTCGTTCTCGTGGGTGCCCGAGCGGCCGGCGGACGGCCTCGGCTATCTGCTGCGCGCGCGGGTCTCGGGTGCGGGGAACGCATCCGGGCTCGCGCACATCATCGTGGCGGAGCCGCCCGTCGATCCCTTCCCGCCCGAGCCCGATCCGATCGTCACGCGCGTCCTGCTTCCGCGCGACGGGCGGATCCGCTTCGTGCGCGAGACCGCTCTCCAGGGATTCGAGGTGCGCGTGCACGACGTGCGCGGGCGCGCGCTCTGGAGCGGCCGGGCCGGGCCCGGCGAGCGCGTGCTCGTGTGGGACGGACGGGACGGATCGGGACGCGCGGTTCCCGCGGGGATCTACTTTGCGCGCGTGACGGATCCCGGACGGAGCGTTCCGGAACGACTGCGGGTGCCGGTGCTGGGAGCCCGCTGACCGGACGGGGCGCGATCAGCGAAGGTCGGGGTCGAGTGCCAGCAGGAGCCGCTCCGGGGGATCGGACGCCGCAAGCAGGCTCGATCCGAGCGCCCGGCGCGCCCCGGCGCTCAGCTCCTGACCAAAGAGGCTCATGATCACGACCGGCCGGCGCGGCACGATCGAGCGGGCGCGACGCAGAAGCTTCGGCCACTCGCCCGGATCGAGATGGCTCACCATCACGAGCCCACACACGTCCTTGAGATCCGGATCCCCTTCGAGTTCCTCGAGCTCGGTGATCATGACGACGGCCGCCTCGAGCACGTCCGCGCACAGGTAGACGCTCGGCGGCGGATTGACGCTCGGCGGAACCTGAACCACGAGCATCCGCGTGAGCGTCTCGGGCTCCGGTCGCTGCGGCGGAGCGGGCCGGGGCGGAGGAGGCTCGTAGCGGCGAACCTCCCGATCCTGCGGCGGCGCGACCGGTGCCGGTGGCGCCGGAGTCGGAGTCGAAGTCGGGCTCACTTCCGTCGCGGGTGGCGCGATCGGAGCGGGCGGCGGCATGCGCGGAGGCTCGACGCGTGCGGGCTCGGCGCGCGGGGGCTCGACGCGTGCGGGCGCCGGCGGCTCGAAGTGCGGCGCGGGCGCTTCGATCCGCTGAGCGGGCGCGTCGAACGATGGCGCCAGTGTCGGCGCCTCGAAGGGTCTCTCCCGCGGCTCGAACAGCGGCGTCGGTTCGTACGTCGGAACGGGAGCGTGCGGCGCGGCCCACTGCGGCTCCGAAGGTGACGTCTCGCCGGACTCCTCGCGTGACTTCTTTCCTCCGACCCGTCCCGCGAGCTTCTTCGCTCCCTGGAAGATTCCGCGCGCAATCCCCTTCTCGACCGCGGCGAGCGCATCGGAGGTGTGATCGAGGCTCTTCTCCCACTCGCGAACGTGGGCGTCGCAGTACGGACACTCGGCGCGGTGCGCGAGCCGTGCGTCACGACCCTCGCGACTCTTTCCGCCCGGCAGGAGATCCGCTTTGAGTTCCTCCCAGCTCGGACACGCGCCACGGCGGTCGCGCGCGCTCTTCAGGCGGTCGCGCAGCCGGGCGAGGACCTCCTCCTCGCGCGCAAGCGCTTCGGGGGAGGGGCCAGGGGCAAGGGGGCGTGGGGCGTCCGACATGACCCCAATATGATCGGCATCCCGGAAGGGGCTCCAAACCCGATCCTCAACCTTTTGTTTTAAAGTCTTTTAGAGAGGTTCTCTCAGGCGCAGCGCGAAGTCGCCGCACGGCAAGTTGCGGGATGCGGTCAGCCCGGCGGCCAGGCGAGCGCCCGCCCTCCGAGCACGTGCACGTGCACGTGGAAGACCGACTGTCCGCCGTCGGGACCGGTGTTGATCACGAGCCGGTAACCCTTGCCGGGCCCCGCGAGGTCGAGCGTCTGTGCAACCCGAATCGCCGCGTCGAGAAGACGGCCCGAGAGCTCCTGATCGTCGGGCGAGAGCTCGCTGATCGACGCGACGTGGCGGCGCGGCACCACCAGGACGTGCACCGGGGCCTGCGGGTTCGCGTCGTGGAACGCGACCACGTCGTCGTCCTCGAGCACGCGGCGCGCCGGGATCTCACCCGCGGCGATGCGGCAGAAGATGCAGTGGCTCATCGTCCCTCCGTGGCGTTCCCATCGGGTTCGTCGGCACGTTCGTCGGCGCGTTCGACCGTCACGATCGTGCCGTAATCGGGCACGCCCGACACGGGATCGAAGCGGTCGTGCGCGAGGAGCGTGTTCACCTCGGGCCAGAAACCCTGTGCGTTCCCCTCCTTGATCGGAACGATGCGCGCGCGTCCGCGAAACGCGCCGTGCGGCGAGCGAAGCACGAGCGCATCCCCGTCGGCGAGGCCGGCCCGCTCGGCATCCGCCCGGGCGAGCAGGATGTCGTGGCGTGCGGCTCCGGTCAACGGATCCCGCTCGGCGTGCACGATCGAATTGAACTGCTTGCCGCGCCGGGTCGTGAGGAGGAGCTGCCCGGGCGCGCGCGCGACCGAGCGCGGCCGCACGACCGCGAAGCGCGCCCGCTGGTCCTCGGTCTCGAACCGGCCGTCCGCGCACAGAAGCCGGCCGCCGTACTGCACCTGGTCCCCGGTCTCGCGCAAGCGCTCGATCCCCGCGTAAAACGGAACCGCGCGCGCGATCTCGTTCCGGATCGCCTGCGCGTCCCCGTACGCGAGACCCTTGGCGCGCTCCGGGCGGAGGCGCCTTGCGAGCTCGGCCAGGGGCTCCCACTCGTTCCGCGCCTCCCCGAAGCGATGTCCCGGGATCTCGGGGCTCATGAGGATGCGGCGCTCGGTCGAGGTCTCGGTGCCGCCGCCCGTCTGCTCGTAGCGCGTGCGCGCGGGCAGGAGGAAGACCTCCTCGCCGGGCTCGACGAGCATCTGGCTCGTCACCACGAGGTCCTGGTGGATCCGAAGCGGCAGGCGCCCGAGCGCGGCCGCCACACGGAGCGGGTCGGGCAGCGTGTCGAGGAAGTTCCCGCCGATCGCAAACAGCGCATCGAGGCGATGATCGAACGCGGCGTCGATCATCGCGCGCGCGTCGAGTCCCCGCTCTTCCGGCGGCTCGAATCCCCAGAGCGCGTGCATCTCGCGCCGCGCGTCGGAATCGAGACCGCGGCCTCCCGGAAGCCCGTTCGGGATGCAGCCCACCTCGGAGCCACCCTGAACGCCGGAGTGGCCGCGAATCGGCATGAGCCCCGTGTGCTCGCGGCCGACCATGCCGCGCGCGAGCGCCAGGTTCACGAGCGCGCGCACGTTGTCGGGCCCGGTTTCGTGCTGGGTGAGCCCCATGCTCCAGACGAACACGGCCGACCGGGCTCCCGCGTAGAGTGTCGCGAAGCGCTCCATGTCCGAGCGCGTCGCGCCCGAGATCGCTTCGAGATCGTCGAACGACTGGCGCGCGAGCTCGGCTTCGAGCGCGTCGAAGCCGGTCGTGTGCGCGTCGATCCAGGTCCGGTCGATCCCTCCGCGGGCGAGGAGCGCCTTGAGCACGCCGTTCAGGAACGCCGCGTCGCCGCCCGAGTGGACCGAAAAATGCTCGTCCGTGAGCTTCGTGCCGAAGACCGCGCTCTCGAGCACGGAGGGGATCCAGTAGCCCTCCATGCCGGGCTCGCGGTACGGATTGACGAGCGCCACCTTCGTTCCGTGGTGCTTCGCGTAATAGATGTACTTGGTCGCGACCGGTTGGTTGTTCGCGACGTCACTCCCTAAGAACACGAGGAGGTCGGTCCCGATCCAGTCTACGTACGAGCACGTCGAACCCGTCGCGCCCAGCATCGACTTGAGGACGGACGTGGACGGCGCATGGCAGAGGCGTGCGGAATTGTCGACGTTGTTCGTGCCGAGCGCGCGCACGGCCTTCTGGACGGCGTAGTACGTCTCGTTCGTGACGCCGCGCGAGGTGACGTAGCAGGCGAAGCGGTTCGGATCGCGCGCGAGGATGGGCCCGAGGCGGTCCGCGATCCGCTCGAGCGCCTCGTCCCAGGAGATCGGAAAGAACCCGGGCTCGCCGCGCCTGCGGACCATGGGATGCGCGAGGCGGCCGAGCTCGCGCAGCGCGCGGCCCGAAGAGGCCGCGAGCGGCCGGACGTCGGCGAGGCGCCCGGGGTCCATCGCCTTCATCGTGTTCATGCGGAGGAGATTGAGGCGCACCGTGCACAGGTGGACGCCCGGCATCGTGTAGTCGGCGAGCCCCGACGTCCCGAGCGCGCACCCGTCACACACGCCGCGCGTCAGGATGCGCCAGGCGTACGGGAGCTGATCGCGGTTCTGCCAGGCGGTGCGGAAGATCTCGCCGAAGTGATCGGGCTTGATGCGGCCGGCGCCGTTCGGCAGCCCGCCCACCCAGTGCGCGGGCGCGAAACCACCCGCGGCCCAGAGCGTCCGCTTGCCCGGCCGGCTCGAGGGACTCATTCCGCGCTCCCGAACGAATCGACCCCGCGACCACGGTTCCCGGGGAAACCAGGAAACCGCGTGCGGGGCCGTCGTGGTTGTGGTGCCCGGGGCGAGATTTGAACTCGCACGGGGTTACCCATACGCCCCTCAAACGTACGTGTCTACCAGTTCCACCACCCGGGCACGATCATCGCGACGCGGTCGCAGGGCTTCGAGGGTCGCGACCGATCACGAACTGCACTTCGAGAAACTGCGTGAGGGCTCCTACTAGCGTCCGCCCGGCGGTGGCGGCGTGGGATTCGCGCTGCCTCCTCCCGCGGGCGTCTGCGGCGAGGCGGGCGTTCCCGTTCCCGCGGGTGCGCCGGGAGCCGGAGCGCCCGGTGCGGACTGCGGCAACGTCGCCGGCGCCTGTGATCCCGCCGGAGGCGTGTTCGACTGCTGACCCGACGCGCGCTGCGCCTCCTGCTGAAGGAGGCTCGGTCCCGTTCCGCGCGAGCCCTGCATGGAGAGGAGCGCGAGCGAGAGCGAGGTCACGAAGAAGAGCGTCCCCAGGATCATGGTCGCGCGGGTCAGGACCGTGGTCGCGCCCCGCCCGCCGAAGATCGTGGTCCCGCCGCCGCCGAACGCCCCGGCGAGCCCCCCGCCCTTCCCCGACTGAAGAAGGATCACGAGCACCATGGCAAAGCAGATCAGGACGTGCACCGACAGGATCAGACCGTACATGGGTTCCTCGGGGTAAACGATTCCGGGAGCGGGAGTTATTCAGCCCCGCCGACGGGCCCACCATACCCGGACCGGGGTCCGGGCGTCAAGTCGCGGCTCGGGCCGGGGCGGCCGCTCGGACGATCGGAACGAACGTCTCGGGGGTCAGGCAAGCCCCTCCGACGAGCGCCCCGTCGAGCTCGGGCTCGGCGAAGAGGGCCGCCGCGTTCTCGGGCCTCACAGACCCGCCGTAGAGGATGCGGAGCGCTTCGGCCGGAGCGCCAAAGCGCGCGTGCGCGCGGGCGCGCAGCCGCTCGTGCACCTCGGCCGCCTGCGCGGGAGTCGCGTTCCGGCCGGTGCCGATCGCCCACACCGGCTCGTACGCGAGCACGAGTCCCGCGATCTCGGAGGCCGCCACCGACGCAAGCCCCTCGTCGAATTGCCGGTCCACGACCTCCTCGGTGCGTCCGGCTTCGCGCTCGGCGAGGGACTCGCCGACGCACACGACGGGCACGAGCCCCGCGTCGATCGCAGCGCGGGTCTTCTTCGCGACCGACGCATTCGTCTCGCCGAAGAACTGGCGCCGTTCCGAATGGCCGACGAGCACGTAGCGCGCTCCGGCCGAGCGCAGCATGGCCCCCGAGATCTCGCCCGTGAACGCGCCTTCGCGCTCCCAGTAGAGGTCCTGGCCGCCGAGCCCGATCGGCGTGCCGGCGAGCCGGAGAGCCGCTTCCGAGAGCGCGGTGAACGGCGGGAACAACACCACGTCCGCGCCGGGGGCCGGCAGGAGCGCTTCGAGGAGAGAGTGGATGAGACGCCCGGCCTCGTCGTTCGTCCGGTACATCTTCCAGTTCGCGGCGACGAGTCGCGGAGCAGAGCGCCTCACGGACGGGGCTCGACCGCCGCGGCACGGGGGGAGAGCGCCGCCACGCCGGGAAGCCCGCGGCCTTCGAGGAACTCGAGAGCGGCTCCGCCCCCGGTTGAGACGTGGCTTACGCGATCGGCGAGCCCGGTGCGCTCGAGCGCGGCGGCCGAGTCCCCTCCCCCGACCACCGTGATCGCATCGCGCTCGCGCGTGAGGGCGGCGAGCGTGCGCGCGATCGCGAGCGTGCCGTGCGCGAACTCGGCTTTCTCGAAGATCCCCATCGGGCCGTTCCACACGACCGTGCGGCAGTCGCCTAAGACCCCGGTGAACAGCGATTCGGTTTCGGGGCCGATGTCCACGCCGTAGCCCTTCTCGGGGAGCGCGGTCACCGGATGGACGCTCACGGGCTGATCCCCCTCGAGGCTCAAAGACCAGCGCGCATCGACCGGCAGCACGATGTCCGTCTCCTCATCCTTCGCCTTCGCGAGGAGCGCGCGGGCCGTGTCGACGTACTCCTCTTCGACGAGCGACTGGCCCGTGCGGAGCCCCTGCGCGCGCAGGAACGTGAACATCATGGCTCCGCCGACCAGGACACGGTCGCACTGGGCAAGCAGGTTCTCGAGCACGGGAAGCTTGCTCGAGATCTTGGCCCCTCCGACGATCGCGGCGAACGGCCGCGCCGGCTCGGACAGCGCCTTCCCCAGATACTCGAGCTCCTTCTGCATCAGGAATCCGGCGGCCGCGGGCTTCAAGCGGTCCGGCACGCCGACGGTCGAGGCGTGCGCGCGATGGGCGGTGCCGAACGCGTCGTTCACGTAGACCTGGCCGAGCCGGGCTAGGGCCTCGGCGAACCCGGGATCGTTCGACTCCTCGCCGGCGTGGAAGCGGAGATTCTCGAGCAGGATCACCTGCCCCGGCTTGAGGGCCAGGGCCTGGGCCTCGACCGCAGGTCCCACGCAATCGGGAGCGAGCGGGACCGGCTGACGGAGCAGGCGCTCGAGTCGCTTCGCGACCGGTGCGAGCGACGCCTTCGGGTCGGGTCCGCCCTTCGGCCGGCCGAGGTGCGACATGAGAATGATGGAAGCGCCCTTCTCGAGCAGGTAGCGGAGCGTCGGCAACGTCGCCACGATCCGCGTGTCGTCGGACACGAGGCCTTCTTCGTCGAGCGGCACGTTGTGGTCCACGCGCACGAGCACGCGCTTGCCGTCCACGTCGAGATCGCGCAGCGTGAGGAAGGAAAGGCCTTGGGCCATCGGACGGCTCCGGGTTCGGGTCGCCTGGGCGGACTCAGAGCTTCGTGAGCAGGTCCACCACGCGGTTCGAGAACCCCCACTCGTTGTCGTACCACGAGAAGACCTTGACGAACGTGCCGTCGAGCACGGTCGTGAGCGGGGCGTCCACGATCGAAGAATGCGGATTGCCGATGATGTCGCTCGACACGAGCGGCGCCTCGGAGTATTCGAGGATGCCCTTGAGCGGGCCGTCGGCCGCCGCCTTGAGGGCCGCGTTCACGGCCGCCTTGTCGGTCGGCTTCCGGACGACGACCGTGAGATCCACGACCGATCCGTCCGGGACAGGCACGCGCATGGCCACACCGTCGAGCTTGCCGTTCAACTCCGGGATCACGAGGCCGATCGCCTTCGCGGCCCCGGTCGAGGTCGGGATCATGTTCATGGCCGCCGCGCGCGCGCGCCTCAGGTCCTTGTGCGGCAGGTCGAGGATCCGCTGGTCGTTCGTGTAGGCGTGAGTCGTGGTCATGAGACCGCGCTCGATCCCGAAGGCCTCGTGGAGCACTTTCGCGACGGGCGCGAGGCAGTTGGTCGTGCACGACGCCACCGAGACCACGCGGTGCTCGCCCTTCTTGTAGGCCGCGTCGTTGACGCCGATCACGAGCGTGGAGTCCGCCCCCTTGGAGGGCGCCGAGACCGCGACCACGCGTGCGCCGGCGTCGAGGTGGGCCCGGGCCTCGGGCTTGTCCGTGAACCGCCCGGTCGCCTCGAGGACGACGTCCACTCCGAGATCCTTCCACGGGAGCTTCGACGGCTCGGCGACCTTGAGAACCTTCATGGCATCGCCGCCCACGCACAGCGAGTCGCCCTCGACGGTCACAGGGTCCGGCCACACGCCGTGCACCGAGTCGTAGCGCAACAGGTGCGCGAGCGTCGGCGCATCCGTGACGTCGTTCACCGCCACGAAGTTGACCTCGGCGCCGCGCTTCTTCGCGGCGCGCACGACGAGACGACCGATCCGACCGAATCCGTTGATGCCGACCCGCACCATTCCGATCCCTCCCGGTCTCTGTCCGAGGGCCCCGGCCCTTCGGGTTGGCGGCGGCGGCAGGCCATCCGCTCTGTTGCTCCTCCTCGACGGATCGCATCGGATCCGACTTCGTCGTCGCGCCTTGCGGCTGGCCTGCCGGCGCCGCCAACGCGACCACGAGGGGTTTTCAGACAGAGCCTAGGCACGACGGGCCGCCAGAAACGCCGCAAGCGTAGCAAAGCGCCCCGCAAATCGGGGGAAAACCTTGGCGGCCCGCCCCACCGCGCGCGCGTGAAGCCGCGCCACGGCGCGTTCGGCCGCGCGGGTGCCCACCGCCGCGGGCCAGGTGGCCTTGCCGCGGACGCGATCCGTTCCGGAACGCTTCCCGAGCGCGCGCGTGTCCCCGCGCTCATTCAGGAGATCGTCTTCGATTTGGAACGCGAGCCCCAAGTCGATCCCGACCGCGCGCAGCGCGGCGCGACGATGCGCGGTCGCACCCGCGAGCGTGCCTCCGATCTCGAGCGCGGCCGCGAGGAGCTCGCCCGTCTTGTTCCGGTGGATCGCGCGCACGTTTGAAAGCCTGCGCGCGGCGGCCGCGCGCGCGCGTCCCCAGCGGCCTTCGGCGGCGAGGTCGAGCATTTGTCCGGCGACCATTCCCGAAGCGCCCGACGCGCGGGCCAGGATCGCAAGCGCCTCTGCCACGCGGGCCGGAGGAAACGCGGCGCCCGCGAGATGCTCGAACGCGAGCGAAAGGAGCGCGTCGCCCGCAAGAATCGCAGTCGCTTCGTCGAACTTCCGGTGGAGCGTCGGGCGCCCGCGCCTGAGGTCGTCGTCGTCGAGGGCCGGCAGATCGTCGTGGACCAGGGAGAACGCGTGCACGTATTCGAGGGCCGCGGCCGCCGCGAACGCGCGCCGACGGGCGGCGCGCGGACCGCCGCCCGCGTCGTAGCCGAGGAGCACGAGGAGCGGACGGAGGCGCTTCCCGGGGGCGAGCACCGCGTAGCGAAGCGCTTCGGCGAGGCGATCGGGCACGCCCGGAAGGCGCCGGAGGCGTTGCGCGAGCCAGGCGTCGAACGCGCGGCGGTCGCGCTCGAAGAACGTCGGGAGCGTTTCGCGGCGGGCGGCCATGTCAGCGCGCGTCGTCCTCTTCGTCCTCTTCGTCCTCGAGCCCGTCGTCGAGCTCTTCGTCGGCGACTTCGTCCGCGAGTTCGCCCGTGTCGGCGGTCCACCGGCGCGTCGTGACGCCGCCGCCCGCGTCCTCGACCAGCTCTTCGACGCGCTTCTGCGCGCGCGTGAGCTCACCTTCGAGAAAGCGCGTGAGCTTCACGCCCTCCTCGAAGCGTGCGAGCGATTCCTCGAGCGCGAGCGAGCCGTCCTCGAGCCGGTCGACGATTTCCTCCAATCGATCGAGCGCCTTTTCGAACGTGTACGGCTTTCCGTCGGGGCCGAGCAACGGCTCCCCCGGGGCAGCCCCCTCGCGCACCCGCTCCCCCGCCGCCGGTTTCTTCCCGCGTGGCATCAGCCCTCCGTGGATTCGTCCGCGGGCCGGCGTTCGAGCACCCGCGCGCTGGCCCGACCGCGCGCGAATTCGATTCGGAGATCGTCCCCGACCGCAAACTGTGTGGCCGAGCGGACGACCGTGCCATCGGGGAGCGTGACCAGACTGTAACCGCGCGCAAGGACGGCCCGGGGCGAGAGCGCGCCGAGTCGTGCGCGCGCGGCGGCGAGGCGTTGCGTGCGCGCGGCGAAGGCGAC
>JBOHUC010000031.1:0-53300 GCA_050733935.1 Candidatus Eiseniibacteriota bacterium | reverse complement strand
ATCGACGCGCCGCACCTGGCCGCCGAGGTCTATCGCGGCGTGATGTTCGACAACGGAGTGAAGATCACGAAGTCGAATCAGAGGGCCGCCGCCTGAGCTCGTTTACACACCTCTTGACTCAAGCCCTACCCGATGGCCGTTTACACAGAATTCTTTACAGTCCCGGACGTGAGCCTGTACCGAATTTCGTGTAAGCGCCTGACCGCGTGACGCAGGTAGTCTCTTCCGCGAAAGGAAGGGACACCATGAAGCGTAGGATCCGCAAGGAACTTCTCGACGAGCTGCTGGCCGGCTACGAGAAGCCCGATGACCTGACGGGCCCCGAGGGGCTTCTCAAGCACCTGACCGGCGCCCTGGTCGAGCGCGCGCTCGCCGCCGAGCTGACCGACCACCTGGGCCACGAGCCCGGCGCGCCGACGATGAGCGGAAACGCCCGCAATGGGACGAGCCCGAAGACGCTCACGACCGACCAGGGCGAAGTCCCGATCGACGTGCCACGCGATCGCCACGGCACGTTCGAGCCGCAGCTGGTGAAGAAGCACCAGCGGCGCTTCACCGGCTTCGACGACAAGATCCTGTCGATGTACGCGCGCGGCATGAGCGTGCGCGACATCCAGGCACACCTGTCGGAGATCTACGGCACGGAGATCTCGCCGAGCCTGATCTCGACGGTGACCGACGCGGTCGTCGACGAGGTCGCGAAGTGGCAGGCTCGTCCCTTGGACGCGGTCTGGCCGACGCCAATTGGAACACGGCCACCATAATCACGTCCCCTCCGCCCCCATTGCCAGGAGCGCAGGGGACTCTTCATTGCATGGAGCTGACGGGGCTGTCACAATGCACATTACACTCCTTTGGTATCAAGACGAAAGACAATGGGGCCTGGTCGCAGGTGAGCAATGTGGCGGTTGTTACGACAATGTGCTCGGGGAATCAATTCCCCTTCTGCGATGGGGAGGGTTTCGCCGGAGGTGGGGGCGGTGGCGAGGAGGGCGCGCCGCGGGATGTCGGCACGGGAGAAGCGCGCACTGCGGCAGTTGTTGGCTCCGCCGAGAACAGCCTTCTCTGGAACGCGGGCAGCAGTGACGTGCGCGATGTCATGAGGCTTGCAATTGGATCGTCCGACCCGGAGTACGGCCTGTTTCTGCGGACAACGAGTCAAAGGTCGGTCGGCGTGGATCACGTCGCGCTTGGGGTGGTAGACCATACCCCCGAAGAGGTTGCCCTCGCCGGTGCCGAGAGCGTGTACGTGGGTACGGTGGGCGCGGTCAGCACAGTCAGCGACGCGGCCGGAGCCAGCTTGGATAGCAGCGTGCCTTACGTTTCGCGCGGCGGAGATTGCCTGTATGTCGACCTCGGAGCTGGTCGCGGTCGATCTGCGCTTATCGTCGAATCGAAGGGATGGTCCGCGGCGACCACGCTCGATTCCGTGGGCATCGTTGTCGAGAGGCAGGGGCAAGACTCGAGTTGGACCACGGCGGCAATCGTGCATCCGAGGCGGGAGTTTGACTCGTTTGCCATTCCGGCCTTTGGGAGCACTCGATTCCGCTTGACCCCCTTACGGGAGTACGCAATTCGGGTTGTAGGGAAGCTCGACGTTTCCCAGGTCGTCTCTCCGTTGTCCCTCACGCTGGCGAGTGCTCGGCAGACTCGGGTTGGGGTTGCCGATGGCGCAGTGAGGAGCGTGGATGACAGTAGAGCTGCGCTCGCTCCGGGTGATTCTCTGGCCATGAAGTTCGGGAAGACGGCAGTCCCGGTCGGAAAGGTGCGAGATTTCTTTGTAACCGTGAAGGGATCGCATCCGATCGGCTCGGAGGAGAGTCCTCCAGCGCCTGGCACACTTGCAAAGTCAGCTAGGGCTTGGACCTTCGCACTTGGGCCTGCTCGCCCGAACCCGACGACCGGGCGCGTTACGTTTAGCTACACGCTCGCCACGGAGACCGAAGCCCGGATGCGCATCTACGACGTGGCGGGTCGGCTCCTCAAGGATCTCGTCGACGGGCCGCAGGCCGCCGGTCCGCACGAAGTCGTCTGGGACGGCCGGACGAACGCGGGCCAGAAGGCTCCGGCGGGTGTCTACTTCTACCGCATCGAGGCGGGGGGCTGGCACTCGGAGAGGAAGCTGATCGTCATCACGCAGTAGCGGCAGATCCGAGAATCGAGTCCAGAGCCCCGGGGATCATGCTCCGGGGCTCCGCTTGGAAGTCGCTTCAACGAAGGAGCCCGAGGACCTGGGTCACTCGGGCTCGGGAGATTCCCTCTCTTCGGGCGATGGCCGCCCGCGTCGGCATTCGGCCGGTGTCGAGTTCCTCGAGCCACCGCCGGGCCTTCAGGATCAGATCGCGGCGGGTCGGTCGAGTGCGGGGCTGGCTACGCACCGAGGGCCGCTTGGAACAGTCGATCGGAGTGCGACTGATCCTGGGGTGGGCCCCGGGAGACGCTGCGATCGCGACACGAGCGAACCTTGGCGCCCGACCGCGCCTCCTGGCAACGGACGACGTAACGACAGTGAGGATCACGACTTCGGTAGAATCGAGGCTCGGGTTCGCACACTGAGACACGAGCCGAGCCAAATGTGGCTGTGTGCGAACCGGGTCGGCGAGTGCCGGCCCGGTCTTCATTGGGGGAAGCCGGTTGTTCGGTGACGTGCTTCAACCCAGGTACGATCGTGTGGTTCGCGACAACGCTGGCAATCTGATCCAGAACTTCGGAGAGTAAGGTGACCTTGCAATGACCGCGGGATCAACTCCGCCGTTTGAGGAGTCCAGATGAGGCGCGCGCTGCAAGCCCTCCTGGTCGCGCAATGTCTATGTCTTTCGATCGGAGCTCACGCCACGGCCACGACGCTCGCGCCGGCGAAGGCCGAGCGGATCGAGGCGCTCCTGAAGTCGTTCATGTCCTCGCATCATGTTCCCGGGCTGTCGATCGCCATAGTCGTCGACGGTATACCGGCTTGGTCGAACGGGTATGGCGTTGCCGACCTGGAAAATGCGGTCCCGGTTCGAGCGACGACGGCGTATCGCAGCGCATCGATCGGCAAGACGATGACGGCCACCGCGGCCATGCAACTCGTCGAACGAGGCAAACTGAGCCTCGAGGCAGATGTGCAGCTCTATTGTCCTGCCTTTCCCCGCAAGCCCAACCGCGTCACGCCGCGCGAGCTGCTCTCCCACTTGAGCGGCATCCGCCACTACGGCGGCCCGAGGGGCGACGAAGAGCAGTCGAGCACGACGCACTACGAGAGCGTCGTCGCCGCGCTCGCGCCCTTCAAAGACGACTCCCTGCTGTTCGTCCCCGGGACCAAGTACCTCTACAGCACGTACGGGTACGACGTGCTGGGTTGTGTCATCGAAGGTGCGTCGGGCATGCCCTTCCTTCGATGCATGAAGGAGAACGTCTGGGATCCCGCCGGAATGACAGCGACCCGTGATGACGACCCGTCAGTGCTCATCCCAAATCGGGCTGCCGGGTACGTGCTCGTCGACGGGAAGCCGAGGAATGCGCAGCAGGTCGACATGAGCAATCGACTGCCTGCGGGCGGCTACATCACTACTGTCGACGATCTGGCGAAGTTCGCGGCGGCCGTTATGACGGGGCGACTGGTTCGAGTCGAGACGTTTGTCCGGATGATCACGCCGGCTGTGCTGGCAAGTGGGGAAAAGGTTCCCTACGGCATGGGGTGGGGAGTGGAGTTTGAAGAGTGGCATTCCGACAGGTGGGTCTTTCACGGAGGCTCGAGCCCGGGCGTTAGTGGAATGCTCGCGCTCATGCCGCGGCACGGTTTCGCGGTCGCGATTCTGACAAATCTCGAAAACCTTCCGGACCGCGGGGACTTGGCGGCCGACATCACGAGGATCGTGCTCGACTTCGACGCTCCTGCGAAGTAGCAAACCAGAGCTCTGCGTTCGGCTAGGGAATGTAGACGACTCCCAGGCGCACGTTGGTCAGCGAAAACTTGACTTGGCTCGACGGACCGTAATCTGCATCGCCCACGCTCAAGCGCGGATCCACGTCCACTTCGACCGCGTCCAATCCTCCGCCCAGTTCCAAACCCACCTTGCGAGAAAGGAAATAGCGGCCGGCCAGGTTCGCTTCGAGATAGCGAATGTGGAAACGATCGATCCGGAGCTTGACGAACCGGGCGTCCGTCTCGGCCGACCATCGGGTGCCCATCAGGAACCGGCCGTAGAGGCCCAGCGAACCCACAGGAGCCGTGAGGCTCTTAGACGCGGAGTAGCTCACTGAAATGCCGCCCGATGACAGCGCGTCCAGTTCCATGGAGAAGAAGAGCGCGCCGAACCCCACCCCGACACCCGCCTGCGTTCGGTCCTTGGCGATGATTGCGTAGCGGTAGTTCAGGAAAAGCAGATTCGTGTTGAGCGTGGAGTTGAGACTTGCTCCCGCCACGAACGTGGTGTCCGCGAAGTCGATGTCCCGCTGAAGGACCGTCTCTCCCGTCCGCTCGGCGAACTGGAAACCGCCTTCCAGTTCATGCTTGCGGCCTAACCGCAGTCGGGCATCGATGCGCGGCTGGAGTTTGACGGTGGCGAGACCCAGGTCGTCCTCGGCGTCGATCGTGGTGCCAAAGTCGCCGTTGCTAGCGTCGACACGAAGATCGGTATTGAGGATGACAGACGTGAGCGAGGGCGAGATCTCCCACTTGTTGTAGAGGCTCACAAGCTGGCCGGCAGGGGTGGCGTGAGTGGTCGTCGAGTCGGTAGGCTGCGCCACCGCGGGAACCACGGCAAGAAGCCAAGCAAGCAGCGAGAAGGAAACGACCCACCCGTGCAGGAATCTCATCGAGTTCTCCTGTGGAGAGCGCCCGCCAGCGTGAACGGGCCCGTTGGCGCCGGACGTTCAGCCAGGATGTAGCCATCCTTATCGCGATCAGGGCTTGATCGTCACCGAGTCGGGCAAGTCGACCTCCACTTTGATGTCCGCCTTCTCCTCGCTCGCCGGTGCTTTGGCCGCCGGTGGAGAGGTCGCTGCCTGACGAAACCTCTGCCCCATGAAGAACCAGGCCGCCAGGGCGACCAGAACCAGGATGGCGACAATTGCCACCATCTTAACCGAGTTTCCGCTGCCGCCTTGCTCTGCCATGGTCTGCCTCCGGGTGCGATTCGGCTCCTTCTCGATCTCCACCGCCATTCGGCTGCCTCACGCGCTTCTCTCGAGCGAGGGCGCACGGAGTCGATCCTGCGGCGCAGAGCCTACTCCCACCTCGGAGGCAGACAAGAGCCTTCTCTCGCGGCTGAGCCGGCCTCGATGTCCCTGACGTCCCCGGCGGAATTCAGAACTTGAGAAGGGATTGGTGGGAACCCGCGGGTTCCGCTCGCGCCTCTTGGCCGTCTGCGAGCACTGCAGGTGTCGAATATGCGCCAGGGCTACGGCGTCTTCTCGGACGGCCGCTCGAGTGTCACGACCCGCCCCGGGTAGTCGAACGTGACGACATAGTGCCGCATGAAACCGTAGCCGATGATGAGGTCGTGGCCCCAGTCATCCCCGCTCAGGAGCGGCGGCGCGAGCATCACGCGCGCCGAGTCCACCGCAAACGGTCCCAACGACACCTGGCCGACTCGAGTGAACTGGACCTGCTGCCGCGCGGTGGTGTCGGCGCTCATCAGGCCGATGAAAGTTCGCGCACTGTCCGGGACCGGTTGCAGGCGCGCGCGCTCGATGAAGCGGCGCGTGGCGACGAATGCTCCGGATCCCCCGGTATCGAACAGTCCGCGGACCGGCTTGCGATTGACGTAGACGGAATCGGTGAACGGCAGCCCGCCGGCCTGGGCCGAGAAGACCATGGGGACCGAAGCCCGCCGCCGGTTCGTCGACGGCGTCCGCGCGATGGGTGAGCGCCGCCAGAATCGAACCACCTTCGCCGGGTAGTCCACCTGCAGCACGAGGTCCCGGAAAAACGCCGTGCTCAACACTCCGTCGTGCGGCCCAATGAGCGGGGCCAGGCCCTCGGTCGGGAAGACCTCGACCAGGGGCTCTTTCTGAACCGCGTCCCCGATGGCAAGAGAGCGGAGATGCGTCCGACCCAGGCCCTCAGCGTCGGGCGCATCCACCGCGAGCCCGAGCCGCTGCGCCGAAGCCGCGACCAGTGCAAGCGGTCCCCAACCCGTGTCGAGCAGGAGCTTGACGTGGTCGTGTCCGTTCACGGTCGCGTCCACGATGATCCCGTTCTGGTGCAGCGTGAAGGGCACTTCCGCGAGCGGGCGTTCGCCGGACCCGGTTTCGGAGCCGAACGCGATGCCTGGGGCGAGGACCATCATGAGCGCGACGGAAGAGCGGATCTGAAAGCGCATCGGGCCTCCGCAGGAAAGGAGCAAACCGATCGTCATGACTCCTAGGGAGCTGCGCATGGATTCCTCCGGGCAACGGATCAGATACCGGAGGTGGCTCGAGGGTTGGAGGGACGTTGCGCAATCCGCCAGCGGAACTCGCGGGAGGGCGGGAGGGAACCGGGGGACACGACCTAGTCCCTCGCATGGGGTCCGTCCACCCTGGAACGGACCCCGACGTCTCCAGGCGTCGGGAACCAGCCGCGCGAGGTCCTTCGTGAAAGGGCAAGACGCATGACGGGCGGAGTCCATCGGGCAATTTGCCGCTACCCGTTTCGCTGCTCGTCTCTGACTATCTGAAGGAGAGGCAATGGGGGACCGGTGGCGACGGAAAGTCATTTGCAAGTTCCGAGCGGAGCCCGAGGGAGAGAGCGGCATGCCGATTCGAGCCTTGGTGATGAGCGGTGGAGGCGCGAAGGGCGCGTTCCAAGTAGGTGCGGTCGACACTCTCGTGCACGAGCGGCAACTGGACTTCCAGGTTGTCGCCGGTGTGTCGGCAGGGGCGCTGAATGCTCTCGTTCTTGCGCAAGCGAAGGGACCAGAAGGCCTCCGTTCTCAGATCGAGGTGCTCAAGCGTCTCTGGCTGGGAATCGACTCCGACCGCGACATCTATCGCCATCGCTTCCTGGGACAGGTCCTGGCTTTCGTGATGAAGGACAGCGTCCACGATCCGAGTCCATTACGTGAGAAGATCGAGCGCTTTGGCCGAATCGATGACTTGCGCGGCTCCTCGAGGGAATTTCGAATCGGAGTGAGCTGGCTGGAAACCGGCGGATACGAGAGCATCGACCAAAATCACGAAGCCATTCATGCCTGCACACTCGCCAGCTCGTCGATGCCGGTCCTGTTCCCACCCGTTCCCGTAGGCGACCGCTCCGGCGTCGATGGGGGCGTCCGCAGTGTGACTCCTCTCGACGAGGCCTTCGATGCCCTCAAGCATCTCCACGCGATCTCTCCGAACCAAGAGCTGGAGATGTATGTTCTCCTTGCGTCGCCGCTGTCGATGGTGGAGGAAAGGGGGCCATGGAAGACGGGCCTGAAAATTGGCAAACGGGCACTTTCCATGTTGATCAACGAGATTTACCGAGAAGACCTGAGGTACGCCCTGGCCATCAACAATGCCGTGCGGTCCCATGTCGAGCTCCGGACACGGTTGGTCGAGCGACTCGGCGCGGCGGTGGCCGATGGGCTATTGGACGGACTAGAGTTCCCTTACTCTCCGCCGAAGTACCAATACGTTCGGGTTCATGCCGTCGTACCGGATCGAGAATTCTCCGATGCACTCGAGTTTGATCCCCAAAAGATCCGCCAGGCATTTGAGGCCGGGCGCTCTGCCGCCCGCAACCTTTTGGATGACCACGAGCTGGCTGCCCAGCTGCGAAAGAGCCCCGAGAAACCGGAAGCTCAGGCGGCCTGATTGCGCGGACGCGGGTCCAGGCGAGTCATCCCGTACCGGGTCGACGACCGCGGCCTGGCCGGCCGTGCCGCACGCAGACGATGGAGATTCCGAGCTGCCTGAGCATGGGCTTCACCTCCGTCCACGTGCCGGAACGTCTGTCGTCGCAGCGACCGTACGCTCCTCACCGCTCAGGCGGCGTTGCTCCTGGTAACCGATTCCCTTCTCTTCGGGCTGCCCGAAGGCCACCGGATCGAGATAGAGTCCGCGTTCCTCGTCTGCTTTCGCCACCTCCAGTGGAATGCGATGGGCGTTCGCCGCCGCATCGTGCCGAATGCCGGTGAGCTGCCAGGACACCTCCATCCCCGACACGCCGCCCGCGATTTGAAAACGGCAGGCCTCGAGCTTCTGTGCCACGTGGAGATTCGGCGCAGGCTCTCCGATCGCGGTGAGCTGATAGCGAAAGTCCTGGTTCAGCGCCTCGAACCACTCGGGCATCGTAATCGTGGCCTCGCCGTACTCGTCGAGCACGACCACGCCATCGTAGATGTTCTTCATGTCGGGCGACTCGACGAACGAGTGGTAGAGGTACTGGTTCTCGGGATCGAGCGGATGGTCGATCTTGAACGCGCCCGCGCCCTTGGTCAGGGTGCCGGTGACGTTGACCCGTCCTGAGAAGTTGCCGGCGTACCCGGCCAGAGGGGCAGATCCATACACGCCCCATCCAGAGCCCGCGTGCGAGCCCCAGACACCGATGCCGACGACTCCCGTGCCGTTGTTCTGCCCACGCACACCGGCCGAAGCGCCGCCCGGAGCCGTGCTCAGAATGACGCCGTGGATCGCATAGGCGTTGTTTGCCGTGCTTGCGTTCTGAGCGTAGACGGCCCTGCCTGTCGCGGTCGTGGCGAACACAGCGTCCCCGCTCGCGCTTGAAGCGTAGACGCCCTGGCCGGTCGTGCTCGATCCGAACACGCCACGACCCCCGGGGGCTGTGCCTTGCACTCCGTAGCCGGTGCCGTCCTGGGTGCCGTAGACTCCGATTCCGAAGGGTCCGGTGCCGTTGTTCTCGCCGCGTAACGCCGCGGATGCCGTCCCAGGGTTCGTCGGGTTCACCACGCCATGAATCGCGTACGCGCCGCCCGCCGTCGAGTTCGTCTGGCCGTAGATGGCCTTGAACGTCGAGCTCAGGGCATTCACCCCGATCCCGTCGTCACTCGTCGCGAAGATCGCCGTCCCGGTCTGCGCCTGAGAAACCAACCCCGTCCCGGTGGTCAGCGCCGCGGCTTGAACCCCAAATCCGCTGTTCGTGATTCCGCGCACGCCGTCGCCCGAAATCGAAGTGCCGAAGACCCCCAGGCCACTACCTGCGTGAGAGCCGTAGACCCCGACACCGTTTCCCCCCGTGCCGCTATTCTGGCCGCGCACGGCCGCGGAATTGGATCCCGGACCCGTGCTCGAAATGATCCCTAGGATCGCCGCTGCACCTGCCAGGGTGCTGTTGGAAGTCCCCGAAAGGGCTCGACCCGTGCCGGTGTTCGTGATCTCGATGCCCGCTCCGGGTGTCGCGACGTCGGTCGAGCCGACGAACGGGAGTCGGAGTGAAAGCCCGTAGGGCGAGGACGCGAACTTCACTCGCGGGACGAGCGGCGCGTCGAGGTTGACCTGCACCTCGAGCCAGTACTGGACGTCGAACGGCAGGTTGATCGGCGTGATCTCGCCGATGACGACGCTGAACCCCCCCTTGGTGACGAGCACCGCCGGGTGCGTCTCCGCGTAGAGAGCAGCACCTGCGACGCTGACATCGAAAATCCTGAACGTAAGGTCGTACGCGCCGTCAGGAACGAGATTGCCGGAGTTGTCGGTCAGCACACCTTGATAGCTCATGGTCTGAGGGACGGCCGCCCCGACATGGGAGGCAAGTGCCACCACGAGCAATGCCGTGAGGACGAGGACGCGATTCATGGATGAATCCCTCATGGGAGTGAGTCTCGGAGGGAGCAACCGACGCGGGGAGCGGCGAGCGTGGTCGAAGAACGTCGACCGAACCTCATGCCGGGGAGGTGGTGAAGGGAAACGACATGAGCCTAGGAGCCTGTACTGGGCGTGTAAAGGGGATTGCTCAAGTCCTGACGACTCGGGCGGCGCGGCCGGAATGGGGGCGACTGGCGCGCGGTTTCCAACGTTATCGCCTGGCAAAGAATCCAACAAATCGCTGCCCCCATAGTGACTCCCTGCACCGAATCCCCCCGTGCGCCGGGCCGTGCCCACGTATTGGAGTGACCGTGACCCAGGGGCCTCCTCCTGGTTACGTTCGCGGAGGCTCACGTGAAGGTTCGTCGACTGGTGGTGTTCGTGATGTTGGCCGCACCACTCGGTAGTGGGAACGCGTTCGCGCAAGATCCGTCGAAATCACCCGAAGAGTCTCTGTTCAGCGGGGACTGGGTCGGGCAGATTGCGGTCGGCGATTCCACAAGCTTCGTTCGCATGCGCTTTACCGGTTCTCCGCCCGACGTCAAGGGGGTCGCCGACCTCCCCGAACACAACGACTGGGGTCTGAGTCTCTTCGACGTGCGGTGGGTACCTCCGTCCCTCTCCTTCGCCTTCCCGTTGCGCGCCGACACCGCACGTTTCGAAGGCAACGTGAAGGATGGCGCCATCGACGGCACGCTCCGAGTCCACGAGAGGCGGGGGGAGTGCCATCTGATCCATCGCATGGCGTACGACTCCTCGATCGTGCGTCGGCTCGCCGGGAACTACCGAATCGCGCACGATCGAGTGATCTCGATGGGACCGATGGATGAGGCGAGCGGCTGGCTCGCCTTTTTCGATTCGAAGACGCTGCGCGGAGGCATTCTCTACGGACTGTCGGATACCGTGTTCTTCACCGGACCGACATTCACGATCGACTACCCCATCGCGATTCGGGCCGACGTCCACCTGAACGGGAGCGGAAATGCCCGCGCGCTCACGTGGCGCGAGCAGGGGGCCGCGGCCGTCGAAGCGGTGCGACTCGATGATCACGTGACCGAGGATGTGACCTTCGTGAACGGGCCCGTGCGGCTCGTCGGTACGGTCGCGGTTCCGAAAGGAGGGGGCCGACACCCAGCCGTCATCCTGATTCACGGCGCCGGCCGCACCATCCCGACCCGGGACTTCGGCTATTGGTCGAGCTTTCTCTCCGGCCGCGGTTTGGCGGTGCTCGCTTTCGACAAGCGTGGGGGTGGTGCGTCCACGGGAGATGCGAACACGGGCACCTATGAAGATCTGGCCGACGACGTGGTGGCGGGTCTTCAATACCTTCAGTCTAGAAGCGACATCGATCCCGATCGGATCGGCCTCTACGGCATGAGCAACGGCGGGTACATCGCACCGCTCGCATCCTCGCGCTCCGGCGGCCGCGTGGCATTTATCGCCGTTCGGTCAGGATCAGCCCGAAGAGTGGGAGACAACATCGCCTACGAAGTCGGCAACGACCTGCGATCGGAAGGATTCTCGGAAGCCGATATAAAGGAGGGGGTGGCCATCCGTCAGCGCGTGACCGACTTTGTCATCCAGCACCCAACGATCGCCCCGCTCGCCTGGGACTCGCTGCGCGCCGAGGTCAGCGCGGTTGCCCGAGCGCCCTGGTTTCCATGGGCGCGCGTCGCCTGGGTTCCACTGGTCTCACCTGCAGACAGCATGGGCGGAGCGTTCGTGAACAAGCTGAGAACGGAGTGGCAATTCGATCCGATTCCGTACTGGCGCACGGTTCGCGTGCCGGTCTACATCATGCTCGGCGGACTGGATCGCTCGGTGCCAACCGCCGAGAGCACACTTCTCTTCCGAAGCGCTCTGGCAGATGCCGGGAACCGCGATGCGACCGTGCGAGTGTTCGACGATGGGAACCACGGGCTGCTCGTGTCCCGGACGGGATATGGGCGTGAAGTGCGCTCGCTGAGCCACTACGTTCCTGGCTTCCAATCCGACCTGGCTCGATGGCTCGAGGAGCACGTGGGGTTGGCGGGCCCCCGCTAGGCGCTTAGGGTATTCTCTCGGTGGAGTCGTGGCCTGACCGGCTGCGGCTGAGCTAGATTGCGGCTCCGCACCCGCTCCACGATGAAGGAGAGAGAGACTACCCGTGGCCGAAACGACGCCTGTGATCCCGCCGACTCTTGACTCGAGTCAGAGCCGGATGTTCCCGACGCTAACGCCTCCCCAGGTCGCTCGCATTGGTGCCCGGGGGGCGCATCCGCCGCGTTGAGAGCGGAGAGATCCTGGTCGAGCCGGGCAGCCCCAATATCCGGTTCTTCGTTGTGCTCGACGGCCAACTCGAAATCGTCCGGCTCTCCGGCACGACGGAGGAGCTCGCGGGTGTCCTCAGAGCGGGGCAGTTCACCGGCGAAGTCAATCTGCTTTCGGGCCGACGTGCGTTCGTGTACATCCGGGCGGCGGCACAGGGCGAGGTCATCGAAGTGGATCGTGAGCAGCTCCTGGAGCTCGTTCAGACCGACAGCGAGCTCGGCGAGTTGCTCCTTCGGGCGTTCATTCTTCGGCGGGTGGAGCTGATCGCGCGCGGGTTCGGGAACGTCGTGCTCATTGGATCGAATCATTGTTCCGGCACGCTTCGTGTGAAGGAGTTCCTGACCCGGAACGGGCATCCCTATTCGTACATCGATCTTGATCGAACGACCGAGATCCAGGACCTGCTGGACCGCTTTCAGGTGTCCGCGGCGGACGTGCCGGTGCTCATCTGCCGCGGGGAAGTCGTGCTGCGGAACCCGAGCAATCAGGCGATCGCCGACTGTCTCGGTTTCAACGAGGCGATCGACTCCACACAGGTCCGCGATCTCGTGATCATCGGCGCCGGGCCGGCGGGCCTCGCGGCCGCGGTCTACGCCGCGTCGGAGGGGCTCGATGTCCTCGTGCTCGAGTCCAACTCGCCGGGGGGACAGGCGGGCTCGAGCTCGAAGATCGAGAATTACCTCGGCTTCCCCACCGGCATTTCGGGCCAGGAACTTGCAGCCCGCGCGTACACGCAGGCCCAGAAGTTCGGCGCCCAGGTGATGGTTGCAAGAGGCGCCGCACGCCTCGCGTGCGCGCGCAAGCCCTACGCGATTGCGATCGACAATGGACCTTCCGTGCCGGCGCGAACGGTCATCATCGCCACGGGTGCTGAGTACCGAAAGCTGGCGCTCCCCAACCTGACCCAGTTCGAAGGTGCGGGGGTGTACTACGGGGCGACGTTCATGGAATCGCAGTTGTGCCGGGGCGAAGAGGTGGTCGTGGTCGGGGGCGGGAACTCGGCGGGGCAGGCCGCGGTGTTCCTCGCGGAGACCTGCAAGCGTGTGTACATGCTCGCGCGATCGGATGGGCTGGCGGAAAGCATGTCCCGCTACCTGATTCGGCGGATCGAGTCGAATCCTGCCATCGAGCTTCGGACGCACTCCGAAATCGTTGAGCTTGCAGGAAACGGTCATCTCGAGCGCGTGCGTTGGCGCGACAATCGCACGGGCACGATCGAAGCCCATGAGATCCGGCACGTCTTCATCATGGCGGGCGCCGTGCCCAACACGCGCTGGCTCGAAGGGTGTCTGATGCTCGATCCAAACGGCTTCATCAAGACGGGCGCGGATCTGTCGAAGGATGAGCTGACCGCCGCACAGTGGCCAATTGCGCGAGCCCCACACCTACTCGAGACGAGTCTGCCCGGAGTGTTCGCGGTGGGGGATGTCCGGGGCGGAAACTTCAAGCGAGTGGCTCCGGCCGTCGGCGAGGGAGCCATCGCCGTCGCGCTGGTCCACCAGGTCCTGCACGAGTAGACAGGGCGTGAGTCACTTCGCAACGCTGGTCGCGCTCATCGGAATCGTGGTGATTGTCGCCTCGTTACTCTCGGGGGTCCTCGAGCGTCGCCGGGTTCCGATCGTTGCGGTTTTCCTCGGCCTTGGCCTCCTGCTCGGTCCGTGGGGGCTCGGGCTGGTGGACATCGGGTTCGCCTCCCCTGAGCTCCAGGCTCTCTCGACTCTCGCCCTGGTGCTCGTGCTATTCAGCGACGCCGTCACGTTCGACATTGCGCAGATCAAGCTTCGACGTCCGCTCCTTCTGCGAATCCTCGGCCCGGGCACGCTGGGTCCCGCGCTGCTGATCACCGTGGCGGCAAAATTCCTGCTCGCGCTCTCCTGGCCCGCGGCCGCGATCCTCGGCGCCGCGCTCGCGTCCACCGATCCGGTGCTTCTGCGAGTCGTTCTGCGCTCGCGTTCACTGCCGGAATCGGTGCGCACGGCGCTCCGCATGGAGAGCGGAATGAACGACATCGTGCTGCTTCCGATCGTCATTCTCTCCGTGGTGCTCCTGGGAGGTGCGGTGCACGGGGGCGCCGTGGGCGGAGCGTCCCGGAATGAACTGGTGCGGCACGTGCTCGGATTGTTCCTGCTCGGCCCCCTGGTTGGGGCGCTGATTGGCTGGGCCGGGATCATCGCGCTCGGATGGGTTCGCGACCGGGTCGGCGTCCGCCGCGACTACGAGTCACTGTACGCTCTCGGGCTCGCGTTCAGCGCTTTCGCCGCCGCCGAAGCTGTCGGGGGCAGTGGATTCGTCGCGGCGTTCGCCGCGGGGCTCCTGGTCGCCTCTCAGGACGTCGAGCTCTGTGACTGCTTCCTCGAGTACGGCGAGGCCACGGCCGAGATGCTCCTGCTGCTGACGTTTGTGGCACTCGGCACGACGCTCATCTGGACCGGCCTCGGTGTAATCAACGGCCGCACGGTCCTGTTCGCATTGATCGCCCTGGCTACTCGCACGGCCGTCCTCTACCCGGTTCTCGGCGGGCTTGGCCTAAGCGGGCGCGACCATCGCCTGATCGCGTTGCTCGGTCCACGCGGCTTGAGCTCGCTGCTGCTCGTCCTGCTTGCTGTCTTTGCCAACGTCCCGGGCTCCCAGGATCTGTTTGCGGTTACGTGTCTGGTGGTGCTCCTTTCGGTCGTGGTCCATGGGATTGCGATCGCTGTTCTGCTTCCTTCGGATACCGCTCCACAGGTGGCGCAAGTTCCTTCCATCGCGGGCGGGCCGGCGGCCGAGGCCGTACCGTTGCGCATCACGATCGAAGAGGTTCGCGCCGCGCGGACCGCCGGCGAGAACGTGGTCGTGCTGGACGTCCGGAAGGAGAAGAGCTTCCGGGAGGATCCGCGGTTGCTCCGCGGCGCCCTGCGCTTGAGTCCGGATGATGCCGTGCGGGAGGCGGGCGCGTTGCAGCTTCCGATGGACGCGACTCTCGCGATCTACTGTTCCTGACTGGATGAAGCCACGAGCGCCCGTGTGGCGCTCGAGCTCAGGCGCGCGGGGTGGACGCGGGCGCGGGCGCTCGTCGGAGGCTGGCAGACGTGGCTGGAAGCAGGCGGGTGAAAGCCGTTAGTAGTTCGTTGCGGGTTGTCGTACGAACAGGCGGGCCGCGACCGCTCCCCAGATGAACCCGCCCACATGCGCCAGGTATGCCACTCCTCCTGTCTCCACTTGTGCCACTGTCCCAGCGCTGTAGAGCTGGGCAAGGAACCACACGCCGATCAGGAGCGCAGCTGGAACGTAGCGAATCCGCGCAAAACACGAAGATGATCAGCACCGTGCGAATCCGGTCATGGGGATACGTGACCAGGAACGCACCCATCACGGCGGCAATGGCCCCGCTCGCACCCAGATTCGGAATTGTGGAAAGGGGATTGCCCGCGACCTGGGCCAGGGTAGCGCCGAGGCCCCCCGTAAGGTAGAAGACGAGATGGCGTCCGGGTCCCATGGAGTCTTCGATTGCCGGCCCAAAGGCCCAGAGATAAATCATGTTGCCAATGATGTGTGACCAGCCCGCGTGCATGAACATCCCGGTGAGGATCGTAATCAAGCGCTGACCAGCAACAATGTCCGCCGGGATAACCGACCACCTCATGACGAATGCTTCGCCGCCCATCAATTCGAGCATGAACACGATGACGTTTACGAGGATGATGAGAATCGTGACGACTGGCATGCGCACCGGGCGTCGGGTTGCGTCGCCCAGCGGGATGAAAGATATGGCGTCTCTCCGGTCTGGACGCAGGGCCGGCGGCTGGATTGGCGGAATGCCGACCTGGGGAGGTGGCCTCGTCCGGTCGCACTATACTCTCGACGGAAGCGCGCAGGACTCGAAAGTGGATCGCTGGTCGCGGCAACTGTTTGACCTGTCAGACGACCACCCACACACTCGGCGAGCGTTAGACCAAGTCTGGTGACTGCACCGAATGGGGGACGCGGCCGTGACTACGAAGAAGCCGACTGTGGGCTCAGGAATGGCCCTGGGAGCAGTTCTCGGAGCTGTGGCCGGAGGAGTCGTGGGGCTCGCGACCGGCAACATAGGTCTCTGGGTCGGCACGGGTGTCGCCCTCGGAGTCGCGATCGGGTTTGCAATCGTCGCGGGCTACGGTCAAGGCGCGTCGAAGTAGCAACTCCTTGTCCGCGGTAAACGCCGCCGCCTGCATCGGCGGGAGGTCGCAGGCGGCGGCGGTCGAGCTTCAAACCGCGGCGACGTTCACACCTTCGGCGGCCTTCTCGATGAGTGCCGCTACCACCTTGGGTTGCGATACATAGATCGCATGACTGCCCTTCTCTTCTACCACCGTCGATCCCGCGCGCTTCGACATGAGGCGCTGAGCGGGCGGTGGAATCATCTTATCCTCGGTTGCAATGAGGTACCAGCTCGGCTTGGATTTCCACGCGGGCTGGCTGATCGCGCCACTGAGTGCCCCAACGCCCCACGGGACCTGCGAGTCGGCCATGAACGCAGCCTTCTGCGCGTCCACATCGGCCGCGAATGATGCCGCGAACTTCGCCTTGTCGAGGAATAGGAATCCGCTCTGCGGCGGCAGGATCGGAGGCACGGGTGCTCCAGGGGGCGGATCCTTGATCAGGGTCTCGACAGACTCTCCCTTGTCGGGGACGAATGCTGCGATGTAGACGAGCCCTGCGACTTTGGGATCGTTGCCGGCCTCGGTAACCACGGCTCCGCCGTAGGAGTGGCCGACGAGGATCACGGGCCGGTCCTGCGCAGCAAGAATGAGTTTGGTTGCCGAAACATCGTCGGCCAGCGACAGCGTCGGATTCTGGACGATGCTCACATCGTAACCATCCTTCTTGAGGATTCCGTACACGCCCTCCCACCCTGAGCCATCCACGAAGCCGCCGTGGACGAGCACGACGTTCACCAATTTCCCTGGCATGATGAGCTCCTTTCGAATGAGATCCGATCACACTCACTCTGCGATTCGCCGTGCTCGATTGCTCGCCATCGGTGGGAGTCTCGAGCACCGAGGGTAAGGCTACTCTTGTGACGGCCATTCTCACAGGGGGATCCCTCGCCTCCCGGTTTGCACCCTCTTCACCTGAGGTGCGCAGTGATACGCGCGTGCAAACATCGTCTCGTGCCGCCGGCTTGACCCCACCATGCGGGGGGCGTAGCGTCGACACCCTGGCTACGGTCGAAGGGCTTCGGCTGTGGCTGTGCCATCCTCAGGTCAAGCGGTTCCGCCTCGCCCTCTGGATGGTCCTCGAAGGGAGAACACCATGGCACTCGACACGTACGTCGTGCTCGCCAATCAATACGACAATGAAGCGGAGGCGCGGGCTGATTACGCGGGAGATCGAGTCGATCCACGCCTAGGTGGAGTGTTTCGTCCAGGCGGGCTCGACCTCCGAGCGTAGGGTGTCATGTCCCATGCTCTTATTCATCCCAACAGGCTCGGACCGAGCCCCTTGGACGAAGTGTCCGCGACGCTCCCCCGTGCAGTTCGAAACTCTTCCCTCCTCGACCGGTGTGGCACGTCCCGCGCGCATCCTTCACGTACCGGTGGGGCCGTTGCGGTGCTCCGTGCCGAGGGCCGTCATCACCTTCGCAAAGGCCAGAAGCTCCAAGGAGGCAACCAAGATGAGAACCTCAACCGCTCAACTAGCGACGCCTCGGACGGGCGCCGCGTTGGTCACGGCATGTGCATTGTTGCTTGGTTGCGCGAGCTCACTTGCCCACGCACAAGGCCCCAATCTTCAACCAACGAAACAGGTGGGTGCCATGACCCAGACAGCTGCTACGCAACCAGGCACAGGAACGTCCGTGACAAGGACGCTGTCCGTCCTTTCAAAGTGAGTATTCCCGATGGATGCGCTGGCCGACATGCGCCGCAGGATCGCGGCCACACGCTGGCCCACCAAGGAGCTCGTCGCGGATCGGTCACAGGGCGTGCAGCTCGCGACGCTGCGGGAGCTCGCCCGCTACTGGACGACCGAGTACGACTGGCGCAAATGCGAGGCACGACTGAACGCGCTTCCGCAGTTCACGACCACGATCGACGGGGTGGAGATCCACTTCATCCACGTCCGGTCCCGGCATGAGAACGCGATGCCGCTGATCATGACGCATGGCTGGCCCGGCTCGGTCATCGAGCTCCTCGACACCGTCGGTCACCTGACCGACCCGACCAAGTACGGCGGCACTCCCGACCATGCATTTCACCTGGTACTCCCCTCGTTGCCTGGCTACGGCTTCTCGGGCGAACCGACCGAGCTCGGTTGGGATTCCGGACGCATCGCCCGCGCGTGGGCCGTGCTGATGAAGCGCCTCGGCTACACGCGCTACGTCGCCCAGGGGGGCGACGTTGGCGCCTCCGTCACGGACGCGATGGGGCGGCAAGCGCCCGAGGGGCTGGTCGGTATTCACCTCAACTTGCTCGCGGGGGCGTTGGGAATCGCCGACAAGCTGCCGGCGAAATCCGAGGAGGATCGCGCGGCGCACAAGGCGCTCGCGACGTTCAGGACGAGTGGATTCGGCTACTTCCTGGAACAGTCCACGCCACCACAGACGATCGGCTACTCGCTGCTGGATTCACCCGTCGGGCTCGCCGCCTGGGTGCTCGACTATGACACGGACAGCTACTACAAGATCTCCCGCGCGTTCGTCGACCGTAAGCCCGTTGGCAATCTCACCCGGGAGACCATCGTCGACAACATCACGCTTTACTGGCTGACGGGCACTGGCACCTCGGCCGCCCGGTGGTACTGGGAGTTTGGACAGTTTCTGGCCGCAGCAGGCGCGTCCGGGGCGGCTCCTCCGCCGGTCAAGGTTCCCGTCGCCTTCACGACGTTCCCGGACGAGATCTGGGCTGCCCCGCGCAGCTGGGTGGAGGCCGTCTACTCCGGCGTCGCCTACTTCAACAGAGTCGACCGCGGCGGACACTTCGCGGCTTGGGAAGAGCCCGCGCTCTTCACGTCGGAACTGCGCGCGGCGTTCAAGTCGCTGCGCTCGAGTGCGCAGGCACAGAATTAGCCCAGGTGGGGCTGCGTGAATCACCCGCGCCGCCCGCGCCGCCCGCTCGGGCAACCCTGCGGCAGGAAAGAGGTCCACATGACCAGGACACGAGTCATGGCAGCGCTGGCGCTGATCATCGGAAGTGGCTCGCCGTTCTGTTTGGCGGCGGCGCAACAGTCGGGCATCCGCCGAACCGATCTCCAGCGGCACGATCTGAGTGTCGCCGGACGCGAGGTCGTCCAGGTGCGTGTCGACTTCCATCCGGGAGCAGGTTTCGGCCGACACACACATCCGGGCGAGGAGATCGCCTACGTCCTCGAAGGCTCGCTGGAGTATCAGGTTGAAGGCAGGCCGCCGGATACGCTCGAAGCCGGCGAGGTCCTGTTCATCCCGGCCGGAACGATTCACGCGGCGAGGAACGTCGGCAAGGGCGACGGTGCGGAGCTCGCAACGTACATCGTCGAAAAGGGAAAGCCACTCGTCACGATGGTGAAGTGAATCGTGCCGAACGCGATCCACCGTTAGGAGACCGATATGAGCCTCATTTCTCGTGGGTTTGGCGGTCGGCGACAGGACGCGAAAGTCGACTCGACTCGCGTACCTCCCGGCCAGCACGTGACTCGGGATTTCCCGGTACTCTCAGCCGGACCGACACCGCACACGCCTCTCGACCGGTGGACCTTCTCGATCGAGAAAGGCGGCACGGGCCGGAGGTGGACGTGGGAGGAGTTTCGCGCCCTCCCAAGCGAGCCGGTCATGGCCGACATCCACTGCGTGACCCGCTGGTCGAAGCTCGACACGAACTGGGAGGGCGTGTCGGTCGACACGCTCCTCGACGGCGTGGACCACAAGGCCGGCTACGTGGTCGCGTTCTGCGACGGCGGCTACACAACCAACCTGCCGCTCGCGGACGTGACCGGCGGGAAGGCATGGGTGGTCCACGCCTATGAGGGGAAGCCCCTCGACCCCGAGCACGGCGGCCCGGCGCGGCTGCTCGTCCCACATCTCTACTTCTGGAAGAGCGCCAAGTGGGTGCGCGGGCTCCGCCTGCTCGACCAGGACGAGCCGGGTTTCTGGGAACAGTATGGCTACCACAACTACGGTGACCCATGGCGGGAACAGCGGTACTCGGGAGACTGACCTGGAGCGTCGCGACCGTGACGGCGGTCGTCGACGAGACGCCGCGCGTGCGCACGCTCACGCTCGAAGTCCCGGGCTGGCCAGGCCACCTCGCGGGTCAGCACGTCGACGTCCGGTTGACGGCCGAGGACGGTTACCGCGCCGAGCGCGCGTACTCGCTCGCCTCCGCCCCCGGAGAGCCGCCGACGATCACCGTCGAGCGGCTCGAGGATGGGGAGGTTTCGCCGTACCTTACGGAGGTCGTGCGGCGGGGCGACAAGTTCGAGGTCCGCGGCCCGATCGGCGGCTATTTCATCTGGCGTCCGGACGACGGTGGCCCACTGTTTCTCGCAGCTGGTGGCTCCGGCGTCGCCCCGATGCGGGCAATCCTGCGCCACCGGCGCAACAGCATGAGCGACGTGAGAGCGCGACTGCTCTATTCCTCGCGCACTCTCGAGGACGTCATCTACCGCGCGGAGCTCGACGGGGATGAGGTCGTCCACACGCTAACGCGCGCGCAGCCGCCCGGATGGACGGGATACGCGCGCCGGGTCGACATCAGTCTTCTGCGCGAGGTCGCCTGGCCGCCCGAAGACGCGCCGCTGGCGTTCGTCTGCGGTCCGACGAGCTTCGTGGAGTCCGTCGCGGCCGGCCTGGTCGAGGTTGGCTACGCGCCGGGACGCATCAAGACCGAGCGGTTCGGTGCGACGGGAGGACGCTGATGGAATCGCTCGACGGCAACGCGATCGGCGGAATGCTGTACCACGTATTCGGCGGCGAGATGACGATGGCGCAAGCGAAGTGCAGACGCTGCGGGGCGCGCGGCCCGCTGGCCGAGTGCGAGGTCTATCTCGGCGGCCCGGGCGTCGTCGTTCGCTGCCGAGTCTGCCACGAGATCTTGATGGTGTTGGTCGCCGTGCACGAGATGATGTGCGTCGACATGAACGGGCTGAGCGAGCTCGAGATCTCGGCCTGGCCTAACGCGTCGTAACGTCTACAAGCAGGAGGAGGCCGAAACCGATCGCGGCGAGCAAGCCCGAGAAACGCGGGCTGTTGTGGAAGGCCTCGGGAATCATCGTTTCCGCAGCCATCGCGAGCAGGGCTCCTGCTCCAAATGCCAGCAAGCGCGGTGGCCACGCTTCACCGAGGGAACCGAACCCAACATACCCCGCCGCGATTGCTGCCACTGCCCCGATGGCGACCGCACTCCAGAGTCGAAAGAGGTAGGTGTAACTACGGCCGGCAGCCCGCATCCCCGTTGCGCTCGACAAAGCTTCGGGAAGGTTGCCCACTGAGAAAGCGATCACCAGCGCGAGGGGGACGACAGGATCCCGCAGAGCGATTCCCAACACCATCGCCTCGGGGACCGCGTCAAGCGCGGTGCCGAGCGCGATGGCGGCCCCGCTGCCAGGCTGCTGCGACTCGGCCGGCTGCTGAACACAATCGCCGCATCGTTTGCGGTGAGCGGCACCAAACTGCGCGAGAAGCGCGTTGCTCGCGCTGAACACGGCCGCCCCAAGCAGCAGGGACAGCGCCGCTGCCACGGGCCCGGCGATCCGGATTGCGTCCGCGGCCACTTTGAGGGACACGCCGGCAAGCAGCAGTCCCGCGCCGATCGACATGGACATCGCAATCGCCCGGTGCGGCATTCGTGAGAATGAGCCGGCGATCGCGCCGATGAGCAGCCCAACGGAGGACACGGCGCCCCATGCCAAGGCAGCCCAGACTTCATCAGCACTCGTGGGCATATGCAGACTCGGATTACGAGCTCAAGAGACCGGCCATGCCGAACGCACGGAAACCGTCGCACATGGTATCAGCCACATGTTGGGTTGGGAACACACTGGCCCGGATAGCCCGGATGCCACAGTCCAAGGAGGATCCCGATGAGCGCATTCAAGGTCGGCTACATCGTGGGAAGTCTCGCGAAAGACTCGATCAACCGGAAACTTGCCAGGGCACTGGTGCGGTTGGCGCCGAGTGAGTTGTCCCTCAACGAGGTCCGCTTCGACATGCTCCCGCTGTACAGCTACGACTACGACGCCGACTACCCACCGGTGGCTCGCGCTTTCAAGGACTCGATCGCCGCCGTCGACGCCGTGCTCTTCGTCACGCCCGAGTACAACCGCTCGATCCCGGGCGGGCTCAAGAACGCGATCGACTGGGCGAGCCGCCCCTTTGGCCAGAACTCGTTTGCTCGAAAGCCCGTGGCGATCATCGGAACGTCGCCGGGGAAGATCGGCACCGCCATCGCTCAGTCACATCTACGCAGCATCCTGGCCTTCTGCAACGCGCCACTCATGAACTCCATCGAGGCCTACATCCAATTCGAGCGTGGCCTCATCTCCGACGACGGGGAGGTCACCGACCCGCCGACAGCCAAGTTCTTGGGAGGGTTCATGAGTGAGTTCCAAGGATTCATAATGCGTGTCTACACCGTGCTCCAACTGAACAGGTGAGTCGCACCCTGAACCCGTGCAAGGGCGGATCCGTGACCTTTGGGTCGGGAGGGCGATTCGGGCTCCAAATCACAGCGTTGACGGTCCGAGTTACGGGGAGTAAGCATCGAGATGGCCACGGACGGGCCCCAGGCGCGACAGGGGCCGGATGGCAATCGATTTGCCCCCACTCACCCCTCTCGACTCTCGCCAGGTACCACGCGTCGCCACGAGTTCACTCCCCACCTTGGCGACGAGACGCCCTGCCCCGTGCCCCTGGCCCCGATACCCTGGCGATGCTTGCAACGTTCATGCGGGCGACCCATTCAACAACCACAGTCTGCCAACCACACAAACACGACCAGAGAGACGAGAGGAAGTGAGAGTCATGGAGAACAGGTCTACCGGCAACGACAGGTCTAACGTCACCAACACCGTCGTCCTTATCCACGGCCTTTGGCTTACTTCCCGCAGCTGGGAGCACTGGATCCCCCGGTACGAGGGACGCGGCTTCCGGGTGATTGCTCCGACCTACCCGGGCTTCGAGGTCGAGGTCGAAGCGCTGCGGGCAGACCCCTCCCGAATCGAAAAGGTGGGGATCACGGAGATCGCTGACCACTACGAGGCGATCATTCGCAAGCTGGACAAGCCGCCCATCATCATCGGCCACTCGTTCGGTGGGACAGTCACGCAGCTGCTGCTCGATCGAGGCGTCGGCTCGGCCGGCGTGTGCCTCAATTCGGCGGTGGTCAAAGGGATCAAGGTGGTTCCACTACCTCAGATCATTTCCCTGTTCCCAGTTCTCGACGACCCACGGCACCGCCACCAGGCTGTGGGGCTCACACTCAAGCAGTTTCACTACGCCTTTACGAACACTCTCACCGAAGAGGAATCGAAGCCGCTGTACGACCGCTACGCGATTCCGGCACCGGGCGGCATCGTCTGGGACGGCGCGCTCGCGAACTTTTCCCCCAATTCTCCGGCGAAGGTGGATTTCAAGAAGGCCGACCGCGCGCCGCTTCTGTTCATTGCCGGCGGCGAGGACCACGTCAATCCACCGGCAGTGAACAAGTCCAACCACAAGCATCAGCAGGAATCCGGGGCGACCACACACTACGTCGAGTTCGCCGACCGCCCACACTTCATGGTGGGATTGGAGGACTGGCAGTCGATCGCAGACCTGGCACTGGCCTGGGCCGTGAACCAATCCACGACAGCTGCCGTGCGGAAAGCGGCGGCCGTGTCTTAGCGGTTCGATAGATTCTCAAGACGTCCACGATCCGCTAACCAGCCAATTGCAACACCGAGAAAGGAGAGAACAATGACTCAGGTGAAAGGCGACGAGTTCCGCCTGAGTGACGTGCCGCCCGGGTCCGTCTTGTTAGTCGGGAATGTCGCCGTGTTCAACGTCGACGGCAAACTGTGCGCCACGCAGAACGAGTGCACGCACAGGCAAGGCCCGCTGAGCGAGGGTGAGCTCGAGGGTTCGACCGTGACCTGCCCCTGGCACGGCTCGCAATTCGACGTCTCGACCGGCGCAGTTCTGCGAGGACCGGCGACAGAGCCGCTCAAGACATACACAGTCGTAGTCGAGGGCGCCGTCGGGCGAATCAAAGGCTCCTAATTCGACCCCGCTCCTCGGCGAGGATCGCGTCAAGTAGCTGTTGCTACGGTTTCCGTCTGAAGCCCTGGGTAATGCCTGGGGCTTCGGCGTTTCAAGTAGTGCGGAGACCCGGCGAAGGAGCCCGGTGCGGTCGATCCTTCTTGCTCCCGGTTCCGATCAGGTCTAGCCTTTTGCTCGCCCTCATTGGAACCAGCCGCGCGAGGCTTGTCATGAAAATCTCTCCCGCCCTCCGCCGCACACAATTCGTGTGTTTCGTCTGGACCCTGGCACTCAGCGCGCTCGTCACGCAGGCCGAACCGTCGCGCGCAGCCGGCGGCGCGTGGACCGAGCTTGCGCCTCCCTGCCGGGTCGCTCACACCGTCATCTACGACCCACCGCGGGACCGCCTGATTCTGTTCGGAGGCTCGGACGGCCTGTTGCGGAACGACGTCTGGTCGCTTCCTCTGACGGGCACTCCGAGGTGGACTCACCTGAGTCCGATGGGGGTACCGCCGAGTCCGCGTGAAGCTCACTCGGCAATTTACGATCCGGTCGGCGATCGGATGCTGGTGTTCGGAGGCCACGACGGCGCGCCACGCGGGGACGTCTGGGAACTCACGCTCGCGGGCACTCCCCAGTGGACGCAATTGACGCCGGGCGGCAGCCCTCCCGCGGCGCGCGGCGGACACTCCGCGATCTACGATCCGCTGCGCCACCGAATGCTCGTCGTCGCAGGCCTCGGCGCCGGTGGCGTCCTCGGCGACGTGTGGCAGCTTTCGCTCGGCGGAAGTCCCACGTGGTCTGCGATCGCCCCGTCCGGGACGCCGCTGCCCCCGCGCACGCGTCAAGTGGCGATCTACGATCCGCCCCGCGACCGGCTGGTCCTGTTCGGAGGGGATCAGGGGCAGCTCCACCAGGTTCTGGGCGACACGTGGGCTCTCGCGCTTGGGACCTCTCCGGCCTGGACATTGATCGTGCCGAGCGGCTCCGGACCCGAGCCGCGTTCGCGCTCCACCGCGATCTACGATCCCAATGGCGATCGCATGTTTCTCCAGGGTGGATCACAGGCGGCGTCATTCTTCACCTACTTCGATCTCTGGCAGCTCAACCTCCAGACCAACCAGTGGACATTCCTGGGCGACAACAATCCGCTGAGGCATGCCGCGGGGGCGATCTACGACCCCGTGCGCGCCCGCCTGGTCCTCGTGGGCGGGAGCCATCACTCCATCGTTTTCTTGAGTGACACCCTCGTCCTGCCGCTCGCGCCTCCCGGCGCGTGGACCAACATCAGGTCCGGCGGACCCGGTGCCATCACGAGTCACAGCGCGGTGTTCGATCCCGTGCGGAGTCGCCTGGTGATCTTCGGTGGCCTGGTCAAAGGGATCATTGATGCCGCTCCCATCGACTTCGTCTGGTCCCTCGATCCCGAAGAAGGCGCATGGGAGTTCGTCCCCGTGGGCGGGCCTTCTCCGAGACATGGACACACCGCGGTCTTCGACGCGATTCGGGATCGCATGCTCATGTTCGGGGGCGACGAAGTCTACGGGTTCTCTCCCGTGCGTAACGATCATTGGTCGCTCGATTTCAGCCCGAGCCCTGCGTGGAACGAGCTCACCCCGACGGGTTTGCCTCCGCCACCGCGCTACGAGCACACAGCGGTCATCGATCCGGTAGGGGACCGCATGATCGTGTTCGGTGGTTCGTCAGGCGGGCTTACGGGTCCGCCCGACTACTTCAACGATGCGTGGCAGCTCAGCCTGTCGTCGCCGCCCGGATGGTCCCCTCTACTTCCCGACGGAACCCCGCCTGCGCCTCGCGAAGGACATACCGCCGTGTACGACCCGGTGGGTCATCGAATGGTGGTGTTCGGTGGTTTGACCGACACGGGAATGATGAACGACGTGTGGGATCTCACTCTCGACGACCCGCCCAAGTGGAGCGAGATCTCGCCTGGAGGGATTCCGCCTTCACCACGCTATGGACACGTCGCCGTCTACGATCCGGTGGGGCATCGGATGCTCGTGGGCGGTGGGTTCGCGAGCGGGGGCACCGTCGACGAGGTTTGGGCGCTCTCGCTGGGGGGCTCGCCCACGTGGACAAAGTTCATTCCGTATGGGCCTTCGCCCGGGCGTCCCTTTCAACACGCGGCCGCCTACGACCCGGTGCACGAGAGAATGCTCGTCTCCGGAGGCTACGGCGCAAGCGGCACCTGGTCCTTCGCGCCGCCCGGGGCCGTGGGTGTCGATCCGTTGCCGAGCACCGGCCTCGTGCTCGTCGGTCCCCGTCCCCACCCGACTCGCGGCGACCTGATCGTGGTCTTCAGGCTGCCGGACGCGGCGCCCGCGCAGCTCGAGCTCTTCGATGTTGCGGGGCGACGGCTGGAATCTCGAGCCGTGGGATCCCTGGGTGCGGGCGAGCATCGTGTCCTTCTGGCCCCGGCAGGAAAACTCCCGACCGGCATCTACCTCTTACGACTCTCGCGCGGGTCGCAGCACTTTTCGATGCGCGCCGCCGTCGTGAGGTGAGGCGGCGAGGCGGATGGGCGTACAGTTGTTGTGACCGGAGGGCAGGGGATGAGTCCAGCGACTGCACGAACCCTCATTTTGGCCATGGCTCTGGCGGCGTGCTCGGACCACGCGTCGGCAGTCGTGCTCGACACGTTTCGCGATCCCTTGCCACCGCATCCGCTCCTGCCAGCTTCCGGCCAGCGGGTTCTATTCGTAGGGCCTCTTTGCGACGGTGAGGCCTGTCCTCCCGGCACTATCGTGACCTCGGGGCCGTGGTTGGACAATGTGCTGCAGACGGATGGTCTCTCGGTCGTGAGTCCGCGTCGAGGTGTCCAGCTTGAAACCGTGGGGAGGACGCCTGGCCATGCAAGAGTGTTCATCGATCCGTCGAGCGGCGTTCTCCATCTCGATCACACGCTCGGGGACGAGACCCAGCTGTTCGTGGATCTCTTCGGCGGCCCCGGAGACGCGTGGATCTTCGACGGGCAAGAGATGGAGCGGTTCGAGGTTGAAGTTGCTGATCTTTCACCCGGGGCGACGCTGCGGATCCACGTTGGTGCTTTCTTTCAAGTCACCCCCGGTGGTGGCGCCGTGTTCACCCAGGTCTTTCGCGAGGTGACTGCTCCGGGGATCGTGACGTTCCCGAGGTCCGAGTTCCTGGTCGCCCCACAGCACTGGAGCCAGATCTACTACATGTTGCTCACCGTCCAGCTCCTGGGGACGGCGCCCGCTTCGTGCACCATCGCGGAGTGGCGAATCGTGGAAGCCGCAATTCCCAGCGAGCGGGCAACCTGGGGTGCCCTCAAGGCCCTCTATCGGTGAGATGCAGTCACGCTCGTCAACGGTCCTGAACGGCCACTCTCGGCGATGAGGGTGGCCGTATTTTTCGAGCTTGACAATCAATAAGTAGTAGCTTATATATCGTCCATGCAGCCGGGCGCGGCCGTGACCAGGGACAGGATCTTCCAGGCGTTGGCGGATCCGAGCCGCCGGGCGATCTTCGAGTCGCTCACGCGGGGCGAAGCGGCGGTGAAGGACCTCACGGCGCGTTTCGACATCTCGCAGCCCGCGGTGTCCCAGCATCTCGCCACACTGAAAGGGGCCGGCCTGGTGAATGCTCGCCGTGACGGGCGCCACGTGTACTACCGGTTGGAACCGCGCGGGATGAAGCCGCTGATCGACTGGATCGCGCACTACCGGGCCTTCTGGCCGAAGCATGTCGCTCGTCTCGAACAACTGCTGGAGAAGATGAACCCATGACGACCACCGACAAGACCGAGCCAGCGCAGGGCGAATCGATCGCCTTCGAGTTCGACTTGCATCATCCGCCGGAGAAGGTGTGGCGGGCGCTCACCGACCCGGAGCTGCTTGCCGAGTGGCTCCTGCCCGTTTTCGATTTCAAGCTCGAGCGGGAAGCAGCGTTCATGTTCAAGACGCAGGCGTATCCCGGGTGGGATGGCACCGTAAACTGCCAGATGATCGAGATCGAGACCCACCGGAAGCTCAGCTACAAGTGGAGCGTCCCGTTCCTGGATACCGTCGTGACCTTCACTCTCACGCCCACGGCAACGGGCACCCTGCTGTCCCTCGTTCAGTCGGGGTTCAAGCCGGACCAGAAGCGGGAATTCGGCGGTGCGCGCTACGGCTGGAAGTTGATGGGAGGGAAGCTCGTCGACCTACTCGAGAGGATCCCATGAACTGGAACAAATGGGTTCGTCAGATCCACCGCTGGTTGTCCATCCTCTTTACACTCACGGTCATTGCCAACTTCGTGGCCATGGCGCAGGGGCCGCCGCCCGCGTGGGTGACCTACTCGCCGCTCTTCCCGCTCGCTTTGCTCCTGTTCAGCGGGCTGTATCTGTTCGTGCTTCCGTACGCCACCAAATGGCGCAGCGGGCGACGCGCAGGCTGAAAATGAACCTCAACATGGAGTCGTCATCATGATGAAGGCGAAGGCAGGCCCCGTGCGCGCGACAGCCAAACAGAAGCCGAAGACCAAGACGGTCACAACGTCCAAATCCACGGCGAAGGCAGGCGCAACCGAAAAGCCGGCTTCAAAGCTCATCGACCAGCGGATCCGCGACCTCGGCGATTGGCGCGGGGAGACTCTGGCCCGCATGCGGGCGCTCATCCTCGAAGTGGATCCCGAGATGACCGAGGAGTGGAAGTGGGAGAATCCGGTCTGGTCGCACAACGGGATCGTCTGCACCGGGGAGTCCTACAAGAAGGTCGTGAAACTCACGTTTGCGCGCGGAGCGAGCGTCCCGGATCCGTCGCGCCTCTTCAATTCCAGTCTGGGAGGCGGCACGCGAAGGGCGATCGACATCCCCGAGGGGGAGAAGATCGATGCCGGCAAGTTCAAAGCGCTCATCAAGGCCGCCGTGGCCCTGAATGGACTGACGGCGAAGAAAAAGTAAGGACTCTTTCGTGAGCAAGGCGAAGCCGAAGGCGAAAGCAACCTCGCGCGCGAGCAAGCCACGCAAGTCGGCCACCCGAAAGGGCGGGAAGGTCGTTCCTCTCTCGGGTGGCAATCCGCAGATCGCGAAGGCCGAAGGCGACGCGCCCGTGCAGGCGTACATCCGAGCGATGCCCGGCTGGAAGCGCGACGTCGGGAAACGCCTCGACGCCCTCATCGTGTGCAACGTACCGATCGTGCGCAAGGCGGTGAAGTGGAACTCGCCGTTCTACGGCATCGAGGGGAACGGATGGTTCCTCGCATTCCATGTCTTCACGCGCTACGTCAAAGTGAGCTTCTTCCACGGCACGTCGCTCCGACCCGTTCCCCCGGGGGGCACGCCGAAGAGCGGGGACATGCGCTGGATCGACATTCACGAGGACGATCTCGACGAGGCTCAGTTGGCGACCTGGGTGAAGCAGGCTGCCGCGTTGCCCGGCTGGATTCCTTAGAACCTGACGTGGACTTGACGACAAGTCAGGGTTTGGGCGAACGCGGGCCGGGGCAACCCGGCCCCGGTCGTTTTCGGGCGGCACGATTGGGAGTAGGATTCCCGGACGACTGAGTTGGCGGGCCCGGAAACCGGGCCACACCCATTTCCGTATCGAGATTCAGGGGCCTCAGACGCCCGTCCTGCCAGATGCAAACCAGCGTGGAGACCGAATGCGACTGAAACGAAAACGAGTCCTGTGGATCGGTGCCGCGCTCGTCGTTGTGCTTGGCGTCGTCGCCGTCATGGCGGCCCGCGGCCGCGGGGGCAAGGCCCCCGAGGTGCAGACGACTCTGGTGAGCCGACAGAACATCGTGCAGAAGGTGAACGGCACCGGCCGGATTCAGCCGAAGACCCAGGTCAAGATCAGCGCCGATGTGAGCGCCCGGATCACGAAGCTCGCCGTCACGGAAGGTCAGTGGGTCGAGAAGGGGGCCCTCCTGGTCGAGCTCGACCGCAATCGCTACCTCGCCGCCGTCCAGAGTGCCGAGGCGAGTGTGCGTTCCGCCCGGGCGAACGCCGCGCTCACCAAGCAGAACATGGATCAGTCGGAGAAGGACTACGCGCGATCGAAGGAACTGCTGGCCCGCGGCCTCGAGTCGCAGTCCGGTTTCGACGCACGGCAGACCGCACACCAGGTCGAGGTCCCACGCCACCATTCTGCGCTCGAGCAGGTGGCGCAGGCGCAAGCCGCGCTTCGGCAGGCTCGCGACGACCTCTCGAAGACCACGATTTATGCCCCGATGTCCGGCACGGTGAGCGAGCTCAACAAGGAGGCGGGGGAGATGGCGCTCGGGTCGCAGTTCCAGGCGGACGTCATCCTCGTGATCGCCGATCTCTCGGAGATGGAGGCGCAGGTCGACGTCGACGAGAACGACATCGTAAACATCGCGATCGGACAGCCGGCCGAGATCCAGGTCGACGCGCTGCCGGGGCAGGTGGTGAACGGCGCCGTGCGCGAGATCGGAAGCAGCGCGAATTCCTCGGGGACGGGCACGGCCGAGCAGAAGACCGAGTTCGCGATCAAGATCGCGATCAACGAGCCCTTGAAGACACTCCGGCCGGGCATGACCGCGACCGCGGACATCGTGACGAAGACGAATCCGAGTGCGTTGAGCGTGCCCCTGCAGAGCGTGGCGCTTCGCACCATCGACCAGCTCGTGCGGAAAGGCGAGAAGCGAAAGGACGCGGAGGCCAAGTTTAAGGCCGACCGCGACGGCTTCGTCGAGATCGTGTTCGCTCTCGAGCAGGGTCGGGCGATGGCCCGGCAGGTCACGACCGGAATCCAGAGCGACGAGTGGATCGAGATCAAGAGCGGGCTCAAGGAAGGGGACGAAGTCGTCTCCGGGAGCTACCGCGCGATTTCGAAGGATCTCGAGAACGGCGCCACCGTCCGCGTGAACAACGAGAAAGCGCCGGAGAAGCCGGACGCGACGGCGTCGCGGGACTAGCGACCAGGGAGCCGCCCGGATGAAATCGCCGCTGGCCGTGCGTGAGTCGGTTCTCATCGCGCTCCGCGCGCTCGTCGCCAACAAGGGCCGGGGTGCTCTCACCACGCTCGGGATCATCATCGGGATCGTCGCGGTCGTGACCACCATGACCGCCGTCAACGGACTCCAGAACCGCTTCCGCGAGAGCCTCTCGGCCATGGGCACCGACGTGATCTACGTCTCCCGCATGCCCTGGGTCGTGATGAACGACTTCTTCCGCTACCGCAATCGCCCGCATCTCGAGCTGCGCGAGGCCAACTTCCTCGAGGCCCGGTTGCGCGGGAAGGCGCTCGTCAATCCCACCGTGACAACGCAGCAGGACGTCATGTATCGGGACGAGATCACGGAGGGTGTGACGATCCTCGGCACGAGCGAGAAGGAGCTCCAGATGTCCGCCGCCCGGCCCGAGTTCGGGCGCTTTCTCATGCCGTTCGACGTGTTCTCGAAGCGCCGCGTGTGCGTGATCGGGAAGGGCATCCGGGACGGGCTCTTCCGCGGCACGAATCCTCTCAAGAAGACGCTTCGCATCGGCCGGGTCGACTTCCAGGTCGTCGGCGTCATGGAGGAGCAGGGCGGCGGATTCATGGGCGGAGCGAATTTCGACCGGCAGATCTACGTCCCGATCACCTCGTGGGTCAAGGCGTTCGGCGGTGCGCGCGGCCGCGTGGACTTGAACATTGCGGTCAAGGCGCCGCGCCAGGAGTTGCTGGGGGACCTCGAGTACACGGTGATCGGCGAGATGCGGAAACTGCGTCAGCTGAGGCCCGCCGAGCCCGATGACTTCAGCATCAACAAGCTCACGACCCTGACGGGGACGTTCAGCAACATCATGGGCATCGTGCTCCTGGTCGGTCTCGTGGTCACGAGCTTCTCGCTGTTCGTCGGCGCGATTGGCGTGATGAACATCATGTTCGTTTCCGTTACCGAGCGCACCAAGGAGATCGGTCTGCGCAAAGCCGTCGGTGCGACGCGCCGGAGCATTCTCCTCCAGTTCCTGTTCGAGTCGGCTGCCATCTGCCTGACCGGGGGCGCGATCGGGATCGTGCTTGCCGCCATCGTGACCGCGATCATCAACGCCACTGTGATGCCGGCGAGTCCTTCCATCCCGATCGTGGCAATCGCGGTCCTGATTTCGATCGGGGTCGGCGTGGCGGCGGGCATGGCACCCGCCATTCGCGGGGCCCGTCTGGACCCAATCGAGGCGCTGCGCCATGAGTGAGTCTCGCCATGAGTGACGTGAGCCAGAGGAAGGACAGGGCCCGTGCAACCGCGTGAGCTCTTCTCTCAAGCGCTGCGGGCGCTCGCGGCCAACCGGCTGCGGTCGGCGCTCACGCTCCTTGGGATCGTCGCCGGCGTCGCGTCGATCATCGCGGTGATGACGGCGCTCGCGCTCGTCCAGGCGACCATGGAGCACGAGATGAGCGTGCTCGGGTCACAAACCTTCCAGGCCCAGAAGTGGCCGGCCGGAGGCTTCGCCTCGGATGCCGAGCGACGGCGTGCGATGAAGAGGCCCCCGCTCACGGTCGAGGAGGCGGCGGCCATCCGGGAGCAGGTTCCGATCGTGGACCTCGTCGGCTCCGAGCTCTGGGACTTCGGGTTCGTCGCGGAGTACAAGAGCGAGTCGACCAACCCGAACGTCTCGATCGTGGGCGGCACGCCCGAGTATCCGCCCAACAACACGCACTATGTTGGCCTTGGGAGGAACCTCTCGCCGATGGACGTGCGAAGGGGGGCCCGGGTCGCCGTCATCGGTTATGCAATCGGGAAGAAGCTGTTCCCGTTCATCGACCCGATCGGGCGCGACATCCTGGTCGACCACCGCAAGTACTCGGTGGTCGGAGTCTTCGACGAGAAGAAATCCGCGTTCGGAGCCAACTACGACAACTACGTTCTGATCCCGATCACGACCTTCCAGAACGTCTACGGGTCAACTGACCGGTTCGGCAATTCCCGCTCGGTCAACATCACGGTGAGGGCGAAGACCCCTCAGCTCGTCGACGAAGCCATGGAGCAGACGCGCCAGGTCCTCAGGCGGGAGCGCGGAGTCCGTCCGGGCGAGGAGGACAATTTCGACTTCTTCAGCAGCGCGAGCCTGATCACGCAGTTCAACCAGATGAGCATGGGGCTCAAGATCGCGGCCTTCGTGATCGGGATCGTTGCTTTGATCGTGGCCGGGATCGGCATCATGAACATCATGCTGGTCGCCGTGACCGAGCGGACGCGCGAGATTGGTCTCAGGAAAGCGGTCGGGGCCAGAAAATCGAGCATCCGGGCGCAGTTCCTGCTCGAGGCCGTCATCCTGTGCAACATCGGTGGTGTCGTGGGCGTCCTCGTGGGCTTCGGTCTCGGCAACCTGGTCGCGGTCTTCACCGACTTCGAGCCGCGCGTGCCGCTCGAGTGGGCGGTGATTGGGCTCGTCTTCTGTTCGGCGGTCGGGATCACGTTCGGCATGCTCCCGGCGATCCGCGCCTCGCAACTCGATCCGATCGAAGCTTTGCGCACCGAGTAGGGTCGGAGCGGGGCGAGTTATCTCTTCATTGCGGGTCACGCGCTCCGCAAACAGTAGCCGCGGCACGAGTTATGCTGCCGACAACGCATCCAATCTCCTGTTGCACGCCCCGCCAGTTAAGGATAATCGTCGTCTTCTTCTGACCCCCACAGAGCCTCCCGTCGTCCCTTCATTTGAGTTTTGTCTCCCGACGTCCCCTGACCGTCTCCCATTCTGCGAGGCCGCCATGATCCCCCCGAAGTCCTTGCCTTGTGCCATTGCGCCGCAGAACTGGACGGGTCTAGGATTTGCGGCCATGAAGCACCGCTTGCTTGCTCTCGTGATGCCCGCGCTGCTGGCGCTCGTTCTCGCGGCGGTTTTGCCGCACGGGCCTTTGCGCGCTGATCCAGGGGACGATCTTTCGCAGGCCCGGTCCCTGCAGTCGCAATCCCGGTGGGCCGCCTCCGAGAGCCTCGCGACTCTCGCCCTCCAGGACCTCGAACGTTCCTCGCGCGCGGATTCCGTCGCGATCGCCGAAGCCTACTACCTGATCGGCCGGGCCCGCCTGCGTGGGGTCGGCTTCAATGACAGCACAGGTATCCGGGCGGCCACGCTCTGTCTCGGCATCCGACAGCGAGCGCTGGGACCGCGCCACACGGAAGTCGCAACCGCGCACACGCTGGTCGGGTCCTTCCTCGAAGGCACCGGCCGGAGTGACAGCGCGATGGTCCACATCAAACTTGCGCTCGACATTCGTCGCGGGGGTCTCGCGCCGAACGACACCCTGATTGCGGACTCGTGGAACCAGCTTGCGCTCGCGTACCGGGATCGAGGCGACTTTCGGGGCGCGATCACGGCATGGGACAGTGCGATCGTGATTCGCAACCAGGCGCAGGGGGCGGGCAATACCGCTGCAGCCCTTCACCTTGCAGACCAGGCGATTTGCTGGATGGAGCTGGATGACCTGGATCGCGCCCGAACGATGCTGCACCAGTCGATCGCGATCTTCGAACAGGACGCTCCCGATCACGTCCGGCGATGGGTTCCGTACAACAACCTTGCCGACGTCGAGAGGACAGCCGGGAGCGCGGGTCTGTCGGTCGATCTCGTTCGCGAGGGGCTGCGTCTCGCGGAGCGCTATCCGAGCGAAAACCGGGGTCCGATCATCACGCTTCGAACGAACCTGACCACGTATCTGAGCTACTTCAAGGATTACGAAGGTGGATACGCAGTGTGCAGTGAGCTCGTTCCATTGGCCGAAGCGAGATACGGCCCCCGACACTGGCGCACGTTCTGGATCCGGGTCAACCAGGCCGAGTTTGCGGCAAGGCTCGGGGATCCCGATGCCCTGACCATGCTTGCCGATGCGGAACAGGGGATCCTGGCGGCGGGAGGGCCGGCGCTTCGTTTCCTCGACCGCGCTCAGAGCCTGCAGGCGATGGTCCTCTACAATGCCGGTGAGTACGAGCGCGCCCGGGCAAAAGCGGAGGAATCCTTCCGAAACCCGGGGGCCGCCAGGGTCTCCCTCTCGGTGCGGTCCAGCCTCTATCTGGTCTACGTTCCGATCCTCGAGGCCCTTCGCGACACAGCAGCCCTCGACAGTTCCCGCCTGAAGCTCACCACCTGGATCGAGCGCGGTCCGGCGACAGAGATTGAGGCCGAGCTTCGCTACTTGCGGGCACGGGCGTCGCGCGCGATCGGGCTCGAGCATGAGGCGTGGAACGACGCGCTGCGTGCGGAAGAGTTGTCGAGCGAGCTCGTTCGACATCAACTCGAAGCGCTCCCCAACGAACGTGCCATTCAGACGGTGGGTCGGGAGTCGGTGTATCTGGACCTCCTCCTGGTTCTCGCGACGTCCGGCTCGCAGGATCAGCTGATGACCGCGTGGGATCGACTCGTGCGTGCGCGAGGCCGGGCACTGGCGGAGATCGCCCGGAGGAGACTACCGGTTGCTCTTCGCTCCGACACCCTCCTCGCGGGTGCGCACGCGCGCTGGGTCGAGGCGCAGCGCCGGGTGGCCCAGATGACCGTCAGCATCTCCGCCTCGGGCGGCGACTCCCTGGCCCGGGTCAGACTCGAGGAACTCCGGCGAAGTGCTGCGGATGCCGAACGAGACTTTTCGAGCGCGCTCGCGGCGAAGGGCGCGTCGTCGCCCCGGAACGAGATCGGACTCTCCGACGTTCGCGCGCGGCTCGGTCCAGGGCAGGCGCTCGTCTCGTTTGCGCAGTCGCATGCTTCCGTCGTGAGCGTCATGCGCTCGCAGGCCATGGTAGACAGTGGCCGGGTGCTTGCGCTCATTGCGCGGGGACCCTCGGGTCCGGGGGACATGGTGGACCTCGGCACGATTGCACAACTCCAGGGCCCGCTCGATCGCTGGCGTTCGAGTCTTGCCGCTTCACCCGGTGGGGCGGCGAGCGGGAGTCGAGATGCGCGCACCGAGCAGGAATGTCGAAAGCTTGGACAAGCGGTTCGAGACCTTCTCTGGGAACCGATTGCGGCCCGTCTGGGCGATGTGACCGACGTGTATCTCGTGGGAGAGTCCTCGACGGCCGATCTTCCGTGGCAAGCACTTCCGCAGGGCGATCGCTCCTATCTGGTCGAAGCCGGGCCCCGCATTCACCTCCTCAATGCGGAGCGCGAGCTCGTGGAGGGCGCGCCGGCCATCGTGTCACCCGCACCCACCGGGGGAGCGTCGTCATCGCTCCTGGCCGTCGGCGCGCCCGACTTCGATCGTGCAGGGGCAAGCACGGAACCCGTCGCTCTTGCCGCCGCGATCGTGCGGGCCTCTCCGGATCCCTGCGCGAGCGCACCGGCCGCACTCACGCCGCTTCCGCAAACCCGCAAGGAGGTGGAATCGGTGAGCCGGTCATGGAAGGCGAATCCAGCTGCACGGGTCACGGTTCTACTCGGGCCAGAGGCGAACGAAGCGCTGGTCAAGCAGGAAGCTCCCGGGCGATCGGTCGTGCATCTCGCGACTCATGGTGTCATGGCCCGTGACACGTGCGCGACAGGAGGCAACCTCCGAGCGATCGGCGGCGTGGCTCCGCTTCCAAACGCGACGGACAAGCGCCCGTCGGTGTCCCCGGCATCTGCGGCACCCGCGGCACCCGCGGCGGCGCCGAGCGCGGCGGCGAAAGGCGTGCCGATGCCTTCGCCGTGGATGGGGCGCCGCGTCTGGCTTGCCCTCGCGGGAGCGAATCGTGCCATGGAGCACAAAGCCGACGAGAACGAGGGGCTCCTGACCGCCGAAGAGGTCATCATGCTCGATCTCGCGGGAACCGATTGGGTCGTGCTCTCGGCGTGTCACTCGGGCCTCGGCGAATCGTGGTCGCGCGAAGGCACGATCGGGATTCGTAGCGCGTTCAATCTCGCCGGCGCGCGGAGCGTGATTGCGAGCGCGTGGTCGGTCGAAGACGAAGCCACGCGCGAGTGGATGGAGGCCCTCTACGAAGCCCGGAGATCAGGCTCGACGGTCGCCGCCCAGGCGACCGAAGCCGCGAGCCGGTCGGTGCTCAAGGCCCGCTGCGCGGCGTCGCGCTCCACCCACCCCTTTTACTGGGCGGCCTTCAGCGCAAGCGGCGAATAGGCGCCCGCTCTTCGGCTAGAGGCAGTGTCAATCAAGCGGAGCCCCGGCAATCGCCGGGGCTCCGACTGCCTGCCTGCTGGCTTCTTATGGGGCGACAACAATCAGCTTGTTCTCGCCGTGCCATCCGCCAGCGTCGAGGCGATAGAAGTAGATGCCGGCCGGAACCTTCCGGCCGGCGTCCGTGCGGCCATCCCAGACCACATCGTGCGGGCCCGCTGTCTCGGGTCCATCGACGAGGTCTTTCACGAGGCGACCCGCAACGTCATAGACGCGCAGATGAGCGCTCGTTGGAGCGGCGAGCGTGTAGTGGATCTGAACGTCTCCTGCGACCGGGTTGGGCACGGCACGTTCGAGAGAGAAGGACCAGCGAGCTTGCTGTGCCGGCTCGATGTTGTCGTGAAGGGAAGGAGGATCGATCGACTGCGCCGCAAGGGATCCGCTGAGTGGATAGTTGAGTCTCGTTGGAAGCGGCGGAACGATTGGCACCTCGAAGATCGGGCCGTCGAGGTCGGGATCAGTGATCTGAGTGGCGTCCCACGGATCAAGGATGTGGTCGGGGCCATCCAGGGCGAAGAAGGACGCGATTTGCCCTTGGGCCGCCAGGCCGTATGCGCTCAGGGTCGCATCGTTCGCGAAGAACTGCAGGAACGCATGGGGATACAGGTTCGGGTTCCCCGGGAACGGGGTGGGGTTCGTCTCGAAAGCCAGATCGGTTCGAAAGAACGTGGCCCGGTCGGCCAGTTCGGCAGCGCGGAGGAGTGAGCTGGTCCCTGGATTGACAACGGCTCGATCGCCGTAGGGGAACTGAACGATCACGGCTTTCGCCGGCACGCCAGCAAGCGGACGGCGGCGTAGATAGGACGCAAACGCGGGCGAGCTGGCCAGCTGATGGGCCCATTCGGCTCTTTCGAGCGCCTCCTGGATCTCGATCGCTCCTGCGACGGTGTTCACGACCGGCGAGCGCACCGTCTGAGAGGATCCATCCTGGAGGACGACGCCAAAGGGAGCACCTTCCCTGAGCGGCAGGTTCTCGTTGAAACGCGGTGCGCCGATCGCGATCCCATCCACGGAGGTGACGCCCGGCGAGTTGATGAGCGACGGAACCCTCGACTGGAGACCCACACCGACGCTGTTGCGCCCGGATGACAAACGATCATCGACCGAGCTGGAGGGAACGTTGAGAACGCCAGCGCGGACACTTGGCTCCACGGCAAGGAAGATCGCGCCCTGTCGGCCGCCCGCCGACTGCCCGAAGTAGTAGATGCGGGATGGATCGAGGTCGGCAACCCCGTCGCCGTCCACGTCCATTCCAACTTCGATGACTCGAACCAGCTGCATGTGATCGATCGCCCGTTGGCGATTCCAGTCTCCACGACCACTCCCCAGCATCGCTCTGGGAGGAGCTGGGTCAGCCCCCTCTCCATCGACAATGCGCCCATCGCCATTCTGATCGAGACTCCGACCGCCGGAGAGGAGAGTCACTGATGTGCCATCGGTCAAGCTCAACCTGAAAACACTCAGCGAGCCGAATCCGACGCCCGGTCCATCGATCGCGATGGTCGCGATTCCGCTCTCTGCGAGTTTGGCTGCAAAGAGCCCACTGGCTGTCTTGTTCGTGCCGCCGCCGTGACCGTAGATGGCGACCGGATAGCCGGCGGCCGGCGCAGGACCGGAGGGAAGCCAGAGCATGAAGGTGATTTCGCTGCTTCCCTGGGCCACCGGGTTCCCAGTCAATGTTCCCACCTGAGGAATGAACTCGCCGGGATGCACCCGATAGTCCGGAGACGTGAACCGGCCGAATGCAATCCTCCCCACTGCACCAGGAACTGCATCGATCGCGCCACCAGCGAGGTTGACGAAGCTCAGAGGTTCAGCCGGATTCGTACTCATTTGTCTGCCAAACGCGATTACGTTCACGAGACTTCGCGGGAAAACGGTTCGCGACCCGCCCGTGCCGAGCAGGAAGTCCGCGGGAGCGGGCGTAGCCGAGTGAACCGCATCGCGCATCTTCTCGAGGTTCGCGGACACGCTCAGAGTCGTGAACACGCTCGCCGCCACCACCTGTCCTCGGGGAACGATGCCGCGTGAGTCCAGCTCGGACAGCGCGTTCAGGACGGACGCACGGTAGGCGTCCAGTTCCGGATCGCCGGCGGAAGCAATTCTCGTGTCGTCGGCGAATTGCAGAAACTCCCGGCCGGCCTTGATTTCCTTGCCTTCTGGATCGCGCAAGTCCTTGGTGACGACCAGGACGTAACGCGTGTGCTGTTCCAGAAGCTCATCCGACTCGACATACAACGTTTTACGAGTTGGATCCCAGACGACTTGGTCGATGCCGACCACGTGCCCGGAGGGATCGACATCCCCCAAGGTGCTTCCGAGATTCACCAGGAAGATGTTGTGACTCGTGGCCGTGGTCGGATCGATCGGGCCATCGAACGGGATCGAGAGCCGCGGAAGAAGGTTGAATCCATCGAGTTCGTTGAGGACGTCCAGGTCGCTACAATCCGACGGTCGCGTGGCGCAATCCGGCTGCGGCAGTGCGACATGGAGCCCCGTGATCTGAGTGGGGTCGGGCAAGGTGAACCGATCGCTGGGGAATGGACAGCTCTCCAGAGAACTCAGGCTGAAGAGCGGATGAACGCTCGCGCTGAAAGCGAGAGCGGGAGAGAGCAGAGTCGACAGAAGAGCTGCCAGCACTCGAGCGGGCGGAAGGAGAGCGATCCGCGTCGCCCGGCCGCGGAGCCCTGCGGGAAACATCCAGTGATTCGGCATTGGAAGACCTCCTCGGTGGGGGGCGGGGGGCTGAAGGAGGGAGTCGCCGAAGGAACCGCTATGTGTGAAGTGGTAGGGGGGACCAGGGCGCTCCAGCTGCGGAGGGAGAAACGGCCACTACGTTGGAGAGGCATGAGAGGCAGGTTCTGTGAAGCGGTCGTGAGGGTGAACGCTAGCCCCGACTCAAGGAGCTTGCAAGCAGCGAACTGGTCCAGCGCGAGTGGCATATTCTGTGCCGAGAGAGTCTTCATGCGCAGGCTGGGTTGGGCAGGCGTCCGACTCGCGCCCGTTAGCGGGCTTGGAAGCGGGATCACTTGCCGCACGGCAACCCGTAGCGCGAGGTGTGGCGGAAGCCGTGGTCGCGCGAACCGGGCTAACGAACGCTTGTTCTGAAGTCGTCGTTCCAACAGACAAGAGGTAGAATCCCGCAGCGGCCCAGGCCGGCCGCCCACGTCCGGACGATGTCTGCCTCCCCGCGAACGTCCTTAACAGGCTCCTGCCCCGAAGGAGACCGGCGGCCCACCCACCTCCCTCCGTCCGATGTAGAGGTGCACCATGAAATTGCCCTCTCCGCGTCTCGTCCCCGTGACCTCGCTTCTCGCCCTCCTCATCCTCGCCTCGGTCACTCCGCAAAGTGCAGTCTCGCAGGCACGGTCCGCAGACGCAGAAGTGCCCGCTCCCACCGACCTCCTGTATCCCGACGGACGACCGGTGCTCCTGAATCCGCCCGCGTCGGTCTTCAAACCCCGACCGGCGAGCGAGGTCGCTCCGCATCGCTACCTGGGAACCGATTGGGCTCCGATCATCGATGCCACGTGGGGGCCGAGTCCGCTCACGGTTCCGCAGATGCTGTCGGTCTTCGACAACTTCTGGATCCAGATCGATCAGAGATTCGCCTGCTTTCAGGATCTGGATGTCGATTGGACGGCTCTGCGCGATCGCTATCGTCCGGAGATCGCAGGCGGCGTGAGCCGCGGACGCTTCGCCGCGATCATGGGCCACCTGAGCTTGGCCCTTCAGGAGTCCCACACGAGGATTGCCGATTTGGGAGTGACCCTGTTCACGTTCCCCGATCCGGGCGTGCCGCTCTTCTACATCGGAAACTGGGGGGACGACCGGCACTTCGCGGCCGGCCTCACGCCTCTTCCGGACAGCTCCCTCCTGGTCTACGAGGCCATCCCATCGCACCCTCTGGGACTCGTGCCGGGGGATATCGTTCTCGGCTACGAAGGGATCCCGTGGAAACAGCTCTATCGGGAGCTGTTGGCTGCCGAGCTGCCCATCGGAAGTGTGTGGTGGTGGGGGTCGTCCAGTTCTTCTTTGACGCACTCGATGCTCATGAGTGCGGGCATCAACTGGCACTTGTTCAGCACGATCGACGTCGTCAAGTACGCGACCGGCGACACTGTCCATCTGTCCGTCGCTCCTCTGATCGGCCTCAATTTCCAGTACGACTGGACGGAGCAACTTCCCGTGCCCGGCGTGCAGAAGCCAAACTACCTCGGCGCCGGCGACAAGGTGAGCTGGGGAATCGTCGACGGGACCCAGATTGGATACATCTACGTGCGCGAGTGGACCGGGAATGCAGGAGTCGAATTCTTCAACGCCGTCGATTCTTTGATGACGGACTACGACACGAAGGGGCTCATCGTCGACTTTCGAACCAACTACGGCGGGAACATGTTTCTCTCGTACGACGCGCTCGAGCTGCTCTACGACGAGGAAGTGTGGACGATTGGATTCGTCGAGCGATGCTCCATCGACGACCACCTGGGGCTCTGCAACTCACCTTCCGGCCCGCCGAGTTCCTATGTGATTCATGGCGATGACGTCGGGACGTACTATGACCATCCCATCGCCGTGCTCGTGGGGCCGGGTGCGATCAGCTCGGGGGATCAGGTCGCGAACCTCTTCAAGTTCCATCCCCGGGCCCGGTTCTTCGGCAAGTCGACCTCGACCGCGTTCAACGCGCCCGTCACGCATACGGTCGGGTTTCCCGACTGGACCGCGCGTTACGCCAGAGCCGAAGCGTATCTGGTCAGCAACCCCACGGAGTACATGACTCACGACGAGTTCGCGGTCGACGATCCCGTCTGGTTCGAGCGCGATGACGTCGCGCAGGGGATCGACACGGTGGTCGAAGCGGCGAAGGCCTGGATCAACTCGTTCCTGGTTTCAGTGGACGAACCGCCGGTCACCGCCCCGTTCGTCGTATACAGGAACACGCCGAATCCGTTCAGTGCAGCCACGACGATTCGTGTGCAGCTCTCCGCTCGATCGCGCGTCAGCATGAAGGTCTACGACGCATCGGGCAGGCTCATCCGCACGCTGCTCGACGAGGAGAAGCCGGAAGGAGAGCACCGCGTCGTGTGGAATCGGACGACGGATGTCGGGGGCACGGCTCCGGCCGGCGTGTACTTCTATCAACTCGATGTGGCCGGCCAGCGGGCCGGCGGCCAGATGGTGGTTCTGGATTGAGCGGTGTTGTTCCGGAGTGAACGTGCGGTCGGTCGAGCCGGTGACGTGGCACGACCGACCGCTCTCATGAGGCGACCTTCCCCTCCCTCAGGAATCGCTTTGCGTCCTCGAGGGAATCGCGAGAACCGGCCAGCGCGAGGACATCTCCCGCGGCAAGCGCCTCCTGGTCCTCGGGAACGAGGATGACCTGATCTCCCCGGAGGATCGCAAGGACCGTGGCTCCGGTCTGCGCGCGCAGCGCGAGAGAGCGCAGCGACCTCCCCACGACAGGACTCCCGGCCTCCACTTGAACCGGCACTGGAGTGCCGAGCCCCGGGATCAGCTGATAGATCGTCTCGAGAGTCTGGACCGTGGCGGGCTCCGCGGCCTCGTCCTTCCTTTTCGCCTTCTCGCCACCGCTGCCGGACTGCTTCGAGAGCGCTGCCACGATGAGCTCCGCCGATGCCCGTGTGTGTCCGTGCAGGTTAGCGGCGCTCTGCCAGAATGCGAATCCGATGACGAGGAGAATTCCACTGAGCGCGATGAGCCCGTACGGAGCCGGGATGAGGGGCTGCGTGATCGCGACGAGCGGCGCGCCCAGGACGAGCGCGAAGGCGAGGCGCAGCGTCACGGCCATCGCCCGCCGCGGAGCCGCCGCGAAGTCCACCTTTCCGGGCTCGGCCGCCGGAAGCGCCCGCAGCGCATACGTCTGGGCGAGCGTCGCAGCCGTGCGCGCGATTCCAATGAGGAAAGGCGTCGCGAGCACGAGCATGAGGCCGATCACGCTGGCGCGGGCCACGGGGAGGGACATCCCGGTTCGGGCGTGGAGGAGGTTGCTCAGCGTCACGAGCTCGAGAGAGCCTGCGACGACGATCGCGAGCACGATCACCGCATCGATCAGGAGAACTCGGAACGCCCGGCGCACTCGACTCTGCTCAGCCGGCAGAACGGGGCGGGCGACGAGGTTTTCGATCCAGGAACCGTAGAGCGCGACGAAGGTCTGGAGCCGCTGGGGCAACGAGCGGTCGAGGTATGTGGAGACCGGATCCGCGGCCCGAATGAGCCAAGGAGTGAGAAGCGTCGTCACCGCCGAGACGGCGACCGCCACGGGATACAGAAAAGCCCCCGACGCACCGGTCGTCACCGCCACGCCGGCGAGAATGAACGAGAACTCCCCGAACTGGGCGAGGCTCATTCCGGCCTGCGCAGCGAGGCGGACTCCGCGGCCCGTCAGGAACACGCTGACGGCCACGAAGACCACCTTCCCTACCACGACGAGGATCGTGAACAACACGACCGCGATCCAGTGCTCGGCCACGAGCACCGGGTCGAGGAGCATCCCGACCGCGACGAAGAAGATCGCGGCGAAGATGTCCCGCACCGGCTCGATCAGCCGCTCGATCGTCACGTGCTCGCCCGATTCCGCAACGAGCGCGCCCGCCACGAATGCGCCCAGCGCCACGGAGTACCCGAGGCTGTTGGCAAGCCACGCGCACGCGAAGCACAGCCCCACGCACGCGACGAGCGTGGTCTCGGGGCGGTTGAGCTTCGTCACCATGCGGATCATGCGCGGGACGAGCAGCATCCCGACGATCAGGAGCCCCGCCAGGAAAGCGATGAGCCGGGTCACGGTGACGAGGAGCGAGCCGGCCGACAGCTCCCGCCCCGCCGAGATCGGAGTGAGAATCGCAAGCAGGAGAATGGCGATCAAATCCTCGACGATGAGGACGCCGAAGACGATGTCGACGACCGGTCCCTTGACTCCCTGCTCGCGAAACGCCTTGACGATGATCGTCGTGCTCGAGATCGCGATCACCGCACCACCGTAGATGCTCTCGAGCGCCGTCCATCCGAGAACGCGGCTCACCGCATAGCCGAGCGACATCATGAGGCTGCTCTGGAGAATGGCGACGAAGCCTGCGGGGAGGCCGACCTGCGCGAGGCGACTCACCGAGAACTCGAGGCCGAGCGAGAACATGAGGAGGACGACGCCGAGCTCGGCCATCTCCTGCACCACGGCCGAGTCGGCCACGAGCGGGATCGGGATGTGCGGCCCCACGACGAGCCCGGCCAGGAGGTAGCCGAAGATGACCGGCTGCCGCAGACGCTGGAACACCACCGTGGTGACGGCGGCCACTCCGAGCACGATCGCGAACGTCGTCAGCAGCTGGTGGGTTTCGTGCATGTCACGCTCGGGCGAGCAGGAGAATCAGGGCGTCAGGGAGTGAAGCGACCCCGGACGGTGGACAGCGAGTGCGTTCCGCTTTGGTCCAGAGGCGGGAAGCTCAGAGGAGAAGGCGTGTGACGAGAAGCCCTTCTGAAGCGGGTGAGGGTGCAGCGCCCGAAGCAGCCAGAGGACGGAGGAGGGGAGAAGGAGCGAGACTTGCGTCCGGCGAGAAGACGCGTGAAAGGGGACGATCGTTCTCCCACCGCTGTCTCACCGTTGCCGTGCGCTGGTTCTCGTGCAGGGCGGCGACGCGAGCCTGACGTTCTTGTTGCGGGTCAGGGCCGTGCAGGAGCGTGGCTGAATCCAAGGACGTTGCACTCGCGTGGCACTCGGTTCCGAGCTCGACGCGGGGCATGCGCGAGAACCCCGAGTCGGCAGTCCACGAACTGACGACTCCGCTCGCCCCCCCAAAAGCCATAAGGAACGCGAGGAGCGACAGTGCCGAGAGCGAGTGCCGGAGCGTGGGCTTCATCTCGGCCGACTATAGCGGGGGCTCCCCGCAGGGGGCAACCGATCCGGAGCCAAGGATGTAGAATGGATGCGTGGAGCATCTGGTTCGCATCAATACGGAAGGCGGCGGATTCGTCGCGCAATGCGATGACTTTCCCGGTTGCGCCGGTCGCGGGCGTTCCCGCGAAGAGGCGCTCGAGAGCATCCGCGCCGCGATCGTCTATTCCCTCGAAATCTGTCCCTGCGCGCACAACGCGGCCGACGGACTGCGACTCACCGTCGTATCGTGACTCTGTCGATCCATCGTGCGATGACCTACGCGACATGCCGGACCGTTCTCCTCGCGATGGGTGTCTATTCGCTCGCGGGCGCTGCCGCGCCCGGGGCCGGCGCCGAGTCGCGGCCGTCCATTCAGGCGAATCCTCCCTGCGATCTCACGGCGGCGAAGCCGTGGATTGCGCAGTGGCTCGCTGCGTGGGACCTGACATCCGGGGAAATTCTCCGACTTCCGCCTGCTCCACCACCGGGACTCGTGTTCTACGACAGCTCGTGCGTCTACACGACATCCGCGGTCACAGCCGGCGCCTCGGCGTCGGCAAAAGCGGGGGAAGGCCCCGGCCTCGGTGGATCAGGCCTCACATGGCGAGTTGGAAACCACGGCGACACGCTCACGCTGCCGAACGGCCGGCAGGTTCCGGTCGCGCTCATGTCCTTCGCCGACAACGATCGAAAGACGGGCCCGTTCTTCGTCATGGCCGCGCCCGATTACTGGGTCCAGGCCGGACACGGCAAGCAGCCGGGGCTCACTGCAGTGTTTCTGCACGAATTCACTCACACGCGACAGCTTCCGGGAGTGGCGCACATCATCGGGCCCATTGATTCGACCTGGAAATTCCCGTGGGAGCTGGATGACGACGCGGTGCAGAAGCGCTTCGGATCCGATTCCGTCTACGTCAAAGCGTATCTCGAGGAGCGTGACCTGCTCTATCGTGCGGCCGCGGCCGACTCACTCTCCGAGACACGGGCACTTGCAGCCCAGGCCCTCGAGATGATCCGCGATCGCCACGCGCGCTGGTTCACGGGTGAGGACTCCGTGTTCGCGACCCTCGATGGCTTGTGGCTCTCGATGGAAGGAGCGGCCCAGTGGGCGGGACACGCCTGGCTCGCCCATCCGAAAGGAGGCGGGCTCGACCCGGATGCGGCCGTCAAGACGATGCTGGGCAGAAGGCGCTGGTGGGCGCAGGACGAGGGCCTCGCCGTCTTTCTTGTCGTGAACCGACTGATGCCGGAGTGGCCCTCGCTCGTCTTCCGGAATCCGTCAGCCAGTGCCCTGGAGCTCCTCGAACAGGCCACGCGACCGTAGGTCATGCCGCACTCCCGGACGCTCTCATGAAGAAAATGGGCCTCGAAGGTTAACCTCACCGCAGAAGACGAAGAATCACTCGCTGTGCATTGAGCCCCTTCCACGATTCCTGCGGATTCGTCGCACGCTGAATCACGCGCGCATCTTTCGTGATTTGGTTCCCTTCGATTCGCCTTCTGTGGCTCCCAAAATTGTCGGCAACGAACCTTACGCTTGCGACATCAAGAGAACGGACACGACATCCCGTTCGAAGGAGGCAACTCGCCATGAAATCCATCCTGTCTATCCTGCCCGTGTTTGCGCTCGTGATCGCCGCCTCGGTGTCGACCGACGCGCAATCGGACACGAGCTCGCAGTCCGCCGCTTCCGCGGCTTCCACGGGTGTGTGGAACCCCGTGCACGTTTTCATCGGATCGTGGACCGGAGTGAAATCGGTCCCCGGAACGAGCCAGGACAAGCTCGCGAAGGTCGCTCGCAAGTACGAAACCGGTGACAAGAGCGTCCAGGTGACCGATCGCACCGGCGACACCGACTGGGAGACCGCCGGCGCCATCCGGCTCGACCCGGAGAAGGGACGCCTGGTGCTCGCGATCGAGGGCGCAGGCGGAAAGAAGTCGAATCTCGCACTCGAAGCGGATCAATCGACCGAGACGCGTCTCGTGTTCGTGGGCGTCGAGAGCAATCCGGGACAGACGCGCGTGACGTACGAGCGGCTCAACTGGAACGAGTTCATCGAGCGCGTCGAATACGCGCCTCAGGGGAAGGAATTTGCGCTCGTGAGCGAGACGCGCTTCAAGCGAAAGAACTGAGGTCGTCGCGGGGGCCCGGACGGCCCTCCGAACGGCGGCCTAGCCGGCCTCCGCCGCCGGCACGGGAGACTCGCCGCGCGCGACAACCACCGCCGCGGCGAGATCCCCGGTCACGTTCAGGGTCGTGCGACACATGTCGAGGAAGCGATCGACCCCGAGGATGATGCCGATTCCTTCTACTGGAACGCCGATCATCCCGAGAATCATGACGATGACCGGAATCGATCCGGCGGGTACGCCTGCGGTGCCGATCCCGCCGAGCACGCAGATGAAGACGACCGTGAGCTGCTGCGTCAGCGTGAGCGGGATTCCGTAGAACTGCGCGAGGAAGAGGACGGTCACCCCCTCGAAGAGCGCCGTCCCGTTCTGGTTCGCCGTCGCGCCGATCGTGAGGACGAAGCGGCTCACGTGGGGCGGGAGCCTCAGGTTCTCCTCGGCGACCTTGAGGGAGGTCGGCAGGGTCGCGTTGCTCGAGGCGGTCGAGAACGCCGTGAGCATCGCGGGCCGGATCGCCTGGAAGAAACGGATTGGATTCATCCCGCCGAGCCACGCGACCGACGCAGAGTAGACGACGATTTGGTGGATTGCGAGCGCGGCCAGAACGACGAGCACGTACGCGCCGAGCTGGCGCAGGACGTCGAATCCGAGGCGTGCGGTGAGCGTAAACAGGAGGCATGCGACGCCGATCGGGGCGATCTGGAGCACGACGCCGAGCAGCCGCATGACGACATCGAACAGGCCTTCGAGCACCTGCTCGAGCTGGCGCGCGGCGCCCGTGCGCGTGACGGCGAGCCCGATGCCGAGAAAGAGTGCGAACACCATCACAGCGAGCATGTCGCCGTCGGCCATCGCCTTCACGACGTTGTTCGGCACGAGGTTCACGAGAAAGTCGACGCCGGTCGCGCCGCTCGAAGGGGCTGCGGCCGGGGCGCCCGTCGCCTGGCGGGCGAGCTGGCTCTTGATCTCGGGGGAGAGTCCCGCGCCGGGTTTCACGAGATTCACGAGTCCGACGCCGATCAGGACGGCGATCGTGGAGACGACGATCGTGTAGACGAGCGTCTTGAGTCCGACCCGCCCCAGGTGCCGGAGCTCGCCGAGCCCCGCGACTCCGAGCGCGAGTCCCGAGACGATGAGCGGGATCACGAGCATGAAAAGCAGGCGAAGGAAGATCTTCCCTGCGGGCTCGGTCACGTTGCGGACGAACCCCTCGAGCACGGGGGATGTGCCGAAGAGAAGGTGGGCGGTGACTCCGAGGACGAGCCCGATCGCGAGCCCTGCCAGCATGCGCACTGAAAGTCCGCGACTCATGGCGCGGCAGTATGCAGGGAAAGGACGCCCGGCGTCAGCAGAAACGGAGGGGGAGGTGGAACTTGCAGCGAGGGTGCGGAGCTAAACGCGCTTGATCTCTCCTGCGTCTCTCCAGGCGGCTCGAGCGGAGTCGAACAAATAGAGCACCAGGAGAACCAGGAAGAAAAGAACTCGGATCCACATGTTCGGTATCTCGTCCTCGGCGGCTGGGGACACGCTCTGACCAAACACCCGGAACAGACTACAACAGCGGCGATTCGCCCGTCAATCGATCGACCTGCCAGGTAGTGGTTCAGTTTGACTAGCCGCCAAATACGTCTGCGAACCACGCTTTCGGAAGTCGAATGAAACTGGCGCGACTCAATGATTTTGTCTAGATCGCTAGTCAGCTTAAACTATTGCGCTGCACCTGCTTGTGTTCGCTCATAGGCCAAACGTTCGCCGGCTCCGGCCTGAAATGCGACAATGCGAGCATGCCAAGACGAGATACGAATCAACTCGCCGCCCACATCGCACGAACTGCGACACAGGGGGCACCCCAGGAAACGCCGGCAGCCATCAAAGGCAGGCGCGGCGGCAAAGTTGGCGGCCCGGCGCGCGCGAAGGCCCTTTCGGCGCGGAAACGGTCTGAGATTGCCCGAAAGGCGGCCAGGGCCCGCTGGTCTACTCGGCGCTCCCATCCGTAGCCTCCTCTCTGGGCTCTCCACCACGCTTGGCCCGACGCATTCCCGGGTACCATTCCACGAGGCCCCACTCGCGGCCGACCTGAACGAACTTCCCAGGAAGACGGTTGATCGACGCCCGGACCGTATTGGGGAAGTTGCTTGAGCTGTGTGTGTATCCGCCCTGCTCAAGCGCCCTCGCGATTGCAGGCGGCGATTGAGGGCGCTTCGTCGCCCGGAGAAACTTCTCGGTTGCGTCGGGAATACTCATTCCGAAGAACGAGTCGGACCGGAGCGCAAGGTCTGGGGCGCCGGGGGGTCCAAGGGAGGGCTGCCCGTCTGCACCGCCGCCTTCGACCATCGTGCGAATAACTTCGATCGCGGCCTCGATCTTCGACTTTTTGGCCTCCAGATCGGCGAGCACCGCTCTGTAGTCGATTCCCTCACCGTTCGGCATTGTGTTCCTCCTCAAGTCTGGGTAGCGTCAGGGTAAGACCTTGAACGGAACGGGGACCGGATTGGCCCCCCGCCCCGCTCTGCCCCCTTGCCGGGGGCTCTACGGTTTCACGGGTCGCCTCCTTGGGCCGGGCCGGACGAAACGCCCGGCCGCCGAGCGGGCCCTGTGAATAGGGCGGTCCCGGATCTAGCCGCCAAGCAACGGTCCGGGCCGCCTCGCTCTTGTAGCAGTGTTCTCCCCAACCAACTCAGAGTCAAGCACGAACCCAAACATCTCTTGTCGGCCGACGACTTTGATTGACTCCTCGGTTGCGCTCAAGCATATTGTCCATTATGAATCGCATTTCGACCACGCGCCGGGCACAAGTCATTGGCTCGCTTGTAGAAGGCAACTCGATCCGCGCGACGTGCCGCATGACCGGCGCGGCCAAGGGCACGGTCCTGAAACTGCTCGCGGACGTGGGCCGCGCCTGCGCGGCGTACCAGGACAAGGCCCTGCGTCAGCTGCCGTGCAAGCACATCCAGGCCGATGAGATTTGGTCCTTCTGCTATGCGAAGGCAAAGAACGTCCCGGAGTCGAAGCGGGGCGAGTGGGGCTACGGGGATGTCTGGACGTGGACCGCGCTCTGCTCCGACTGCAAACTCGTCCCGGCGTGGATCGTGGGACCGCGCGACGGGAAGGCGGCCGAGCTGTTCATGCTAGACCTTGCGGGACGGCTCGCAAACCGCGTCCAGCTCACGACGGACGGCCACAAGGTCTACGTCAACGCGGTCGAGGAAGCGTTCGGGCGGGATATCGACTACGCGATGCTCGTGAAGGTCTACGGGAACGATCCGGCGGCCGAGACGCGCTACAGCCCGGCCATCTGCACGGCGGCCTTCTCGACGCCGATCAATGGCGACCCGGACCCAGCGAAGGTCAGCACGTCGCACGTCGAGCGCCAGAACCTGACCATGCGCATGTCCATGCGCCGGTTTACGCGGCTCACGAACGCTTTCAGCAAGAAGGTGGAGAACCTAGAGCACGCGGTCGCCCTGCATTTCATGTTCTACAACTTCGGCCGGATTCATGCGTCCCTGCGGGTTACGCCCGCCATGGAAGCGGGCGTCTCGGACCATGTTTGGTCGCTCGAAGAAATCGCGGCCCTGGCGGATTCAAACTGACCCACTACCACCTGCCAAACGCTTTGCGCCTTGATTTCAGGGCTTCTTGGATGGGTTGTCGCAAAGAGAAACGCGCGCGACGTTTCCGCCGCGCGCGATCGTTTTCCGGAAACCTTCTGTCTACAGCTTGAACGCCAGGCCGGCTCTCAGGGAAAGCTGGCCCAAGTCGCTCGCGGTGTACCAGAGCTCCGCAAGGAGATCGGTCTTCGCGCCGAGGCTCGTCGCCATGCCGCCGCCCAGGTCGAGCCCGAGCTCGGTCGAGGAGTCCTCGACGCTCATGCCCGGCAGGGGACCGACCGGCGGAATCGATACTTCGGCCTTCACGAAGTGCATCCCGAGCCCGGCCCCCGCGAACGGGCGGACGCTCGTGCTCGACACCGGGAAGTAGTACTTGCCCCGCGCCCCGAGCGTAATATCCCGCACCGAGGCTTCGGCCGAAGGCGCCCCCGGGAACGGCACTTCCTGCGTCTCCGACACCGACCAGTAGTCGAGGCGGGCTTCGATTCCGAACCGAGGCGCGACCGTGCCCAGGTCCGCGAATCCGCCGATGCTGAACGTGCCGTCCATGTCCTCAGGGCTCACGTAGCCGACCGCAACTCCGAGTTTCTTGAAACCGAAGTCGGACTGGGCCGCTGCATTCTGCGAGGCCACCGTGCAGAGTGCAACGGCGACGGTCGCGAGGATGATGCTGCGCTTCATGGTTCCCTCCGTGGTTCAGCGACTTGGCGCGCGAGGCCCTGCGGCGAGCCGGCGACATCGCGAGCCTCAAGAGGGAGAGCAAGTGCCATTCCATTTGGACCTGTTGCCGGGGTCGTTTCGAGGGTTCTCTATGACTCAGGACATACCCGGACTGCCGCGGCGGGAGCATGCTCTACTCGGACCGGGACCGGGGGCGTGTGCGGGGACGCCCCGCCCCGTTCACCAGGAGGAGGTGGGGACCATGAAAGGATCCCGAGTACGAGCTCGAGTCTCGCCCGCGGCCTCGCGAGCGGTTCTGTGCGCCAGTCTCGCCCTGTTCTGCACGGCTCCCGTCTTGGGGCAGGAGTACGACTTCCTCTACGTCGACGCGTTTCAAAGCACGTACGACTTGAAGGAGTCATACCTCTTCGACATCAACAACCGCGGCCAGGGCTGCGGATTCGCGACCGACCTGCCCGCCTATGCCGGGTTTTTCTGGTCCGCGGAGACCGACAAGGTCCGCATTCCCTTCACGTACGCCCGCGGGATCAACGAGTCGGGAAAGATCGCCGGACTCAATCGTGTCATCGACACCGTCACCGGCGAGCTCGTCACGATTCCACTCGTGCCGGGAGCGGTCGCCACCCCGGTCGCGCTCGACATCAACGACCATGACATCGTCGTTGGCTACGCGGAGACGTGCATTTGCAGCAACAGCAATCGCATCCTCCAGATTCCGTTCATCTGGGATCCGGTGGAGGGCTCGCGCTCGGTTTCCGTCTCCGGGGCGAAGGAGCTCGTCAAGGTCAACAATCAGGGCGTGGCGGTCGGGATCATTCGCGGAGGGTCACGGGATGGTTTTGTGTACGAAATCGCCACCGGCCGGACGATCCGGCTCGGCGCGTTCCTTCCGACGAACCCCTACCCCTGGACCGAGGCGGCCGACATCAATGATCTCGGCGTCGTCACCGGCAAGCACCGGAGCGACGACGCGATCAGCTTCCACGGCTACGTTTGGTCGGAAGCGGGCGGGGCGACTCTCCTGCCTCATCTCCTGGGCAACCCGGCTCTCGACGTGTTTCCAGCCGCCATCAACGATGCGGGCATCGTGGTGGGAACGGCCGAGGTCTCGGAACACGTCTGGCATGCGTTCGTCTGGGACGATGCAGGTGGAATGCAGGACCTGAACGACCTCGTCACCCTTCCTCCGAACTTCATTCTCGATCGAGCGCTCGAGATCAACGACGCCGGCTGGATCGTGGGCGACGGGCACTTCGGTCCGACGTGGAGCTCGAGTCAGGCCTTCGTCCTGATTCCACGCAACATCGTGCTCACGGTCCCGTCGACTCCGGCGACGGCGGACCTCCGTGTGTTCCCGAATCCTTCCACGGGTCCCGCCCGGATCGAGTACGCATCTCCCGAAGGCGGGACGGCGCACGTCCGGATCTTCGACGCAAGCGGTCGAAAGGTGGCGGAAATGGTCGAGGCGGACCGCCCGGCGGGCGCAAACGTCTTACGCTGGGACGGTCGGGATCGCGCGGGTCGCAACGTCCCGGCCGGAGCCTATCTCGTCCGGCTCGAATTGGCCGGAAGGACGATCACCCGCAAGCTGGCCGTCGTGCACTAGAAGTGGTTTCATAACCCGTTTTGCGCTTGCACGCCGCGATCGACGGGGCCATTTTCCTTCCGCCTCTTGCGGAGGAGGTGGTCGATGGTCCGGAAGAACGTACTGCTGAGCGATGCTCAGT
>JBOHUC010000030.1:0-41159 GCA_050733935.1 Candidatus Eiseniibacteriota bacterium | reverse complement strand
GATCGAGCCCGTGCGGCGGGCGAAGCCGCTTCGCCCGGCCGAGCCGTTCGTCGAGGATGCGGCGTCGGCCGCTGGCGTCGGTGCCGGCGCGCCCGCAGCGCCCGCAGCGCCGGACGGGTTCTCGCCCGGCGATCCTTCGTTCTACGGAGCGACGTACAAGCAGAACCTGCTCATGCAGACCCCCGCGCTCCATGCGCTCGGGCTCACCGGACAGGGCGTGCTCGTGTGCGTTCTCGATACCGGGTTCCGGACGACCCATCAGGTGTTCTCGGGGCTTCAGATCCTCGCCACGCGCGACTTCGTGAACGGCGACCTGGTCGTCGACGACGAGCCCGGAGAGGACGACCCCGGCGAAGCGAGCCACGGCACGGTCACGACGGCATGCATCGCCGGCCTCAAGCCCGGGACGTACGCCGGTGGCGCGTTCGGAGCGACGGTCGCCCTCGGGAAGACCGAAAACGTCTCCGAGGACAGCATGGGAACCGAAACGCCGGTCGAGATGGACAACTGGCAGTTCGGCGCCGAGTGGGCGGACAGTCTGGGCGCAGACGTCATCTCCTCGAGTCTCGGGTACTCGACGTTCGACAACCCGGCCGACTCGTACGACTACTCCGACATGGACGGGCAGACGACGGTCGTCACGCGCGCGGCGTCCGAAGCCGTGCGGCGCGGCATCACGGTCGTGACGGCCGCCGGGAACGCCGGCGCTCAGCCATGGCACTTCATCATCGCGCCGGCCGATGCCGACACGGTGATTGCCGCCGGGGCGGTGGATTCGTTCAACGTCGTGACGGCGTTCTCCTCGCGCGGGCCGACGGCGGACGGCCGCACGAAGCCCGATGTGACCGCCATGGGACGTTCCGTGTACGTGCCGTCGTTCTCTTCGTCGAGCACGTACGGACGCGTGAGCGGCACGTCGTTGGCGACGCCGCTCATGGCCGGGCTCGTCGCACTCCTTCTCGAAAGCCACCCGACGTGGGGACCGTTCGAGATCCGCGAAGCGCTGCGCGAGACCGCGCTCAATCACAACGCACCGAACAACGACATTGGGTGGGGGCTCGTGCAGGGCCTTGCCGCCGTCGGGTGGGTTCCGAGCACGACCGACGTTCCCGGCGCTGTCTCGGTTCCCATCGCGCTTGCCGCGGCGCCGAATCCGTTCCGGCGCGCGGGCGGAACCCTGATCCGCTTTTCGGCCACGGGCCCGGTCACGCTCGACGCGCACGATGCGCGCGGGCGGCGGGTCGCGCGGCTTTTCGAAGGCGTCGCAGACGGAAGTGCCGAGGTGTCCTGGCGCGGCACGAACGATGGCGGAAGCCCACTCGCACCCGGCGTGTACTGGCTTCGCCTCTCGGGCCCGAAAGGGACGGGAGCGCGGGCGGACGTGCGGCGGGTCGTGCTGCTTCCTTAGGGCGTACCACGGAGGGAGTCGGATGAAGCTCGCATCTTGCGCGAAACCAACAGCGCTCGCTCTGGCTTTCATTCTCGGAATCGGAACGGCCTTCGCCGAGGAAGCCTCGGTCGCACGGCTCGTGACACCCGAGGAAGGACAGCTCTCGAACGGGCTCCGCGTTCTTTCGCTCGTCGATCCGAAAGCCTCGGTCTCGACGCTCCAGGTCTGGTACGACACGGGATCGAGAAACGAGCGACCGGGGATCACGGGCATCTCGCACCTCTTCGAGCACCTCATGTTCAAGGGCACGAAGAAGGTGAAGCCCGAGGAGCACACCCGGCTCATTCAGGCCGTCGGAGGCCTCAGCAACGCGTTCACGAGCTGGGACGTGACCTGCTACTGGCAATCGCTGCCCCCGTCCGAGCTCGAGGTCGCGGCCCGGCTCGAATCCGATCGCATGGCGAACCTGGCACTCACCGACGAGAACTTGAAGTCCGAGCGCGAAGTCGTGAAGGAAGAGCGCCGCTTCCGCGTCGACAATCAACCGGTCGGGCAGGCGGTCGAGCTCCTCACGTCTCTCGCGTACGACGCGAACCCGTACCAGTGGCCGACGCTCGGCTGGATGCGCGATCTCGATGCGATCACGCTCGACGATTGCCGGGACTACTACGCGATCCACTATGCGCCCGACAAGGCGACGGTCGTGATCGCCGGTCCCACGCCGCACGCCGAGAACCTGAAGCTCGTCCAGAAATACTTCGGCGGATTGAAGCCCGGGAGGGCTTCGCCGCGCGTGCTCGTCGGCGAAGTCGAGCAGCACGGTGAGCGGCGCGCCGAGCTCAAGACCGAGATCCAGCTTCCGGTCCTTCTCGGCGGTTACAAGGTGCCGCCCGATTCGAGCGCCGATACGCCCGTGCTCCAGGTGATCAACAACCTCCTTTCGAACGGCCAGTCGTCGCGCCTCTACCGGAAGCTCGTGTACGAGGATCAGACCGCCCTGTTCGCGTCGGGCCTCACGCTCGGACGGAAGGACATCGGGATTTTCTACGTGTTCGCCGGAGTCAAGCCCGGCAAGGAGCGCGACTCGGTCGAGACCGCGTTCTTCCACGAGGTCGAGCGGATGGCGAACGAGCCGGTCACCGATGCCGAGCTCGATCGCGTCAAGAATCAGCTCGAGGCCCAGTTCGTGTTCGGCCTCGAGACCGTGCAATCGCGCGCGCAGGCCGTCGGCAACGCCGCCCTCGTGACCGGCGATCCTCGTGCCGCCGCGCGGAGCCTCGACCGGCTGCGTGCGGTCACGAAGGAGGACATCCAGCGCGTCGCGCGCACCTGGCTCGTGCCCGATAACCGGACGCTCATCTGGGTGCTGCCCACCCCGCGGAGGGAGTCATGAGAAACCTCGCCCTTCGCCTTGCGCTCGCCGGCGTGGTTGCTCTTGCGACGGTCGTGGCTCTTCCCGCGGCGCTCGTCACTGCGGCCGACAAGAATGCCGCGACGTACGTCGTTCCGAAGCCGTTCGAGCGCTCGCTCAAGAACCAGATGAAGGTCTACCTGATCGAGGACCATTCGCTGCCGCGCGTTCACTTCCGGTTCGTGATCCGTGCCGGATCCGCGCACGAGCCCGCGGAGAAGGCCGGCCTCGCGAACATGACGCTCGCGGTCATGCGTCAGGGTACCGAGGAGAAGGACGCGAAGGCGCTCTCCGAGGCGATCGAGGGAATGGGTGGACAGATCACGACCGACGCGAGCCGCGACTACAGCACGGTGAGCGGGACGTTCCTCGCGCGCGATGCACGGAAGGGGCTCGATCTGATCGCCGACATCGTGCGTCAGCCGGCGTTCCGCCGCGAGGAGGTCGAGCGCCAGCGCAGCCAGATCCAGGCTGCGCTTCAATCGTCGCGCGACCAGAATGCCACGCTTGCGAGCGAGCACCTCGCCGCGCTCGTGTACGGCGAGCATCCGTACGGACGCCCGACGGACGGGGATCCCGGCTCGGTCTCGAACATCACGCGTGACGATCTGCTCGCGTATCACCAGCTCTACGTGCGGCCGAATCTGGCACTTCTCGTGATCGTCGGGGACTTCGATCCGACGACGATGATGAGCGACATCGAGGCCCAGTTCCAGACGTGGGAGAAGGCCGAAGCCCCGTCGCGTCCCGGGCCCGACCTGCCCGCGTTCGACGCGACCCGGATTCGGCTCCTCGACAAGCCCGACGTCACGCAGACCGAGCTTCGCATCGGCTTCGAAGGCGTGCCGCGGAGCAATCCCGACTTCATCACGCTCCAGGTCATGAACTACATCCTGGGCGGCGGCGGATTCTCCTCGCGCCTGGTCGAGAACGCGCGCGCGCGCGGCGGGCTCACGTACAGCGCGAACACGTCCTTCGACCCCGGGCTCGACAAGGGTGCGTTCGTCCTCTCGACGTTCACGAAGAACGAGTCCGTGGGCCCGATGATCGACGTCTGCCGCTCGGCGATCCGCGACTTTCAGGTGAAGGGCCCGACGTCGAAGGAAGTCGAGGACGCGAAGCGCTTCCTGGTCGGAGCACTCCCGTTCGGCTTTCAGACCGCGGACGGCATCGCTGCACAGTGGGCGGCCGTGGACCTCTACGGTCTCGGAACGGACTACTTCGATCGCTACGCCGAGCGCGTGCGCGCGGTCACGCCCGAGCAGGTCAAGCAGGCGGCGGACAAGTATCTGCGCGACGACCGGCTCGCGATCGTTGCGGTGAGCACGGCGTCGGCCGTGAAGCCCGCGCTCGACGCGGTCGGCACCGTCGAGGTGCTCGACTACCGCTCACCGACCGGAACGATTCCGCAGTCCAAACCTTCGGCCGCACTGCCGTCGGACCTTCTCACCCCGGAATCGGCCGCGAAGGCGAAGGCCGTGATCGATCGTGCGCTCGAGGCGCACGGTGGTGCGCCTCGCCTCAAGTCGCTCGCGGACGTTTCGGTGCGGCAGGACATCAAGCTCACGACGCCGAACGGCACGCTCGACGGACAGATGGCCGTGAGCGTGCGGCTCCCCGACCGGACGCGCATCGAGTTCACGATGCTCGGGCAGCGCGGCGTGCAGGTGCTGAACGGCGAAGAGGGCTGGGCGACCCAGGGCGGCAAGGTGCAGGAGCTCTCGGCCGAGCAGATCCAGTCCATGAAGAGCGGGATCAAGGTGCAGGTCCTGCCGCTTCTCTCGCACCTTGCGGAGGGCCAGGTCCCGGTCGGCTACGCGGGGGAGGAGAAGGTCGGCGAGGAGGCGGTGGACGTCGTCCAGGTTGCTGACCCGGAGGCCATCGCGAAGCTCTCGTTTTCGAAGAAGTCCGGCCTGCTCCTGCGTCTCGAGCAGGAGGAGCCGGCGATGTTCGGGCAGGGCAAGGTGCCCATGGCCCGTCTGTACTCGGATTACCGGGCCGTGGATGGATTCCAGGTCCCGTGGAAAACCGAGCGCTATGCCCACGGACAGCGGATCATCGAAGATACGGTGACCGCCTACGACGTCAACAAGGGCGTGGCCGATTCCCAGTTCAAGCGCCCCCCGCGCTAGGGCGGCGGCAAGGAGCACGATGATCACGACGACGATCGGACACTATCCGCGGATCGGCGACCGGCCCGAGCAGCAGAAGCTCCGCCGCGCGATCCAGGCCCATCAGGCCCAGAGCCTGACGGACGCGGACTTGAAGGCCGTGCAGGACGAGGTCACCGCCGAGGTGATTGGCGAGCAGACCGCAGCCGGGCTCAACCAGGTCACCGACGGACAGATTCGCTGGGACGACCCGCAGACGTACCTGTGCTTGAAGCTCGACGGCTTCGAGCGCGGCGGCATGATCCGCTACTTCGACACGAACACGTACTACCGCCAGCCCATCGCCGTTCGCCGCGTGAGCTGGAAGGCCCCGATCCTGGTCGACGACTTCAAGTTCGCGAAGTCGAAGAGCACGGTCCCCGTGCGCACGGTCCTGACCGGTGCGTACACGCTCGCGCGGCTCTCGGCCGACAAGTACTACAACGACGTCGCGGCGTTCACCGAGGACCTCGCGAAGGCGCTCAATGAGGAAGTGCGGGCGCTCGTTGCGGCGGGGGCCCGCATCATTCAAATCGACGAGCCTGCGCTCACGCTCCATCCGCAGGACGAAAAGATCGTCGCGAAGGCCCTCGTCCAGACGTTCGACGGCATTGGGAGCTCGTCCGGCGTCGAGCGGCACGCGTGGCTCTACAACGGCCCGCAGGCCGCGCTCGTCGACAAGGCGGCGGGCTGGCGTGTCGATGCGGTCGGCTTCGACGTGATCAGCGACCCGAAGCTGCTCGATCGCATCGCTGCGATCGGGTTCCCCAAGATCCTGGGCCTCGGTGTCGTGAACGCGCGCAACACGAAGCTCGAGGGCGTGCTTGAAATCCATCGTGTGCTCGATCGTGTGTCGCAGACCGTCGGGCTCGAACGTGTCATGATCACCCCCAGCTGCGGGCTCGAGTTCCTCCCCCGGGATCGCGCGCAGAGGAAGATCGCGCGTCTGGTCGAGGCGGCCCGCTCGTATCGCGGAGGTGGCCGATGAGCGAGATCCTTCAAACCACCTCGGTCGGGTCGTTCCCGAAACCCGAGTACCTGACGAAGGCCCGCACGGCGCACGCACGCGGGCAGATCACGGACGAGGACCTCATGAAGCTCGAGCTCCAGGCGACGCGCGAGACGATCGCGCTCCAGGAGGAGCTCGGCATGGACGTCCTCGTCGACGGCGAGATGTACCGCGGTGACATGGCGACGTACTTCGCCGAGAACATGGACGGCTTCGAGATCTCGGGCCTCGTGCGCTCGTACGGGAACCGCTACTACCGGAAGCCGATCATCATCGGCGCGATCGGGCGGCCGAAGCCGATCACGATCGAGCGCTGGAAGATCGCCCAGGCCATGACGAAGAAGCCCGTGAAGGCGATCCTGACCGGGCCGTACACGATGATGGACTGGTCGTTCGACGAGCACTACGGCTCGCGGCGCGAGAGCTGCCTTGCGCTCGCGCGCGCAATCCATCTCGAGGTGAAGGATCTCGAGGCCGCGGGGGCGACGCACATCCAGATCGACGAGCCCGCGATCTCGGTGCGGGTCGACGAGTTCGACCTCGCAATCGAGGCCATGAAGATCGTGACCGAGGGGATCAAGGCGAAGACCTACACACACATCTGCTACGGGACGTTCGAGCTCATTTATCCGAAGATGCTCGAGCTCGCGGTGGACCAGATCGATCTCGAGATGGCGTGCCGGAACTTCGACCTGCTCGAGCACTTCGCGAAGAACCCGTACACGAAGGAGATCGGCTTCGGCGTGGTGGACGTGCACAGCCACAAGACGGAGTCGGTCGAGTTCGTCGTGGACGGTTTGAAGAAGGCGCTCCAGTACATTCCGGCCGAGCGGCTGTTCGTCGATCCCGATTGCGGTCTCAAGACCCGCAGCTGGGACGAGGCGAAGGCGAAGCTCGAGGTCATGATGAAAGCGGTCCGTCAGGTGCGGTCGGAGATCGGGGCGACGAACGCGTAGTACCGGAGGAGCGTGATGGCCGTTCGGTCCCCCCTGACTCGACCCGTGCCGGCAACCGGATCGCGCTACTTCTATTCGTTCGGGAACGGCGAGGCCGAAGGGGACGGCCTCGGAAGAGATCTACTGGGTGGCAAAGGCGCCGGCCTCGCGGACATGACGCGGGCCGGCGTTCCCGTTCCTCCCGGATTCACGATCACGACCGAAGCCTGCCGCTACTACTACGCGCATGATCACGCGCTGCCCGAAGGCTTCGAGGACGCGCAGGAAGCGGCCCTCGTGCGGCTCGAAGAGGCCGCCGGCAAACGGCTCCGGGATCCGTCCGATCCGCTCCTCGTCTCCGTCCGCTCAGGCGCCAAGATCTCGATGCCCGGGATGATGGACACCATCTTGAACCTGGGCTTGAACGATCGCTCGGTCGAAGGGCTCGCGCGCCGATCCGAAAACCCGCGCTTCGCGTGGGACTGCTACCGGCGCTTCCTCGCGATGTTCGGAAACGTCGTGCTCGAGATCAACAAGGACGAGTTCGAGCAACCACTCGCGGAGCTCCGCGGGAAGAAGCGCGCCGCGAGCGACTCCGCAATTCCGGCCGAAGCGCTCGCCGGGCTCGTCGAGACGTACAAGAAGATCCTCCGCCGCATCTCGGGCCGGGCGTTCCCACAGGATCCGCGCACGCAATTGCGACTCGCGCGCGACGCGGTGTTTCGCTCGTGGATGAGCGAGCGTGCCGTCACGTATCGCCGCATCCAGGGCATCCCGGACGACCTCGGGACGGCGGTCAATGTCCAGGCCATGGTGTTCGGGAACCTGGGCGACACGTCCGGAACCGGCGTGGGCTTCACGCGCGATCCGGCGACCGGCGAGCACAAGTTCTACGGCGAATACCTGGTCAACGCGCAGGGCGAGGACGTGGTCGCGGGCATTCGCACGCCGCACCCGATCGCCGAGCTCGCGAAGGAGATGCCCGGCGCGTACCGCGAGCTCGTCACGATCACGCAGCGCCTCGAGAAGCACTATCGCGACGTCCAGGACTTCGAGTTCACGATCCAGGACGGAAAGCTCTATCTCCTCCAGACGCGCACCGGGAAGCGCACCGGTGCAGCGGCCGTCAAGATCGCGGTCGACATGGTCGGCGAGGGGCTCCTCACGAAGGAGGAGGCGCTCCTCCGCGTCGAGCCCGAGAGCCTGAACCAGCTCCTTCACCGCCGCGTCGATCCGGATGCCGACGTCGCCCCGATCGCAAACGGGCTTGCAGCCTCGCCCGGTGCGGCCGTCGGGCGCTGCGTGTTCACGGCCGATGACGCGGAGCGCTGGGCCGCGCGCGGAGAGAAGGTCGTCCTCGTGCGCAAGGAAACCGTGCCCGACGACATCGGCGGCATGGTCGCCGCCCAGGGCATCCTCACCTCGACCGGCGGCACGACGAGCCACGCCGCCGTCGTCGCGCGCGGGATGGGGAAGTGCTGCGTGGTCGGCGCCTCCGGGATCACGGTGGACGAGCACGGCAAGCGCTTCGCGGCGGGGGACCGCGTCGTCAAGGAGGGCGAGGTCGTCTCGCTCGACGGCGCGCGCGGGCTCGTGTTCGCCGGTGCCGTGCCGACGCTCGAGCCCGGGCTCACGCCCGAGTTCGCGCGCTTCCTCTCGTGGGCCGACGAGGCGCGTCATTTGCGCGTGCGCGCGAACGCGGACATTCCGCGCGACGCGAAGAAAGCGCGCGAGTTCGGCGCCGAAGGCATCGGCCTCTGCCGCACCGAGCACATGTTCTTTGCCGAGGAGCGCCTTCCGGTCGTGGTCGACATGATCTTCGCCGCGAACGAGACCTGGGCGCTCGCGAAGCGCGTGCGCGAGTCCGAGCGCGAGCTCGATCGGGCGGGGCGCGGCCGCGATCATGCCGAGCGAGCCCGCGCGGTGCGCGAGCTCACCGCGCAGCGGAAGGACGCTCGCAAGCGCTATGAAGGCGCGCTCGCCACACTCCTCCCGTTTCAGCGCTCCGACTTCAAGGGGCTGTTCGAAGTGATGGACGGCTACGGCGTGACGATTCGCACGCTCGATCCGCCGCTCCACGAGTTCCTGCCGAAGCGCGAGGTCCTGATCCGCGAGGTCGCCGAGCTCAAGGGCCAGATCGCGATCCTCGACTCCGAGCGCGTGGGGCGCGCCGGCCACCGCCCCGGCGGGAAGCCGGAGCGTCGCGCACGCGGTTTTCCCGATCGCCGGCATCCGGGCGGGGGAAAGGTCCCGTCGCTTGCGGCGCTCAAGCGTCGACTTTCGGAGCGCGAGCGGCTCCTCGCGCGGGTCGAGGAGATGCACGAGTTCAATCCCATGCTCGGGCACCGCGGCGTGCGGCTCGGCATCACGTATCCCGAGGTGACCGCGATGCAGGCGCGCGCGATCCTCGAGGCCGCGGTTGCGGTCGCGAAGCAGGGAAAGACGGTGCTGCCCGAGATCATGATTCCGCTCGTCGGACACGTGAACGAGCTCACGCTCCAGGCGGCACTCGTGCGCAAGGTCGCCGACGATGTGTTCGCGCGTGCGAAACTGCGCGTCCCGTATCTCGTCGGCACCATGATCGAAGTGCCGCGCGCGGCGCTCACGGCGGGAGAGATCGCGACCCAGGCGGACTTCTTCTCCTTTGGCACGAACGACCTCACCCAGATGGTGTTCGGGTTCTCGCGCGATGACGCAGGCTCGTTCCTGCCCGATTACGTCGCCGAGGGTGTGCTGCCGGACGATCCGTTCGTCACGCTTGACCGCGAAGGCGTCGGACGTCTTGTCCGAATGGCGGTGGACGAGGGCCGGGCCGCACGGAGGGACTTGAAGATCGGGATCTGCGGCGAGCACGGCGGGGAGCCCCAGTCGGTCGCGTTCTGCCACGATGCGGGGCTCGACTACGTCTCCTGCTCGCCGTTCCGCGTCCCGATCGCGCGCCTCGCGGCTGCACAGGCTGCGCTTCGGGCGGCGGGCGCCGGCGCCGGAAACGGAACCAGAACCGGAGCTTCGAAACCCCGGAAGTGAAGTTCGCCCTCATCGTCCCGGCGCTCGACGAGGAGGCTTCGGTCGCGGGCGTCGTACGCGGGTTTTTCACGGTCGCCGCGGCGGCTCCGTTCGCGGCGCGGGCCGGAGCAATCCTCGACGAGATCGTCGTGTGCGACAACGGCTCGCGCGATCGGACCGCTGAAGTCGCGCGCGCCGCGGGGGCAACGGTCGTCCCGGCCCCGCGTCGCGGGTACGGTTCCGCGTGCCTCGCCGGTCTCGTGCACCTCGCCACCCGCGCGCAGGGTCTCCCGGATGCGGTCGCGTTTGCGGATGGCGACGGCTCGGACGATCCGTCCGAGCTTGCCTCGATCGTCGCGCCGATCGCGCGCGGGGAGGCGGACCTCGTGATCGGCTCCCGCACGCTCGGCGCGGTCGAGCGGGGGGCGATGTCGGTGCCGCAACGCTTCGGCAACGGACTCGCCTCGTTCCTCCTGCGTACGCTCTACGGCGCAAAGGTAACGGACCTCGGTCCGTACCGCGCCGTGCGCTGGAGCGCCCTAGAGCGCATGGCCCTGCACGATCCTGATTACGGCTGGACGGTCGAAATGCAGGCGAAAGCCGCGCGCCTCGGGCTCCCGATGCGCGAGGTTCCGGTCACGTGCCGTGCGCGAGCCGCCGGGCGGTCGAAAGTCTCGGGCACGGTGCGCGGTGTCATCGGCGCCGGGACCAAGATCCTGGGGACGATCGCGCGCGAAGCTCTCCGTCCGCGAACAAACGTGTGATAGACTCGCGCTCCCCGAAAAGGAGACGACGGCTCCATGTGGGTCGAGCAGGAACTGATCGAACTCCGAAGCTCGCGCTACAGCGCGGCCGCGTGGCTTCTTTACGCTCGGCGCGCGCTCGCGTTCGCCCGTGAGCGCGCGCTCGGAAATCCGGCGGCCGTCCGCTCGGTGCTCTTCGTCGGGCTCATCCTGTTTCTGGGCGCGGTCGCGTGCGCCGCGGTGCTCGCGGTCGTGGTCGATCCCGGGCTCGCCCGCCGTGCGTTCGGGTGGACCGTCGTCGGCCTCGTGCCGATGATCGTCCTCACGCTCCTCCACATCGATCTTCTGCGCGACAAGACGGGCACTCCGCTCGATGCGATCGGCTGGCCGAGTGCGATCACGCTCACGCGCGTGGCCCTCGTGCCGGCGTTCCTCGTCTTCATGGCGGCGCGGCAGTTCAAGCTCGCGTTCCTCGCCTACATGATCGCGATCGCAAGCGACATCGTGGACGGTTGGGTCGCACGGCGTTTCCACCAGGAGACGCGCTTCGGGACGATCCTCGATCCGCTGGCCGACATCCTGTGCAGCTTCTGGCTGTTCGTCGGGCTCTACATCGGAGGACTGGCGCCACTCCTTGCCCTCGTGCTCGCGGCGCTCCGGATGCTGCTCCTGCTCGTGGGTGGATCCTTCCTGTACGTGACGCGCGGCCCGGTGCGCATTCATTCGACGCTTCCCGGGAAGATGACGGGGCTCCTGCTCACGGGCCTCGTCGTCGTGCGACTCGCGTTCGCCGCGTTCGACCTGGGGCCGTTGGCGGAACGTCTGACGCCGCTCAGCGTGGATGCGTTCGTCGTCCTCCTCGGATTCACGCTTCTCTATGGCTGGGTCATCGGCTGGATCAATCTCAAGCGCCTGAGAGGGCAGGCTCCGTCCGAGCCGGGCGTCGTGACGGACGTGCGCTTCGGGGCCTGAGGACGGGCGGCGCGTGGACGAGCTCCTGTTCGAAGGCCGGATCGGCCACCTGCGCGTCGAGGACGTCCTCCAGTTCGTCGCTCAATCCGGCTGGGACGCAGCGCTCGAATTCGAGTCCGAGGATCGTGCCGACGGCTCGCCGCGTGCGGTCGATCTCGGCGTTCGCGAAGGCCGGCTCGTCGGGATCGGACCGCGTGGCACGGGACTCAGGCTCGGCGATCTCGCGGTCGCCCGGCACGTCGTCGCGCGCGCGGAGCTCGAAGCTTCGCTGGCCGAATCGCTCGCCCAATCGCCCGACGCCGCGAAACCGATCGGCCGCGTGCTGGTCGAGAACGGCTGGCTCGACGAAGCCTCGCTCGAAGACCTCCTCTACGAACGCCACGCGCGCGTCATATGGGGACTCGCGTCCTGGGACCGCGGACACTTTCGCGTGCGGGCCGCACAGACCGTCGCGCGCCCGATCGAGGTTGCGCCGCCGATCCCGCTCGAGGCGCTCCTGCTCGATCGCCTGCAGCGCGTCGAGCTCGCCCGCGTGGCGGCCGAGGTCGGAGGCGGAGGCCCGCGCGGGTCGTAGCGGAGTCATGTAGCGGGCCATAGCGCCTTGTAAGGGCGCCGAGATGTTTCCTTCGCGTCAATTGAGGCTCGCTCCGCGCGCACGGTGTCCCGGAAGATTGAGCCCCCTCCCGTCCGTCCGGTAAACTTCCGTCGACCCAGTCGCTCCCGACGGAGGACCGATTCGAATGTGCATCCCGCGCGGTACCCTGTCGTCGTGAGACCCGACGGGCTCTCCCTCGCACCCGGCGCATTGCCCTGGCTGATCGGCGGCGCGATCGTTCTCGCGCTCCTCGCCGTCTGGGCGTATCGCTCGATCGCGCCCTCGCTCCGTTCGAACACCCGCACGCTTCTCGCAGGGCTCCGCGCGTTCGCGCTCGTCGCGCTCGCGTTCCTGCTCGCACGCCCCTTGCTCTCGCTCGCGGGTCAGGCCGCGGGCAAGGGCTCGGTCGTCGTGCTGACCGACGTTTCGCGTTCGATGGATCTTCCGGCCGATTCGATTCCGGCCGGGAAGGACGCGCGCACGCGTCGCGAGATCGCCGAGAAGAGCGCCGATCTCGTGGCCCGAAACCTTTCCGGGCGCTTCAGGGTCGTGCGGAAGACGTTCGCGGGAACGGTCGCCGATTCGGTGCCGGCCGCCGAGCGCGAGCGCACCTCGCTCGGGGAGGCGCTCCAGGCGTCGCTCGTCGGGCTCGAGAACGCGCGTGGAGTCGTGGTCGTGAGCGACGGCTCGCAGACCGCCGGACGCGACGCGGTGGCCGCCGCGCGCGAGCTCGGCCTTCCGGTCGCGGCAATCCCGGTCGGGGAAGTTCCCGGAAATGACGTCGCGGTCGTCGACGTGCTTGCGAATCCCACCTCGCGCGTCGGCCAGGAGACGCCGGTCGAAGTGCGGGTGCGCGCGCTCGGCCCGCCTCGTCGCGCGAAGATCGAGCTCCGCGAAGGCGCGACCGTCCTCACGAGCGAGGAGGTTGCGCTCCCCGGTGGCGGCGCCGAAGTGGCGCGCCGCATGAAGTACCGCCCGGTGCGGCCGGGACTCCAGGTCTTCGAAGTGTCGACGCCCGAGAGCCCTGGCGAGTGGACGGCGGTCAACAACCGGCATGCGTACGCGCAGGAAGTCCTGCCCGATCGCCAGCGAGTCCTCGTGCTCGCAGGCTCGTATCACTGGGATTGGACGTGGGCGCGGCGTGCGATCGCCACCGATTCCGCTTACGCCGCCGAGCACTGGGTCGCCGCCAAGGGGCGCTTCGATCGCGTGGACCGGGGATCTGGTTCCGGCTCCGGCGGCGCGGCCGCCGCTGCCGGCCTGCCACAGAGTCCCGGCGCGCTTCGTCCGTACGCGCTCGTCGTCCTGATCGGAATGGACGAAGGAACGCTCTCGCCGGGAGTCGCGCAGGCAATTGCGGGCTACGTGTCGGCGGGAGGAAGCGCGATCGTGATGGGCGGGGCGGCACGCCAGGGCGTGCTTGCACTCGGGGGAAGCCCGATCGGAACCGCTCTGCGGCTCGCGCGGGCGCCCGGCCAGGTTCCGCTCGCCGAAACCGGGGTGACTCTCACGGAAGACGGACGGCAGGCGGATCTCGTGCGGCTCGACGAGGATCCGGCCGCGAATTTCTCCCTGTGGTCGGCGCTTCCGCCGGTCGAGAACGTGCAACCGCTCGTCGCCTCGGCCGAGGACGAGGTTCTCGCGGTCGATGCGCGCGGCCGTGTGCCGGTCGTGCTCGAGCGCCGGGCGGGACGCGGACGGGCGCTCATCGTGAACGGCGCGTCGACGTTCCGCTGGGGTTTTTCGGGCAACGATCTCGAAGCCGGGGCCCGCTACGAGCGGTTGTGGGGGAACCTGCTGCGCGCGTTCTCGGAGCCCGCGCAGACCGAGCCGCTCCGTCTCGTGCCGGAACGCCCGCTCGTCACGCGCGGGGAGCCGGTGCGCCTCGCGGCCACGCTTCAGGATGCGGCGTTCCGCCCGGTGACCGAGGCGCGCGTGAACGTCAAAGTGAGCGGTCCGGTGAGTCGGGAGGTCGTTCTCGAATCGCGCGGCCAGGGAGGGTACGGGACGGTCCTCGACAACCTGCCGCCCGGGCGCTACACCGCGAGTGCCACGGCGACCGTCGGTGGCCGCTCCGCCGGCTCGGCGAACGCCGAGTTCTGGGTCGATGCGCAGAGCATCGAGTGGCAGGACGTCGCACCCGATGCGGGACTCCTCGCCCAGGTCGCGCAGGCGAGCGGAGGACGGACGGTGAAGCCCGGCCGGGAAGGGGATGTCGCCGCCGCGCTGGCCGTTGCGCGACCCCGCGCCGCCCGCGACGCGAGCGTTCGCCTGTGGGAGAGCCCGTTCGTGTTCGCGATCCTGGCGAGCATTCTCTCCGCCGAATGGTGGATTCGACGCCGCAGGGGACTCGCCTAGTCGAGCCAACTGGTTCTGGAACCAGTTGGATCTTCCGATCAACACCGTTGATGAACTCGCTCCAGAGCGAGTTCATGCTTCGTTATGTCAACGTTGCCCCAGGGCAAGTTCACTTGCTGTGCAGCAAGTTCGCGGGAAGAGGTCGGGGACCAACTGGTTCCAGAACCAGTTGTTTGCTCCTAGGACCCGTTGAAGGTTCGCCCCCGGGAAAAAGTGGGACGAACTTGCCCTGGGGCAAGTTCGCCCGATAACGCCCCGCGCTGAACAACTGGTCTCAAGACCAGTTCCCCCTCGCCTCCGCACAAGACGGCCCCCTCGACCTGCCCCCGGGGGAGCCTTCGATGCTTCGCATCCTTCGGTGCCGCCCGCGAGCGGCGCCATTGGTTCTCGCCCTCGTCCTGCCCGTTCTGCCAGTCCGGCCCGTCTCGGCTGACCCATCGGACCGACCGGTCGTTCTCAACGAAGTCTTCTACGACGCGGTCGGCGCCGACGCGGGACATCAGTTCGTCGAGCTCGCGAATCGCACCGACCAGACCGTTCCGCTCGCGGGCTACCGCCTCGAGGCCGGAGACGGAGCCGGAGCGAACCGCTGGCGCACGATCTGGACCGGCGGCGCAGGGGACGTGATCGCGCCGTTCGGCCGCTTCACGATCGGCGAGCCCCAGGTCACGCCCGCCCCCGATCGCGTGCTCACGTTCGATCTCGAGAACGGGCCCGATGCCGTACGGCTCGCGGGCCCGGGGGGCCTGACACAGGACGTCCTCGGCTACGGGACTCTCACGTACGCGGAGTACTTCGAAGCCCGGCCCGCCGAGGATGTCCCGTCCGGTTTCTCGCTCGCGCGCCTCCCGGACGGGGCGGATTCCGACGACAACGCCGCCGACTTCCATGCGGTCTCGCCGCCGACACCCGGCGCGCCGAATCGCCCGGAGATCGATCTCGGGTGGGCCCACTTCGCAACGCCGCTCGAGCGTGTCGAAGCCGGCGATCCGGTCACGCTCACAGGGCGGCTCGTCAATCGCGGCGCGTCCGGCCTCGCTTCCGGCGAAGCCGACGTCCGCCTGTGGGCGGCGCACCTCTCCGACGAATCGGCACTCGTGTTCGATCCGAACGCGCCGCTTCCGCCAGACTCGCTGGTCGCACACGGCCAGCGGCTCCCCGAGCTCGAACCCGGTGACTCGGCCGATGTCGAGCTTGCGTTCGTCCCGCCGTGGCCGGGGGCCTGGCGCGTCTCGCTCGCGGTGTCGGTCCTCGACGACGGAGCGCCGGGAAACGACCGTGGCGTCGCGGTCGTCCAGGTCGGGCCAGGGGCGATGCTCATCTCAGAAGTGTGTTCGGCCCCGGAAGACGGCCCCGAGTGGGTCGAGGTTCGCAACGTCTCCGCGATGAGAATTCCGCTCGATCGCTGGGGGATCGAAGACGCCACCGGCCGTCTCGGCCGGGTCGTCGATCCCGGGGCGGGCGGCACGGCGTTCCATCTCGAGCCCGAGAGTCTCGTCGTCTTCACGTCGGATCCCGCAGCGCTCCTCGCACGACATCCCACCCTTGCATTGCCGCGCATCGTGCGATGCGAGCCGTGGCCTGCGCTCAATCACACTCGCTCGACGAGCGGTCCCGCCGAGGTCCTCGTGTTGCGCGCGCCGGACGGTCGCGCGAGCGATCGCGTCGAGCTTCCGGGCGGCGATCCCGAAGGCGCGACGCGCGAGCGCCGACAGACCTCGTGGGCGAGCCGTGATCCATCGAACTGGGGCTGGAGCGCCGCCCGCGGTGGAACGCCCGGACGCGCGAACACGCTCTGGGGTGCGGGAGCGCGCGCCGGAGTCGAGCTCTCGATCGTCCCGCAGCGCCTTGCCCCTACGCTGAGCCCCTCGAGCGCAGCACTCGTGAGCTGGCGAACGGGCTTCGAGCGCGCGCGTATCTGGCTTCGCGTGTTCGACTTGCGCGGCCGTCCGGTGCGCACGCTCATCCCCGGCGAGGACGCGCCGGGAACGGCGGGCATCGCATTCGACGGCGCGGACGCGGCGGGTCGGCCCCTTCCGCCGGGTCTTTACGTGCTCGGACTCGAGGCCGAGAGCATGCCGGGGCTGGCTCACGTGCGTGCGCGCTCGTGGCTGGAGGTGCGATGAGAGCCGCGTGTGCGAAACACATGGCCCTCGCGCGCGTGGCCCTCGCGTGCGTGTCGCTCTCGTTTCTTGCGCTAACTGCGACGGCGGCCGTCACGCCGGATCCGGGCGGAGCCGGCGCGTGGGGTGCGGGACTTGCGCTCCTTGCGGATCACGAGGGCCCTCTGTCGGCGTTCGATCAACCCGCGCGTCTCGCTGGGAAGCGCGAGGGTCCGCCCGCCACGATCGCCACGACCGCCGCGACCGCCACCTCGTTTGACATTGGAATCGCAGGCTCGCGGGCAAGGCTCTTCGAGCTCGACGCGCTGGCTCGTTCGCGGCTTGCGCTCGGAGTGCGGGCGGGCGCATGGGGCGGAGCGCTCGGGCTCGAGTCGTTCGGCCCACCGGAGGCCCGGCGATGGCGCGCACTCTGTGCGCTCGCGCTTCGGCGCTCGTCCTTCGATGTCGGCGCGAGCTGGAACGAGTGGCGATCGGAAGGGGCGGGCGACCGAGCGAATCGCGGAGGCTCACTCGACCTGGCACTCGTGGCCCGCGGGCCGCGCGGTTTCACGGGCGCACTCGCGCTTCGCGCTCTGGCGGCCGGAGGTCACCCGATTGCGCGCCCCGACCCCGATTGGACGCTCGAGGTCGCGTGGAGAACGCGCCCGGTTTCCGCCTTCCTCGCGGTGACGCGCGATCTCGCGGGCTCGCGCGCCGGCGGGGGGCTCGCGCTTGTCGCCGGTCCGCTTTCGATTCGCGCAGGAGCCGTGGGGGCCCCCTGGTGCGGATCGCTGGCGATCCTCTTCACGGGACGCGTGGCCGGCCATGCACACGCGAACGCCGGATACGCGCGCGTGTCTCATCCGTCCCTCGGTCTCTCCGAAGAGTGGGAAGGAGGGATCGAATGGTGACGCTCGCCTGGGCGCTGGCCGGCGCGCTTGCGCTCGCGCCCGCCGACAGCGCCGACAGCACGGCTCCGCCCGACTCCGGTGCTGCGGAAACGCTCGAGGCGCTCGAGCTCGAAGAGGCGTGGTTCGAGAGCGGCGAGGAGCCCGACGAGATCGCCACGGCGCCGGCGCGCGGGTTCGCGTCGGCGGGCCGCCTTCTGTGGGCGCGCGGCGGCGCTCAGCTCGTCACGCGATGGAGCGCATCACGCGTCCGCCTCGATGCGCTCGTCGCGCGCGAGCCCGGCGAACCGCGCGCCGTCGACGACATAGCATGGGCCCTCGCGCTCGCGCCACGGCCCTGGCTCACCGTTTCGATCGGTCGCGTTTTGCCGATGGTCGGCGCGGGCCTCCTGCTTGGACCGCGACGCGCGGGCACGTCGCGGACCCCGTCGTTCGCGGGTCGTAGCACGCCGTCGATCGCCCCGGGCGAACCACCCCTGACTTCACCCGCTCGCGCGGCGACCGGATTCCGTGGTCTCTGGGCGTTTGCAACGCGCGGTGCGTGGAGGCTCGGCATGCTCGTCGCCGACACGCCGCGCGACGCTCGCGCGAGCGGACTCGCCTGGTTGCCGACCGCGAGCACACGACATCGCGACGCGGAGGAGAGCTCCCGGCGTGGACGACTGACCGAGCAATTGACCGCGTTTGCGATCGCACGCGAGGGCGTGTGGGCGCTCGTCGCGATCTCGTACACGGGGCCGCGTCGCGTCCAACCGCTTTCGACGAGCCAGGCCGCCGAAACCGCCGCTCCCGTCCACGACGGTGGCGGTGCCTGCGAACTCGGTTTCGCGATCGACGGCACCCCGCGCGCCTCGGGAGCGCTCGCGTTCGATTCGGGCGGGCGCGCCCGCACGCGCCTCGCGCTCGAAGCCCGCACGTCGGAAGTGATCGCCGACCTCGCTGCCGAAACGGAAGCGAGCGGCTTCACGCCGCTGCGTGCGCTTCCCGAACGTCGCGCGCACCTGCGTGCGGTCGCGCGTTTGCGCGGACATCGTCGCCCGTGGTCCGTCGAAGCGCATCTCGCCGAACGTTCGTCGTTCGATCCCGCGCGCGTGTGGCTCGCGCTTCGTCTCGGGCCCGTGCGGAACGTGGATCTCGCGCTCCGGCGCGACAGCGCGCCGAAGCGCACGGTGGTCGCCGTCTCGGCCGCCTCGGCCGTCTCCTCGGCGAACCGGACACGCGCGCGAATCACACTTCGCGGCGGGGTCGAGCTTCGTTTCGATCCCAAGGGCCTCCTGCGTGAGACCTGGCGCATCGCCGGGATCGCACGCGCCCCGGGCAGCCTTCTCGTCGAGGCCGAAGCGCGCATGGGCTCGGGGCGGGGGAGCACGGCCACCGCGGAGCCGGATCTTCCCGGCGGCGGATTCACACGCTGGTCCGGTGGAAGCGCGCGGACGCGACTCGAGATCCGGCGGACCGGACGGCTCGCACCGTGGCTGGCGGCGCTCCGAACCGTGTCCGCAACGGGCACTGCCAACGAGCTTCGGATGGGATTAGACTGGGTGGCCGGCACGTCATCGCCGGGAACGCTTTAGCCGGAGACCCGATCCGGAGCTCGTCGCTCACTCCCTGGCCCGTTCAGGAGATCCGTCCGATGGACTACGCGGCCCGCATGGCCCGACTCGGAACCGAAACCGCCTTCGAAGTGCTCGCGCGCGCCCAGGCGCTCGAAGCGAAAGGTCGCAAGGTCATCCACCTCGAGATCGGCGAACCGGACTTCGACACGCCGGCGCACATTCGGCGGGCGGCCGCCGAAGCGCTCGAGTCCGGGTGGACGCACTACGGGCCATCCGCGGGTCTCAAGGATTTCAGGGAGGCGATCGCCGCCTACATCGCGAAGACGCGCGGCATTCCGGTCGAGGCCGATCAGGTCGTCGTCACACCGGGCGGGAAGCCCATTCTCTTTTTCTCGATGCTGGCCCTTCTCAACGAAGGGGACGAAGCGATCTATCCGAATCCGGGATTTCCGATCTACGAATCGGTCATCCAGTTCCTTGGAGCGAAGGCGATTCCGATCCGGCTGCGCGAGGACCGGAACTGGTCGCTCGACGTGGAGGAGCTCGCCTCGCTCGTCACAAAGAAGACGAAGCTCCTCGTCCTCAACTCTCCGCACAACCCGACCGGTGGGACCCTCGATCACAAGACGCTCGCCGCGATTGCGCAGCTCGCTGCGAAGCATGGCTTCTGGATCCTGTCCGATGAGATCTACAGCCGGATCCTCTACGACGTGAAACACGACTCGATCGCCGCGTTCCCCGGGCTGCGTGAGCGGACGATCGTGCTCGACGGATTCTCGAAGACCTACGCGATGACCGGCTGGCGCCTGGGCTACGGCGTGATGGAGAAGGGCCTCGCCGCCCACGTCACGCGTCTCATGACGAACTGCAACTCGTGCACGAACTCGTTCGTTCAGCGCGCCGGGCTCGCGGCTCTGACCGGGCCGCAGGGCGAGGTGGACGCGATGGTGGCCGAGTTCCGCCTGAGACGCGATCACCTGGTGCGCGGGCTCAACGCGCTGCCGGGGGTCACGTGCTCGATGCCGACCGGCGCGTTCTACGCGTTCCCGAACATCACGGGAACCGGCATCCGTTCGGGCGAGCTCGCGAAGTCCCTGCTCGACGAGGCGGGCGTTGCGATGCTCTCCGGGACGGCGTTCGGCCAGTTCGGCGAAGGGCACCTGCGGCTCTCGTACGCGAACTCGATCCCGAACCTCGAGACCGCGCTTCACTTGATGGGCGAGTTCCTGGGGACCAAGGTGCGGTGATGGACCACACGGTCCGGACCTCGCGTTCCGCATTCCCTGCCGCGGCGCGTGGAGAGCGCATGCTGAGTGCGTTGGCCCTGGCACTCGGAATCTCGTTGGTGGCGCCTTGTGACTCGGACGGGGCCGTCGTTTCCATCGACGAGCCGGGACTCGACATCGAATCCGGGATTCGCATCCAGGTGCTCGCAGAGGGCGATTTCGACGCTGACGGATTGCTCGATCTGGCCAGTGTGGAGTCGGCGGGGTCGGACGGTGGAGATCTCGCCGTTCGGGTCCGCTTCGGACTTGGGAGAGGCCGCTTCGGGCCTGCCTCGCACGTGACCGATGTCGCGGTAGGAACACGGATCGCGGTGGCGCGGATGGATGGGGACGCGCTCGATGATCTGGTCGTCGGCGGGCCCAGCTGCAACGCGTGCGCGAGTGGTGCCCTGCAGGTGTGGGTCGGGGCCGTCGATCGCTCCTTCGCGCCCGCCCATCCGGCCATTCCGATCGAACGTCGACCAACTGCCATGGCGGTGGGAGACATCGATGGCGACCACGATCTGGATGTCGCCGCAGCCTTCGAAGACGCGGGATCGGGCCACGACTACAGCATCTTTTTCAACGACGGGTCTGCATCGCTGATTCAGAAGCCGGGACGAATCGGATACACCTCGGAAGATCTGGCAATCGCGGATGTGACCGGGGACGGTGTGGCGGACCTCGTCTCTCTCTTCTATCTGTGGATCAGCATCCGTCCGGGGACGGGGGGAGGCACCTTCCACGACCCGGGCTTTGCGATTGGCACACCGAGCCGATTGGGAACTCTGACAGTCGCCCGGGTCGACGCCGACTGGGATCTCGACATTGTCGGCGGCACGAGCCTCGAGCCCGGCCTGGTCGTGTTTCGCAACGACGGAGGAGGGGATTTCACGAGGCTCCCTGCCATTCCCACATCCGAGCGTGCCGGCCGGGTCATCGTGAGCGATCTGAATGGCGACCTCACGCCCGACCTGGTGGCCCCGATTCGCATGCGCAACGAGGTGGCGATTTTTCACGGGAACGAGGCTGACACTTTTGCCCCGGCTTACATCCGCTCCACCGGTTACCGGCCGAACCAGACTGTGGTTGGAGATGTGAATCAGGATGGACTCCCGGATGTGGTGACGGGAAGCGAGAGCGAGCTCGCACTTGTCGTTCACCTCGGGCAGGGTGACGGGTTCGTTGGATCCTCCGGCCTGGTGACGGGCGAAGCGCCGTCGGCGATCACCGTTGGCGATTTCGATGTAGACGGCAGGCGCGAGTTCGCCATCGCGAACCGGAATGCGCACACCGTCTCTGTCTTCCGTGCCGGCGCGGGAGAAGGATCCTGGATTCGCTCCGATCTTACCGTCGGAGTGTTCCCGATCGGGGTGGGATTCGCCGACCTGGACCAGGACGGCAAGAACGAGCTGATTACGATCCACGCCTCGACAGGGCAGCTCGAGGTTCGCCGTGGGCTGGGCGCTGGCGATTTCGAGCCTCCGGTGGGCTATGCCGTGTGCGAACAGCCACGGGTTCTTCGTTTCAGCGACTTCGATCGGGACGGTCGGATCGATGTGATCGTAGGGTGCGATGCCTCATCCACGGCCTTGACGATTCTGTACGGACTCGGAAACGCAGTCTTGGGCAACCGGGCGGACTACGCCCCTTCGGGCTCGCCTTACGGCATGCGCGATCTGCAGGCGTCGGACGTCACCGGAGATGGTCGCGTGGACGCGATCGTCGCCACGGAGCGCGGTGCTCAGATCGCCCTCTACCCGGGCGCCGCGAATGGCGGCCTCGGCACTCCTGTTTCGCTGTTCGCCGGCGGATGGGTGACCGGCGTCGACTATTGCGATGTCGATGGAGATGGCCGTCTGGATCTGGTTGCGGCGCGCCCCGACGGAGACGAGGTCGTCGTCTTTCGCGGCCTTGGCCTGGGCTCGTTCGGTGACCCGGTCGGGATCCCGGCGGGCTTTGCCCCCCAGGCTGTCCGAGCCGGGGACGTGGATGGCGATCGGGTGGCGGATCTTATCGTCAGCGGCGCGGGGCGGACGACTCCACAGTCGGCGGGAAGCGTCCGCGTGCTGCGAGGCCTCGGCGGCGGAATGTTCGAACCGGCGGCGAGCATCCTGGTCGGGAAGGCGCCAGGCGAACTCGCCTTTGGTGACGTGACGGACGACGGCCGCGCGGACATCCTGGTGGCGGGTCCTTCCCTGGGGACTGTGGACGTGCTCATCAATCACAGCGAAATCGGAAGTGTGGGGGTCGGACCTTCCTCCATGTCTGGCGACCTCTCCTGCCGCGTCCATCCGAATCCGTCGACAGGGACCATCCGTCTCGCGGTTGCCTCGCAGCGGGCCGGTCCTGCACGCATCGATCTCTACTCGGTGACTGGTCGGCGCGTCCTATCTCGTGCCGTTGAATTGCCGCGGGATGCAGTGATCGCCCTCGAGCCAGGTGCCGGCTTGCACCTGGCTCCGGGGCTGTACGTCGTCCGGATGGAGCAGGCAGGGCGTCAGGTGACGACGCGCGCCATCCTCCTCCCTTAAACACTCGGAGCCTCGGGCGCGAAGTCGAGCCGCAGGTCCGCGGGCGTCGCCGTCCACGGGATGGACGGACGTCCACGTCTTGGGCATACCTACTTGCCCCAGGGCAAGTGATCTCGCGCGCTCCGTCCCCGAACTCGTTGATCCACGCGAAAGTGGCGCAATTTCCTGGACCGCCGCACGATGGCACCTGTCTTGCGAAGGCTTCCTCTGCTGCTGCGCTAATCCTGCCCTCGTCCGCCCCCGGAGCTCGCCCTCGAGGAGAGTCTCCGCATGCAATCTGTCCTACGCACGACGATTCGAATGGCACTTGCCCTCGGGCTCGCCGGATTTCCTTGCCTCTACAACCTGTTCGACGCATCGGCCGCCGCGTGCGACGTCCGCTTGAACGAAGTCTGCGCCGGTCCCGGACGAGACTGGAACGGCGACGGGATCTTCTCCGCGCGCGACGACGAATGGATCGAGATCGTGAACACCGGAACCCTTCCCCTCGATCTCGCGACGCTGCTCGTGTCCGACGCCGACACGACGTGGCGTTGGAGTGGCGTGGGGACGCTCAACCCGGGCGAGCACCGCGTGCTCTACGGGTTGGACGCCGTGAACTGGCAGCGGGAGACGGGACACTCGATCGCGGGCTTTTCGCTCGCGAACGCGGGCGACACCGCGCGTCTGTGGATGATTCAGGGAGCCGACACGGTCCAGGCGGATGCGTACACGTACCGCGCGCACGAGGCCGCGACCGATCGCGTGGTCGGACGCGTGCCCGACATGAGCGGCGTGTGGGCGCTGTTCGACGCGCTCAATTCGTACACGGGAACGCTCGATCCGCGCGGCACGGGATGCGCCCCGACGCCCGGGAGTCCGAACGTCTGTGACACGACGCCGGCCGAACCCTCGACCTGGGGACGAGTCAAGGCCGTGTATCGCTAAGGGGTCTCCCTCAGGGCGGCCGGGAAGAGCGCCGCCCTGAGCGCCCTTTCGTATTGACCGCGTTGCGTCCCGGCGCGCAGGATGAGCGCCCCCTCGTCCTGGCCCTCCCCTCCCGTGACGGGCGCTCCCCCTTCCTGGAATACCGCAGCATGCCGAGAGCATTCGCTCTCGTTCTCTCGGAGGTTTTCCATGACTTCTCGATACGCGTCGCGATTGTTTGCCCGAACCCTCGTCCTCTGCGCACTCGTGGCCATTGGAACGGGTCTGGCGTCGGCCGCCCAGGCGGCGAGCTACACGCCGATCTCCAAACCGCCGGTTGTCGATTTCGGAACGAAACCCGCCACGCCGTGGATGACACCGCTTGCCATCGAGCTCGTCACGAACGGCGGGTTCGAGAGTGGTCCCACCGGCTGGTTCATAGTCGACGGAGGAGTCGGAGGCTGGTTCGTGTGGGGAACGACGCCCGCCCCGATATCCGGGCTAACCGATACCGCTTCCGGTCGAGGGCGCGTTTCACGCGATCACCGACCAGCCCGGTGCCGGCACGCACATTCTGTATCAGGACATCGTCATTCCAGCTTCGTCCTCGGTCAGCCTGAGCCTCGTCCTCTGGTACAACAACTCGGCGGTTGGGTTCTACAATCCCAGTCCCCCGACGCTCGACTTCAATATCACGCCGAACCAGCAGTTCCGGATTGACGTCATGGATCCGGCCGCGCCGATTGCGGACGTGGGCGCGGGTGTTCTCGCGAACCTGTTTCAGACGACGCCTTCGAGTCCGCCGACGCTGGGCTACACGACTCTCGTCGCGAACCTGACGCCGTTTTCGGGACAGACGATCCGGTTGCGTTTTGCCGAAGTCGACAATCAGCTCTTCTTCAACGTCGGCATCGATGCCGTGAGCATCCAGGCGGAGCCGATGGTGCCCGCCGTTCCGGCGAGCTGGGGTGCCGTCAAGGATCGCTATCGTTAGACGAGGGTCATCACCAGGCGAGGGTCATCACCAACGAGGGTCATCACCACGCGAGCGCCAATCGCGTTCGTTCCGCTGAACGGACCGCGGCCACCCCGGCAACAGGGGGTGGCCGTTCGTCCGCGGCTGTGCTAATTTCGGCGCATTCCACGGCTTTCCCCCACGACACCTTTCAGGGAGCACGATGTCCCAGGCTCCGTCGCACATCGCCGAAGACGAAGCCGTCGCCGCGACGCTCACGCCCGAGCGCTGCCACGCGCGGGGACGCGCAGGCTTTTCGCTCGCCGAGCTTCGCGCAATGTCACTTAGGCTCCGGCGCAACATCATCACGCTCCTCATCGACGCAGGCTCGGGCCACTCGGGCGGCCCGCTTTCGTGCGCCGACTTCGGATCGGTGCTCTTCTTCCACGAGCTCAACATCGATCCCAGGAACCCGACCTGGCCGGAGCGTGACTTCTGGCACTTCTCGATCGGACACGTGACGCCGATCATCTATTCCCTGATGGCCGAGCGCGGCTACTTCCCGCTTCGCGATCTCATGAAGTTTCGCAAGTTCGACGGTCACCTGCAGGGTCACCCGTCGCACCACGACACGCCCGGCATCGAAGTGTCGTCGGGCTCGCTCGGCCAGGGGCTCTCCGTGTGCGTGGGCGTGGCCCTTGCCTCGCGTCTCGATCGCCATCCGCGACGCATCTACTGCGTGATGGGGGACGGCGAGCAGCAGGAGGGGCAGGTCTGGGAGGGCGTGATGTCGGCCGCCCACTACAAGCTCGACAACCTGTGCGCGATCGTAGACTACAACCGAAAGCAGATCGACGGCGACGTCGAAGAGATCATGGGAATCGCTCCGCTCGCGGACAAGTACCGCGCCTTCAACTGGAACGTCATTGAAGTGAACGGCCATGACCACGAGGACATCCTGCGCGGATTCGCCGCCGCGCGCGCACACAAGGGTCAGCCGAGCGTCCTCCTCGCACACACGGTGATGGGACAGGGGATCTCGTACATGGCCGACGACTATCGCTGGCACGGCAAGCCGCCGAAGAAGGACGAGGGCGAGAAGGCGCTCGTCGAGCTCGGCACGACGTACGACGCGTGGAAGGCGCGCCTGCTGGCCGGCTGATCATGCCCGACATCGTTCTCGCCGAACCGGTCGCCATGAAGAAGACCCGCGAGGGTTTCGGTCACGGGCTCGTCGATCTCGGCGAGCGCGACCCGAACGTAGTTGTTCTAGTCGGCGACCTCCTCGAGTCCACGATGGTGTCGTTCTTCGCCGAGAAGTTCCCCGAGCGCTTCTTCGAGATCGGCATCGCCGAGCAGAACATGGCCGGCATTGCGGCCGGGTTCGCGGCGATGGGGAAGATCCCGTACTTCGCGACGTACGGCGCGTTCGCGAGCTGCCGCTCCGCCGACCAGGTTCGCGTGACGATCGCCTACACCAACCTGCCGGTGAAGATCGGCGGCGCGCACGGCGGCATTTCCGTGGGCCCCGATGGCGCCACGCACCAGGCGATGGAGGAGTTCGCGATCATTCGCTCGATCCCGAACATGAATCTGGTCGTCCCGTGCGACTACTGGGAGGCGCGCAAGGCGACGCGCGCCGCGCGCGACGTGCCGGGGCCCGTGTACATCCGCTTTGGGCGCGAGGACGTGCCGGTCGTGACCGACGAGAAGACCCCGTTCACGTTTGGTCGCGGGGAGGTCTTCGGCGAGGGCACGGACGTCACCGTCATCGCGTGCGGCGTCCTCGTGCACGAGGCGTTGCGTGCGCGCCAGACGATGGCCGGGCGTGGAGTGTCCGTCCGGGTCGTCAATCTCCACACGATCAAGCCGCTCGATGCGGCGTTGATCGAGCGCTGCGCGCGCGAAACCGGGGCGATCGTCACGGCCGAAGAGCATCAGGTGAACGGCGGTCTGGGCGGTGCGGTGGCCGAAGTCATCGTGCGCACGCACCCCGTTCCGGTCGAGATGGTCGCGGTGCACGATCGCTTCGGCCAGTCCGGGAAGCCCGCCGAGCTCATGGAGGCGTTCGGTCTCAAGGAGAAGGACGTCCTTGCCGCGATCGAACGCGTGCTGGAGCGCAAACGTGGAACGAAGGCGGCCGCGCGCGCTTAGGCTTCACCTCATTCGCACGGCCGCCGCGATTTATCTGGCCGCTGCCGCCTCGATGGCTTCCGCCATATCCATTGTCCACATCCCGCTGTCGCAGCAAGTCGCGGAGGCGGATGCAATTGTCGACGCGAGGCTCATGGACACAATTCAGATGCGTCCCGGAGAGCGCGCGCCCGCCTGGCTCATTCTTTGTGTCGATTCATTGGTGGCTGGCGCTCTGCCACTGGACTCTGAGCGTCGGATCCGTGTGCAGGTTGATCCAATGTGGGTCCGACCGGACCTCGCACCCACTTCGTGGTCCTTGTTCTATGGAAGTGCTGCATCGAGATTCCTGTACGGTAGTCGGGCGTCCGGATTCCGGGACGCAGCGTCGTCTCTGCGCGCTCTCTGGCTGCTCCGTCGCGATCCCCGAGGGGAGTACTCTCTGGGAACATCACGTCGGCTGCTCTCGGTTGAGAGTGCCGATTCGATCGTCGAAGAGCTCGAGCACGAGCGCGACAGCGCCGAATCCCGGCGGATCATCGACTACGTGCGTGCCGTACGCTGGAATCTTCCGATCGGCAGGGTTCATCGCATGATCGAGGTCACACCGACGCCCTGATGAATCGTGGTTACGCGTCCCTCGCTTGACGTTCGGGGGCCCTTCGGCTATCGTCGCGATCTCCCGACGCGGAAGTGGCGGAATTGGCAGACGCGCAGGATTCAGGTTCCTGTGGGGGCAACCTCGTGGGGGTTCAACTCCCCCCTTCCGCACCAGTTCACCGAAGGCAGCCCGCGGGGCTGCCTTTGTCGTTCAAGGACGGGTCATGAGTCACGGAACCGGACGACCCGCCGCCACCGGTGCGCCCTCCGAGAAGAAAAGTGACTTCGCCGTCGCGACGAACCGTCGCGCGCTGCACGACTATTTCGTCGAGCAGACGGTCGAGTGCGGCCTCGCGCTCACCGGCACCGAAGTGAAGTCCCTGCGCCAGGGCAAGGCCCAGCTCGCCGACAGCTACGCCGTGGTCGAAGACGGCGAAGTGTTCCTCCATCATCTCCACATCTCGCCCTACGAGCAGGGCAACCGGGCGAACCACGATCCCATGCGGAAGCGAAAGCTCCTCCTGCATCGCCGTGAGATCGACCGTCTCTGGGGAGCGACGCATCAGAAGGGCATGACGTTGATCCCGATCCGCCTCTACTTCACGCGCGGCAAGGCGAAGGTCGCGCTCGGCGTGTGCCGCGGAAAGAAGCTCCACGACAAGCGCCGTGCGATCGCCGATCGAGATGCCGAGCGGGAAATGCGACGCGAGTCACGCCACCGGGAGCGCGGTTGATGCGCCCGCTGCGGATGAGCTTGCGCGCGGTCGGGGTCTCTCTCTTTGCTCTCGCCCTCGTGCTCCAGGCGACCGCGGCTTTTGCGGTCGTGCGGGTCGACCGTGTCGGACGCGGCACGAGCGAGAACGTCGCGACCGTCGAGCTCGACGGCCGGCCCATGATGGGGGCGAACGCGCTCGCGCGCCTCATCAACGGCACGAAGTACTGGCGCCCCGATCTCAAGAAGCTCGAGATCCGAAACGTCCGCCACTCGCTTCGTCTCACCGTGGACACGCCGTACGTGATCGTGGATGAGGTGCCGATCCGCCTCGGCTCTCCCGTGCGCCTTTACGCGGGTGAAGTGCACGTCCCGCTCGACATCTTTCCGCTCGCGCTCTCGGGAAGGTTCATGCCGCGTGCCGCATGGGATCCGAAGTCGCAGCGCATCGTCCTCTTCTCGCAGGACCCGAACCTGGGGCCGCCATCGCTCTCGGCCTCGGGCGCGCGCACGCGGCTCGTGCTGCCGATCACCGAGCCGCTCGAGCCGCAGGTCCTCTCGGCGCGGAAGAGCCGCTTCCTCATCGAAGTGCCGGGCGGCGTGCTGTCCGCCGTTCCCGGCGATTCGCTCCCGGCCGAAGGACTCCTCACCTCGACGCGCTTCCGCCGCGAGCCGGGCTCGATCCTGATCGAGCTCGGGGTGAAGGCCGGTGCGCGCGGCTACCGGGTGCACGTGCCGACGGGACAAAAGCTGCTCGAGATCGAGCTCGCGCCCGAGCTTCCGCAGGGCTACGTGGGATTCGCGCCCGAGTACGGTGCCCCGCCGAACCGGCCGCTCCGCGTGCTCATCCTCGATCCCGGGCACGGCGGACCGGATTCCGGCTACGTCGCAAGCGGCGGCCTGCGCGAGAAGGACCTCACGCTCCAGCTCGCGAAGCTGCTCCGCGAAAGACTCCGCCAGCGCCTTCCCTTCGTGGACGTGCGACTCACGCGCGAGGGCGACGCCAATCCGCCCGCTGCGACGCGCGTCGAGGCTGCGAACCGGCAGCACGGTGATCTCTACCTGTCGCTTCACTTCGACGGTGTGCCGGGGACGGCCGCGCGCGGCGTGACCGCGACGGTCACCCCGCCGCTCGGATTCGACGTCGAGACCGAGTTTGCCGCGGTCGAGGATCCGCGAAGGCCCGGCGGTGTTCGCCCGCTCGGGCTCGTGCCGTGGCGCGACGCCGCCGGCCGCTACGCTTCGGACAGCCGGGGCGTAGCCGAGCTCCTGCTCGCCGCGCTCACGGCCGACGGCCGCGCGCCCGCCCAGCTCCGCCAGGCGCGCGTCCTTCCGATCGAAGGGGCGAACATGCCGGCCGTGATGCTCGAATGCGGCATGCTCTCGAACCCCGAGGACCGCGCGCGCCTTGCTGATCCGCGCGGTCTCACGTCGCTCGCCGACGTGCTGTCGCGCGCGCTCGAGCGCTACGCGGGCGGAGGGTTCTGGCCGTGAACGTGGACCTGAAGGAGCTCCTCCGGCGCGGAATCGCGATCATCGGGCGCACGGCGCTCGTGATCACGATCCTGGCCGTCGTTGCGGCGGGGTTGGCGATCTGGTATTTCCGGACGCGGGAGGCGAAGCCGGGATTCGAGACGGGCGACGTGGCCCTGCCGCGTGGCACGCGCGCGATCGAGCTCTACTTTCCCGACGCGCGCGGCCAGGATCTCCTGCTCGAGACACGCGAAGTGGTCGAGGAGAGCGTCGAAGGCGAAGCGCTCGTTCGCACGGTGGTCTCGGAGCTCCTGCGCGGACCGGAAGGACACGACGCGCGGCCCGTGTTTCCGGATGGCGTGACGCTCGCGCACGTCTATCGCGACCCGGGCGGAGGGCTGTATCTCGATTTCAGCACCCGGCTCCGCAGCGGCTTTCGCGGAGGCTCGACGACCGAGATCCTGCTCGTCTCGTCGCTCCTGCGCACGCTCGCGGCCAACGTGCCGGGCGTGAACCGTGTTTCGATCACGGCGGGGGGGCAGTCGCTCCCGACGCTCGGAGGACACCTGAGACTCGACGGACCGCTGATCGTCTCGGAGTGGCGGTGATCGCATGAGCGCGACCGCGCACGATGCAAGGCCGCTCGGCGTGTTCGATTCGGGGATTGGCGGGCTCACCGTCGTGCGCGAGCTCCTTGCGCTCCTTCCGGACGAGGAGATCGTCTACTTCGGCGACGTCGCGCGTCTCCCGTACGGAAACAAGTCGCCCGAGGCCGTGACCCGATTCTCGCGCGAGATCACCGCGTTCCTGATCGGGCAGGGCGTGAAGGCGATCGTGGTCGCCTGCAACACGGCGACCGCACTCGCGCTCCCGGCGCTCGTGAGCGAGCTCGAGGTGCCGGTCGTGGGCGTGATCGAGTCCGGCGCCCGCGCGGCCGCTGCACGCACGAAGACCGGACGCGTCGGCGTCATCGCGACCGCGAGCACGGTGCGAAGCGGCGCGTACGGCAAGGCGCTCCGCGCGCTCAAGCCGGAGCTTGCGATCACCGAACGCGCGTGTCCGTTGTTCGTGCCGCTGGTCGAGGAGGGCTGGATCACGCATCCGGTCACGCGCCAGGTCGCGCACGAGTATCTGACGCCGCTCGAGGAGCACGACGCCGACACGCTGATCCTGGGATGCACGCACTATCCGCTCCTGAAACCGGTCATCGCGGAGGAAATGGGGAGCAAGGTCCGTCTCATCGATTCCGGCGAGGAGACCGCGCGCACGGTGCTCGAGATGCTCGAAGCGAAGGGACTTCGCGCGCCGGCGGGACGCACGCCCCGGCACGCGCTGTATCTGTCCGATCTTCCGGTCGCGTTTCGGCCGACGGCCGAGCGATTCCTGGGGCGCGAGCTTCCGCCCGTCGAGGTCGTCCCGAGTCCGGGTTGAGTCAAGGAGGGGAAATGTCGCGAGTGGATGGCCGCACGGCGGCCGAGCTCCGGTCGCTCAAGTTCAGCCGCAACTATCTGACGCACGCGGAGGGCTCGTGCCTCGTCCAGGCCGGCGGGACGCACGTCCTGTGCGCGGCCACGGTCGAGGAACGCGTCCCGCCCTTCCTCAAGGGCAAGGCTCAGGGCTGGGTCACGGCCGAATACTCGATGCTGCCGCGCTCGTCGACGGAGCGCGTCGCGCGCGATGCGTACCGCGGCGGCCGCTCGCTCGAGATCTCGCGCCTCATCGGACGCTCGCTCCGTGCGGTCACGAACCTCGCGACGTTCGGCGAGCGCACGATCACGCTCGACTGTGACGTGCTCGAAGCCGACGGCGGCACCCGCACGGCCGCGATCAACGGCGCGTTCGTGGCGCTCCACGATGCGCTCTATTCGATCGCGAACCGGGGCGGGCTCTCCGGTCCGCCGCTCCGCGATCAGGTCGTCGCCGTGAGCGTCGGCAAGGTGGCGGGGGACATCCTGCTCGACCTCTGCTACCTCGAGGACTCGACGGCCGAGGCGGACATGAACGTCGTCATGACCGGCGCCGGGCATTTCGTCGAAGTGCAGGGCACCGCCGAGCAGGGCACGTTCTCGCGAGCCGAGCTCACGCAGCTCCTCCGCTTCGCGGAGCGCGGACTCAAGCGCGTCGTGAAGGCCCAGTCGAAGACCATCGGCGACACGTTGCTGTTCGCGCGCTGAGCGGAGAGCGCGCGGGCGTGAACGCCGAGCCGGTTCGCTGGATCGTCGCAACCTCGAATCCTCACAAGCTGCGCGAGCTCGCCACCCTGTTCGACGGCGCGCCGGTCACGCTCGAGCCTCTGCCCGCGGGCGTGGTCCTTCCGGAGGAGACCGGCGCGTCGTTTCTCGCGAACGCGCGTCTCAAGGCGCGTGCGGTCGCGAAGGCCACCGGGGGCGTGGCGCTCGCCGACGACTCGGGCCTCGAAGTGGACGCGCTCGGCGGCGAGCCGGGAATCCGCTCCGCGCGCTTTGCCGGGGAAAACGCGAACGACCTCGACAACAATCGCCTCCTGCTCGAACATTTGCGAGGGATCCATGGCGTGAACCGGCGGGCGCGCTTCCGCTGCGTGCTCGTGCTCGCATCCCCGGACGGGTCGGAAGTCTCGGCCGAGGGACGGATCGAGGGATTCGTGCGCGACGCGCCCTCCGGTCAGGGCGGGTTCGGCTACGATCCGCTCTTCACGCCCGAGGGGGACGCTCGAAGCCTCGCCGAGTACACGGAGGACGAGAAGAACGCCGTTTCGCATCGCGGCCGCGCCGCGCGCAAGATCCTGGAGGCGCTCGCCCGACTGGGCCGGCTCACTCCGTGAGGAGATCGAAATGAAGAAGCGTCCCGGTCGCATGCATCTGGCGGAGCAGTATCGCGTGGACGACGGCGGGCGCTTCCGGCTCAAGCGCATCGACCCGCGCGAGACGAGCGGTCTCGAGGAGGACGAATTCGACGGTCTGCTCGAGAAAGGCGTCGAGCGCCTCGCGGATCTCCAGGCGAAGCTCCACGCTCAGAACTGCTGGTCGGTGCTCCTCATCTTCCAGGCGATGGACGCGGCCGGGAAGGACGGCACGATCAAGCACGTGCTCTCCGGCGTCAATCCCCAGGGAGTCGAGGTGCACGCCTTCAAGGCTCCCTCGACCGAGGAGCTCGATCACGACTTCCTGTGGCGCTGCGCGAAGCGGCTGCCCGAGCGCGGCCGGATCGGGATCTTCAACCGCTCCTACTACGAGGAGACGCTGATCGTGCGCGTCCATCCTCCGATCCTCGCGAAGCAGAAGCTCCCGCCGAAGGTCGTCACGAAGCGCATCTGGGACGAGCGCTTCGAGGACATCCGGAACTTCGAGCGCTACCTCACGCGCAACGGCACGCTCATCCGAAAGTTCTTCCTGCACGTTTCGAAAGCCGAGCAGCGGCGCCGATTCCTGGCTCGCATCGAGGAGCCGGAGAAGCACTGGAAGTTCTCACCGGCCGACGTCGCCGAGCGCGCCCACTGGAAGGAGTACCGGAACGCGTACGAGGAGACGATCCGCGAGACGAGCACGCCGTGGGCGCCGTGGTACGTGGTGCCCGCGGACAACAAGTGGTTCACGCGCCTCGTGGTCGCGGATGCGATCGTGGATGCGCTCGAGAGCCTCAAGCTCGAGTTCCCCACGCTCGATCCGGCGGCCCGCCGCGCGCTCGCGCAGGCGAAACGCGATCTGCTCGCGGAGGACGGGAAGAGAGGCTCGAAACGGGCGGCCCGGGCAGGCGCCAAACGGGCCTCGAAACCTGGCCGGTGAACCGGCTCCGCGTCGTGGCCGCCGACGGGCAGCGACTGGCCGGATGCGGCCATCCTGCGCCGGTGTGGGGCAGCCGCCCCGCGTTGCCATTCGCACGTCGCGCGGGCCGGTCGCTCCAAGTGCCGCATTGACAGCGGCGTCCGTGGTCCCCGAAGCGTCCGGCCCGCTGGCACATGCCTTGCGAGTTCAACGGCCGGCGGTCTCGAGCAAATCATCGGGTGTCGGAAACTGCACGGTGTACTGCACGGTTCCACGCGGAGGAGAAAGGCGATGAATCTCAAGCGGAGCGGACGCTTCATGTGGATCGCGCTCACAGTTCTCGCGATCAGTTTCACCGGCTGCTCGGACGACGAAGGCCCGACCGGCCCCGGCGGCTTTACGGCGGACGACGCGGACGACGTCGCGGTGCAGGCGTCCATGTCGCTGGGCGTGATCGGCGCCCTGGTCGAGGGTTCGGCGTCCGGGGCCGGAGGCGGTGCGCCCGCGGGCTCCGCGATGGGCACGATGCGCCTCTTCAATGCCGGCCCCGGCCTCGGCGTCCAGACGGACACCACGTTCTACGCCGGAGACGTGACGATCACGCTGAGCCGGACGTGGTACTCGCTCACCGGTGACGAGCAGACGGTGCCCGACGCGACGACCGACTCGGTCCACTCCACCTCGCGCGTGACTGGCGATGCGGAGACTCCGCGCTACACGGTGACGATCGGACACGCGGGCGAGCTCGGGATCGGGGGCTTGAACCCGGTCCGTTCCGACATCTGGATCAACGGCTCGTGCCATGACACGCTCACGTCGCACTTCACGGCGCTCACCCGTCCGGTCGAGCGCTGGTTCCTGTGCCGCACCTCGAGCGTCATCGACGACGTGCGATGGATGAAGCCGAACGGCTCGCCGACCTATCCCGAGTCCGGGACGATCACGATGACCCTCTTCGCGGCGCGCCATCGCGACGGTGATCGGCTCGACGTGGACCGGACGGTTGAGGCGACCGTGGTCGTCACGTTCAACGGCACGCGTTATCCCGACGTGACCGTGAACGCGACCTGGCACTACGTGTGGGATCTCGACAACGGGACGATCGTGCGGGCCGGAACGGACGCCTGATCCGAGCTCCGTCTCCTCGCACGAGGGAAAGCGAAACGCCGCCTGCGCAAGCAGGCGGCGTTCGCATTAGGAGACTGGGGTGGATGACGGGGCTCGAACCCGCGACACCCGGGACCACAACCCGGTGCTCTGCCAGCTGAGCTACATCCACCACAAGAGGCGATCCCGCCGGTCCTGCATGGGGATGCGCCTGGAGGGAATCGAACCCCCGACCCGCGGATTAGAAATCCGCTGCTCTATCCGACTGAGCTACAGGCGCATGCCCTGAACCACGGTCGGGCGGTCAGTTGGTCGGGGCGAGAGGATTTGAACCTCCGACACCCTGCTCCCAAAGCAGGTGCGCTACCGGGCTGCGCCACGCCCCGGTGCCTGGACGGGCAAGAAATCGTAAGATACGGCCCGATCAGGCGCACTGTCAATGGACAGGGGGATGCGCATGGATGACGCGGTCTTCTGGCATCGCCTGCAGTTCGCGTTCACGATCGTTTATCACTACCTTTTCCCGCAGCTCACGATGGGCCTCGCGTGGCTCCTCGTGTTCTGGAAGTGGCGCCACCTCAAGACGGGCGACGAACGCTACGCGCACGCGTTCCGCTTCTGGGCCCGCATCTTCGGATTGAACTTTGCGGTCGGTGTCGTGACCGGGATCCCGATGGAATTCCAGTTCGGGACGAACTGGGCGAACTTCTCGCGCTATTCGGGAGCGGTCATCGGGCAGACGCTCGCGCTCGAAGGCATGTTCGCGTTTTTTTTGGAGAGCGCGCTCGTCGGTGCCATGGTCTGGGGCGAGAAGCGCCTCGGCCCTCGCGGCCACTTCGCGTCCGTCGTCGGCGTCGCGGTGGGGAGCTGGCTCTCCGCCTACTTCATCCTGACCACGAACGCGTTCATGCAGCACCCGGTCGGCTATTCGCTCGCGCCCGACGGCAGGCTCATCCTCGCCGACGTGAAGGCGTTCCTCCTCAATCCCTGGGCGCTCTACCAGTTCGCGCACAACCAGTGCGCGGCCCTCGTGACAGGCTCGTTCGTCGTGACCGCGGTCGGCGCCTACTACCGGCTGCGCGGGACGCACCTCGATGCGGCCTCGCTGTTCTTGCGCCACGGCTCGGCCCTCGGACTTGCGGCGTCGATCCTGGTCGCGTTCCCGACCGGCGACCCGCAGGCCAAGATGGTCGCGCGCTACCAGGAGGTCACGCTCGCCGCGATGGAGGGGCGCTTCGAGAGCGGGCCGCAGGCCGAGATCACGCTCATCGGCCAGCCGAACGTGAAGGAGCGAAAGCTCGACAACCCGATCCGCGTGCCGGGGGTGCTGAGCTTTCTCGCGTACGGCACGTTCCACAGCGACGTCCGCGGGCTCGGCGCGTTCCCCGAGGACACGTGGCCGACCAACATCGAGCTCCTCTACTACGCGTTCCACGTGATGGCCGGGCTCGGCACGCTCTTCATCCTGCTCATGGGTATCACGCTCCTCCAGCGGCTGCGCGGCAAGCTCGAGACGAGCCGCCGGCTCCTGTGGTTCCTGATGCTCGCGTTTCCGTTTCCGTACATCGCGAACACGGCAGGCTGGATGACGGCCGAGCTCGGGCGCCAACCGTGGCTCATCTACGGCGTCTATCGCACACGCGAGGGTGCGAGCGACGTCGTGAGCTCGGGGAACGCGCTCTTTACGCTCATCGGGTTCGCGGGTCTCTACTTCGTGCTCGGCGTTCTTTTCCTGTTCGTGATCGGGCGCGAGATCGCGCACGGTCCGGGGCCGCACGCCGGGACCGGAACGTTGCCGGCGCGAGTCCCGGAGGCGGCCCATGGCTGAAGCCTGGTACGCGATCCTGGCCCTCACGGCCGTTCTCTTCGTCCTGCTCGACGGTTGGAACATCGGCGCGGGCGTGGTTTCGTTCCGCGTTGCTCGCACCGAAGCGGAGCGGCGGCAAATCGTGGCCGCACTCGGGCCGCTGTGGAGCTGGCACGAGGTGTGGCTCCTCGCGACCGGCGGCGTTCTCTTTCTTGCGTTCCCGGACGTGCTCGCGACCGCGCTTTCGGGCTTCTATCTCGCGTTCTTCCTCCTTCTCTGGTCGTTCCTCCTGCGCGGCGTCGCCCTCGAGTTCGGCGGCCACCTGCCGGATCCACTGTGGCGCTCGTTCTTCGACACCGTGTTCGCGCTCTCGAGCACGCTGCTTGCGATCCTCCTCGGTGCGGCGTTCGGGAACGTCCTGCGCGGCGTGCCGCTCGGACCCGACGGGCGGTTCCTGGCGCCGCTGTTCACCGACTGGAGCGCGCGCGGCGCGGTCGGAATCCTCGACTGGTACACGGTGCTGGTCGCGATCTTCACGTTCGCGGTCCTCGCCGCGCACGGGGCCGCGTACCTGAGACTTCGCACCGAAGGCCCGCTTCACGATCGGAGTGACTCCGCCGCGCGCTTTCTCTGGATCGTCTCGCTCGCACTCCTTCCCGTCGTCACGGTCGCGACGACCGCCGTGCGCCCGGAGTTCTTCCAGCACATGGCGGGGCGCCCGCTCGCGTGGGCCGGAATCCTTTCCGTCGTCCTCGGCGCGCTCGCGATCGCGACCGGACACCGCTCGCGTCGCGAGGGCCGATCGTTCGCGGGCGGCGTTCTTGTGATCACAGGCCTTCTGCTCGGGGCGGCCGCGTCCGCCTATCCCGTGCTCCTTCGCTCGACGCTCGCCCCCGAGCACTCGCTCTCGGCCACGAACGCGCTCGCGCCCGGCGCCGGTCCCGGTTTTGCGCTCGTGTGGTGGCCGGTCGCGTTCCTGCTCTCGCTCGGCTACGCAGGGTTCGTTCACCGCTCGTTCCGGAGCCGGGCGCGCGCCGCGACGATCGCGACGGAAAATCCATACGATTGACGGTCTATTGATGGTCCCTTGACGCTCCATTCACGGTCCCCGGGGGTCGCCTTGCGTCCTGTCCCCGGCCGGCCGTACACTCGCCCTCGATCGGCGCCCCGCCGGCCCTCGAACGCCGGGCCGCGCCCCCGCGCGTATCGCCCACCGGAAGGAGTTCCAACGTCATGAGCGTCAACAAAGTCATTCTCGTCGGCAACCTGGGCAAGAAGCCCGAGCTGCGCTACACGCCGGGCGGCCAGGCGGTCGCCAACTTCACCCTCGCGACCAACGAGCGGTGGGGCGGCCGGGACGGTCAGCCGGCGCAGGAGCGCACCGAATGGCACCGCATCGTGGTGTTCGGGCGCACGGCCGAGAACTGCGGCCAGTACCTCGACAAGGGACGTCAGGTCTACATCGAAGGACGACTGCAGACCCGCGAGTGGCAGGACAAGGAAGGCCAGAAGCGCTACACGACCGAGATCGTGGCCAACACCGTGCAGTTCCTGGGCGGGCGTGGCGGCGAGGTGGGCGCAGCCGGTGCGGGCGCCCCGGGTGAGGAGCGCGTGGGCGCGGCCGTCGGCGGGACGGCGCCGGGCGACGAGTTCGGCGGCGATCTCGCGACCAGCGACGACGATCTCCCATTCTGAGCATCGAAAGAGTCGTCGAGACCGGGGGCGATTGGTTTCGACGGGGAACTTGAAGCGACAGGAGCATGCCGAGGTGCCGGTGCCTCGTTAAACCGCTGGCAAACTTCATCTGCCAACGAGCAGATGGCTCTGGCTGCCTAGTCCTAACCGACTAGAGTAGTCACGCTCCGCCCGGGCCTGCCGATCGGCACGGGGTCGGAGCGTCGCTAAAGACCGGCTGGTCCGAAGCCCCGCCCGGGGGCCGACGACGAGAGATCGACCGGGCTAGCGTCACGGGTCTCCTGCCGACCGGGGCCCGCGAAGCGAAGGCGATAAAGACCGGCGAAGCATGTGGGGCCTGTCGGGGAAGGTTCTTCGGACGCGGGTTCGACTCCCGCCGCCTCCACCACCTTCGGGGCTTCGGTCCACGGACCGGAGCCCTTCGGCTTGAGTCCCGCGGCCCGCGACCCTTGATCGTCTCCCGACCGACAGCTACATTATGGGGCTTTCCGGCGCGAAATCGGCGCCGGCCGAGGCGCGCGAGCCGTGCGACTCGTGCAACCCGTGCGACGAGTTCGAGCGTGAGCGCATCCGGATTCCTGGACCGCCTTGGCCGCGTGCGCGAGCGCGTGGCGCAGGCGGAGAAACGATCGGGCCGGTCCGCCGGAAGCGTACGCCTGGTGGCGATCACGAAGACGCAGCCGCCGGACCGGCTCATCGAGGCGCTCGACGAAGGACTCGTCGATCTCGGGGAGAGCCGGATCCAGGAGGCGGAGCCGAAGATCACGGCGGTCGAGGCCGAGCGCCCGGACCGCGCGGTGTGGCACCTGGTCGGGCACCTGCAATCGAACAAGGCGCGCCGCGCAGCGGCCCTGTTCGACTGGATCGAGTCGATCGATTCGCTGCGGATCGCCGACGCGCTCGACCGTCACGCCGCCGAGCTCGGACGGACTCTCGAGGTCCTGATCGAGGTCAACACGAGCGGCGAGTCGCAGAAGGCCGGGGTCGTGCCGGCCGAGGCGGTCCGGCTGCTCGGCGATGTGGTCACACGGTCCCGGCTCGTGGCGCGCGGTTTCATGACCGTGGGGCCGCTGGTCGAGGATCCGGAGCAGGCGAGGCCCGCGTTTCGGGCACTCAAGGAGGTTCTCGAGAACGCGCGGCGGGCGCATCCGGAGCTCGCGCTCGACGTGCTCTCGATGGGTATGAGCGGCGACCTCGAGGTGGCCATCGAGGAAGGAGCCACGCAGGTGCGCGTGGGAACGGCACTCTTCGGAGAGCGTCGATGAGCGAGGGAACGACCGCATGTTCGTAGTGGGGAACCTGCTCGGGGCACTGGCTTCGTTCCTCGGCGTGATTCTCAACCTGTGGTCGTTCGTGATCCTCGTGAACGCGATTCTCTCGTGGCTCCCCGGGATCGATCCGTACCACCCGGCCGTGGGCATCGTGCGACGGCTCGCGGATCTCGTGTGCGATCCAATCCGTCGGCTCGTGCCGACGGGCAGTCTCGGGATCGACCTGTCGCCTTTGATCGCGATCCTGCTGCTCCAGTTCACGAACCAGTTCCTGGTGCAGTCGCTCCACGAGCTGGCGCAGCGGATGGGCTAGGTCCTGTCTGAAAGGACCCCGGCGCGCCTCGCGCTCCGCGTCGTGCCGGGCGCGCGCGAATCCCGGTGGGCGGGGCGATTGGCGGATGGACGCCGGCGGGTGCGGATCGCGGCACCCGCGATCGAAGGTCGGGCGAACGAGGCCCTGATCGCGTTCGTCGCACGGAGCCTCGGGGTTCCGCGCACGGCGGTGCGTGTCGAGCGCGGGCACGGAGCGCGCGACAAGGTGATGGCGGTGGAGCTCGACCAGGCCGAGCTCGAACGAAGGCTCGAAGCGGTCGAGGCAGAAGTCGAGGGAGACGGGGAATGAGCGGAGTGACGCACGAGACGAAGAGCGACTTGAGGCGCGAAATCGACGAGGCCGTGCGCTCGCTCCGGGGCCGGACGCCGATGACGCCCGAAGTCGCCGTCATCCTGGGCACCGGGCTCGGCTCCCTGAGCGAGAGTCTCAAGGTCGAAACGCGCGTCCCGTATTCCGAGATTCCGCACTTCGCCGCGTCGACGGTCGAGGGACACCGGGGCGAGCTCGTGTTCGGCCGGCTCGGCGGACGCCCCGCGGTCGTCATGAGCGGCCGCGTCCACTACTACGAAGGCTACTCGATGCGCCAGGTGTCGTTCCCCGTGCGTGTATTGCAGGCGCTCGGGGCGCGCACCCTCATCGTGTCGAACGCGTGCGGCGGCATGAACCCGCTCTACGACGCGGGCGACATCATGATCGTGGTGGACCATATCAATCTGATGGGGGACAACCCGCTCATCGGGCCGAACGACGAGACCCTCGGCCCGCGCTTCCCCGACATGAGCGAACCGTACGATCGCACGCTCATTCGTCTCGCCGAGAGCGTCGCGCTCGAGCAGGGGCTCGCCGCGCAGAAGGGCGTGTACGTCGCGGTCGCGGGACCGAACCTCGAAACCGCGGCCGAGTACCGTTTCCTGCGCGGGATCGGCGCTGACGTCGTGGGGATGTCGCTCGTCCCCGAGACTCTCGTCGCCGTGCACGGAGGACTGCGTGTGCTTGCGTTCTCCGTCGTGACCGATCGCTGCTGGCCCGACGCGCTCGAGCCGGTGGACATTCCGAAGATTCTCGCGGTCGCGGCACGTGTCGCGCCGCGACTCGACCGACTCGTGACGCGCGTTGTGGAGCGGCTCGACGAAGCCCCACCGCGCCCGCGCGTCTCTCCGGAGTAGGACCCAAGGAACCAAGGACGAGGAACCCGCCCATGCCCTCTCGCAAGACGCCCGCCCGTTCTCAGGGAAAGACCTCGAAGCCAGCCCGGCCTGCCCGACCGGCCGCGAAGGCGGCCCCTCGCTCCGCCGCGAAAGCCGGCGCGAAGGGTTCGCAGACGGGCGCGAAGTCGGGTGGCAGAGTGACCGCGAAGTCGGCGGTGAAACCGCTCGCGAAGGCTGCGCCGCCCGCCAAGGCCGCGCCGCCCTCGAAGGCTGCGCCGCCCTCGAAGGCTGCGCCGCCCGCGAAGCCGGCCGCGAAATCCGCGCCTCCGGCGAAACCGGCC
>JBOHUC010000029.1:0-50921 GCA_050733935.1 Candidatus Eiseniibacteriota bacterium | reverse complement strand
GCGCTGCTCCGCCCCGCTCCAGAGCCGAAGCCGCGAAACCATGGACCGTTTCGCCGAGGCGGCCGAGGAACTGCTGCGGGAGAAGCCGTTCGAGGAGATTTCGATCCAGAGCATCGTCCGCCGCTCGAAGCGGCCGATCGGCTCGTTCTACGCCCGCTTCCCGAGCAAGGAAGCGCTCCTTCCGTATCTCTACGAGCGCTACCACCGCGGCCTCGAGCCGCTGTTCGCGGCCCGCCTCGCGCGCGTCGACTGGGACGCGCTCGATTTCGACGAGACGATCGCGGGCGTGGTCGACTTCCTGATGGCGACGTACGACGAGCGTCGCTGGCTCATGCGGGCGCTCGTTCTCTTCACGCGCACGCGTCCCGACGCGGTCTCGCCCGAGATGATCGAGGGACGCCGGCGCGTCTTTGATCGCGTCGGCGCGATTCTCCTGCGTCACCGGTCGCGCATCGCGCATGCGGATCCCGCGGCGGCGATCCGCTTCGGCATCTTCCTCGTCTCTTCGGTGGCCCGCGAGAAGCTCCTGTTCGACGCGCCGCACTCGCGCATCACTCCCATGACCCGACGGCAGCTGCGCGACGAGCTCATACGCACGCTCGACTCCTACCTGACCGCGCGGAGTCCGCGATGAGCCGCATTGTCGGGCTCGCCCTTCTTGTCGGGTTCGGGCTTGCGCTCGCCTCCGCGCCCCCAGGGGCGGCGACCGTTTCGGTCGAACGAAAGACGCTCTCGTCGGCGAAGGGCGTCCGCATCGAGACCGAGGCCGGGCGGCTTCAGGTCCGGGAGAATCGTTCGAACCCGTCCTCGCGCATGATCTCGGTCGAGTTCCTGCGCTTGAAGTCGACCGCCACGAACCCGCGGGCGCCGCTCTTCTTTCTCCAGGGCGGGCCCGGCAGTCGCGGCGTGTCGACGCATCCGAACTTCCTCGAAGCCTGGGTGCCGTTTCTCGCCCTCTCGGACGTCGTGCTGATCGATCAGCGGGGGACGAACGATTCCCTGCTCGTCTGGGACTGGGACGGGCCGCTGCCGCTCGGCTTCTTTCTGAGCGCGGATTCCGCGCGCGCCCACGAGCTCGAAGCAAACCGCCGGGCGGCCACGGCCATCCGGGCGCGGGGAGTCGATCTCGCCGGATACACGACGGTCGAGAGTGCCGCGGACCTGGACGAGCTTCGGGCGGCGCTCGGAGTTGAGCGCATGTCGCTCCTCGCCTTTTCGTACGGGACTCATCTCGCCTGCGCCACGATGCGCCGCTATGGCCCGCGGATCGAAAACGCGGTCCTGGTCGGCGTCGAAGGACCCGATCAGACGTACAAGCTTCCGCTCACGATGGACGCGCAGCTCAGGAAACTTTCGCTTCTCGCCGCCACGGACTCGGCGCTCGCGCTGCGCTCCCCCGATCTCGTCGAGCTCTACGACCGCGCGATCGCACGTCTCGCGCGGGAACCGATGACGATCGTGGTTCCCGCCCCGAGCGATGTCCCGGGCGCCTCGGCCGCCGATTCTGTTCGTCTGCGCGTCGGCCCGTTCGGTCTCCAGTTCGTGATGCGTGTGGACGTCGGGGACGCGACTGATCTCGTCGTGTTCCCGAGGCTTCTGTCGAGCGTCGCGCGCGGAGATCCGTCCGTGCTCGCATGGTTCGTGAGGAAGCGCGCGGGCGTCGTGCTGGGCGTGCACGGCATGAACGCGGCGATGGATGCGGCGTCCGGTGCGACGCCGGGTCGCCTTGCTCTGATCCGCGACCAGGCGCGCACGAGCCGCTTCGCGGACGTCGTCAACTTCCCGTTCCCGGAGATCGCTTCGCTCTGGCCGGTGCCCGACCTTGGAGACGAATTCCGCGCGCCGCTCGTCTCGCCGGTGCGGACGCTCATCGTGAGCGGAAGCCTCGACTTCAACACGCCACCCGCGCAGGGCGAGGAGCTGCGCTGGGGGCTTGCGAACGGGACGCACCTGATCGTCGAGAACGCCGGTCACGAGCAGACGTACTTCCAGAACGAGACGGCCGTCCCCGTCGTGCTCGACTTCCTGCGCGGCCAGGACGTGCGCGATCGGAAGGTCACGTATCCCCCTCTTCGGTTCGTTCCGCTCGAAGGATCCGACCCGCGAGTTTCCCATCCTGCGGCCGCCGCGCCGGCCGCAGCCGCCCGCTGACCCCTCGGAAGTCCTCCATTCACACAGGATTCCGCTATTTCGGAGGTCCGGCGACAGGCTTTCGTCAAGCGTCCGGGGTCAGTGGCAATTCCGGGAGCACGGGCCACCCCTGCGGCGTACACTTTCTTCGGGAGCCGTCCAGCTCCGACGCAGGCTGGGGAACGTCGGAGTCCCTCATAGAGGAGATCCACACATGCGCAGGTCTGTGAAGATTGCGCTCGCGGCAGGAATTGTCCTGCTTGCGGGGGCCACGGCCGTTCTATTCGCGAAGTATCAGAAGGCATCCTCCGAGCTGGCGAGCACGAGGCTCTCCGAAGAGCAGGTCACGGATCGGTACAACCGGACGATCCAGGCGGTCGCAGAGATCCAGGACAGCCTGAACGCGATCTCGGTCGGCGAAGGAGGCGTGCCGGCGATCTCCCAGCAGCTCGATGCCGAGCGGAAGCTCGGCGGGCCGAGCGGTGAGCAGGCGCTCGACCGCATCGCCCTCCTCAGGACGAGCATCAATCAGAGCAAGGAGAGGATCGCGCAGCTCGAGAAGCGGGTGAAGGAGAGCGGGATCAAGGTCTCGGGACTTCAGAAGCTGATCGCGAACCTGAAGACCTCGGTCGCCGAGAAGGAGCAGCAGGTTGCGGATCTCACCGCCCGCGTCGACATGCTGAACACGCAGGTCACCGGGCTCACGGTCGCGGTCCAGGAGACGCAGGACACGCTGCGCACGCGCGACGAGCAGCTCGAGACGAAGCGCCGCGAGGCGGCGACGGTCTTCTACGTGGTCGGATCAAAGAAGGAGCTCTCCGAATCGGGTGTCATTCGGTCGTCCGGCGGCGTCCTCGGAATCGGGAAGACGGTGCTGCCGGCCGCGAATCCGAGCCCGGCCGCGTTCACAGCACTCGACACCGACCAGGAGAACGTGATTCGCACGTCGCTCCCCAAGGTGCGGGTCGTGAGCGCGCAGCCCGTGTCGAGCTACGAGCTCCGGACCGTGAACGGCCAGATGGAGCTCCACATCCTGAACGCGGCTGAATTCAGGAAGGTCAAGCAGGTCGTCATCATGGAGGCCTGATCGCGCGCGCGATCACGCAAATCGCGTTACAGGGCCCGCGGCGCCGCCACGCGGGCCCTTCGCATTTCCAATCTACGCGTGCGCGCTCGTCTTGAGGAACGTACCCTTCTGGAGCTCGTCGAAGGCGGTTCGCAGCTGTTCCCGCGTGTTCATGACGATTGGGCCGTACCAGGCGACCGGCTCGTTGAGCGGCTCGCCCGAGATCAAGAGGAACCGAATGCCCCGTTCGTCGGCCTCGACCGTCACTTCGTCTCCACGATCGAACAGAATGAGCGACCGGTTTTCCGCTTCCGTCGGTAGTGTCGTCTCGAGCCAGCCCGCTGGCTCGGTCGGCACCGCGAGCGGCCCGGACGCGTTGCAGAACTTCCCGCCGCCCTCGAACACGTAGGCGAACGCGTTGCGCGTGGTTTCGACCGGAAGTGTCTTTCGCTTCAGGGGCGGCACCCAGAGGTCGAGGTAGATGGGCCGTGCGGCAATTTCGTCGACCGGGCCCTGCCCCAGAACGTGCCGCAGACGATGCGGGCCTGCGTGCCGTCGTCGTCGGTGACGACCGGAATCTCGGCCGCCTTCACTTCCTGATACCGCGGATCCGTCATCTTGAGAGAGGAAGGAAGATTCGCCCACAGCTGGAAGCCGTGCATCTTCCCGTCGCGATCACCCATCGGCATCTCCTGGTGGATGATGCCGCTCCCCGCAGTCATCCACTGGACGTCGCCCGAAGCAATGACGCCGCTGTTTCCCATGCTGTCACCATGCTCGACGGTTCCTGCGAGCACGTACGTGATCGTCTCGATGCCGCGATGGGGATGCCATGGGAAGCCGGCCTTGTAATCGTCCGGCTTGTCGTTTCGGAAGTCGTCGAGCAACAGAAACGGATCGAAGTCAGACGTGTTGCCGAATCCGAACGCGCGACGGAGATGGACACCGGCGCCCTCGAGCGTCGGCTTGGACACGACGATTTTCTTGACCGGACGAACGGACACGGGAGCCTCCTGCTCGGGACACCGCGGTGGGATGACGCGGAATGCGGGGGCGGGCCGCCGGCGGCACGGGGCGGAGCCGGGCGACCGGCCTCGTTTCCACTGTAGCAGGCCGCGCAAGCCCACCCGACTTCCGGCGTGCGCAGGGGCCAGGACTGCCGCAGAATGCCGGGCGGATCGCCCTGACCTCCCTCGAAGGAGACACCCGTGGAATTCACGACTCTGGGCAAGAGCGGCCTCGTCGTCTCGCGCCTTGCCCTCGGATGCATGAGCTACGGCACGCCAAAGTGGCGGCCATGGGTGCTCGATGCCGACGCCGCGACGCCCTTCTACCGGCGCGCGTTCGAGCACGGCGTCAACTTTCTCGACACAGCCGACATGTACTCGCTCGGTGTGAGCGAGGAGGTCACGGGGCGCGCGGTCCGGGAGCACGGACGGCGCGACGAGCTCGTCATTGCGACCAAAGTCTTCTTTCCGCTCGGCAGTGGTCCCAACATGGGCGGTCTTTCGCGCAAGCACATCATCCAGGGATGCGAAGCGAGCCTCAAACGCCTCGGTCTCGACGCCATTGACCTCTACCAGCTGCACCGCTTCGATCCCGAGACGCCGATCGAGGAGACGCTCGCCGCGCTCGATCATCTCGTGCGGCAAGGAAAGGTGCGCTACATCGGGGCGAGTTCGACGGCGGCATGGAAGCTCATGAACGCCCTGAGCGTGTCGGAGCGGAACGGGTGGGCGTCGTTCGTCTCGATGCAGAATCACTACAACCTGATCTACCGGGAAGAGGAGCGGGAGATGCTTCCGCTCTGCATCGAAAAAGGTCTCGGCGTGATCCCGTGGTCGCCGCTCGCGCGCGGCTGGCTCACGGGGAGCCGCCGCCGGAACGACCCGCCGCCGTCGTCCCGCGCGGAGCACGACGACTACGCCGTCAAGCTCTATGACCAGCCCGGAGACTGGGACGTTGTCGACGCGGTGCGCGAAGTCGCCGGAGCGCGCGGAGTCTCGATGGCCGAGGTGGCGCTCGCGTGGCTCTTGTCGCGTCCGGGAGTGACGGCCCCGATCGTCGGAGCGACGCGCCTCGAGCATCTCGACACCGCGGTCCGGGCCGTCGATCTCGAGCTCACGGAGGCCGAGTGCGCGAAGCTCGAAGCTCCGTACCTGCCGCACCCGGTCCGGGGGTTCCACTAGGCTCTGTCTGAACCCTCGTGGTCGCGCCGGGCGACTGGCCGCGAGCGCTTGGCTCGCCGCGCGTCCAGCCGCCCCGACCGCGCCGCTCAGTTACGGACAGAGCGTGTAGATGCAGTTGTTGAGCACGATGATATTGCAGCCCGGGACTCCGACCCCGCCACCGCAGTACCGCACGCCTTGCTGTTCCAGGCACACGCGCCCGCAGGCCTTGTTCTTCGGCCTGATGGGCACGACTTCGTCGTCTGCGTACGCCGTGCCGGTCCCGATGAGCGAGCCGTAGTGCGACGCGGGCTGCTTTGCGGGCACCAGGAGCAACGTCAGCGACACGACGGCCGCCACGAGAAGCCCCAGATGAATCGAACGCATGGTGAATCTCCACTTCCGGCCATGAATCCGGCGGGCCGGGGCCGGAGTCCGGCGCCGCCAGGGCGGGGAGCGATCGCTCCGCGCAACATCTTCAAGGTCCGATCGCGACGCGCGCGCGATCCGAGTGCTGGACGCGCAGGAGCCGTTCCGCATAGTCGAACGCATCGGAGTGTTCGGGCGTGTGACACGAGAGGCACGTGCTCTCGGGCACGTCGCGCAGGATCGTCCCGCGCGCCGGCGCCCGTGCGTGCGCCGCACCGGGGCCGTGGCAGGTCTCGCACTGCACGTTCGCGAGGTGCGCAGAGGGGCGATCGAGCGCGTACCCGTCCTTCGTGCCGTAGCCCGCGACGTGACAGGCCACGCAGCGCGGCTGGAACGCCCGATGCACGTCGAGGAGCGTCTTGTAAGCGCCCGCGTGCTTGGTCGTCTCCCACTGCGCAGTTTCCGCGGGATGGCAGGACGCGCACGCGTCTTTCCCGACATAGCCTCCGGCGTTGCGGACCGGATCGTCCGCGAACGGAACTTCGACCGCCGCGACGGCGAGGTCCGACTGCGCCATCCGCGCATAGAGCTGATCGAGCCTTTGCCGCGTGGGGCGGTCCTCCGGGATCTCCGTGGTGAGGTCGACCTGTCCGACGTCGGCACGCGCGATCGCACCGCTCGCGGTGAGTCCGAGCTCGAGCGTCTTCACGCCGTACTCCCCGAGATCCGCGTACAGCACGAACGCGTTCCGCAGGAACCCGGAGGCGCCCCCCGTGCGACCGCCGGGCGCGAGCTCGCCGCGCATGCGATCCGGGCTCGTCACGATGAGATCCACGTTCGGACACCGGGCTGTGATGGTCGCGATCGCGCGGTAGGAGAGCTCTCCGAGGACGATCACGAGCTCGTGCTCATCGGCCCCGGCAACGGCGCGGGACACGGCTTCGACGGGATCGCCCACCTCGAGCGAATCGAGCGCGAGCTCGAGCATCGAGCCGCGCTGAAGCCAGGGCGGAGGCTCGTACGCGCCGACGATCCGCACGAGAAAATCGCCGCGACGCACGATCCGCGATGCCGGAGCGAGCGCGACTCCGAGACGGGAGAGATTTGCGGAGACGTACGGCAGTCGCCTCCCCTCGTCGAACGAGGCGAGGACGGAAGGCCCGCGTGCGAGCTCCGTGAGCGCGATTCCGAGCGCGTCGTACCCCATGCGGCTCAGGGACTCGAGATGGAACGCCTGCTCGGCACGACCGAACGCGTCGAGCAGGGGCGATTTGTCGGGCTCGGCGAACGCCGAACCCGCATCGAGCAGGAGAAGTCCCGGGTCGCGCGCACGCAGGCGGGACACGAACGTGACGCGGCGCGCGATTCCCCCGGCATCGGATTCCTTGCAGCCGCACGGCTCGACGTGACCGAACGATTGCGCTGTGACCGCGAGCGACACACGTCGCTCGATCGGCGCTCGTCCGGTCCCGGCGGGAGGGTCGTCGTCGATCTCGTTCACGGGCCGGTTGGGCGTGAGATCGAGCACTTCCCCGCCGCGCACGAAGCGCGCTCGAAATGCGTCCGCCCTCGTGCGCGCCGCGGCCGGGACGTGCTCCCAGAACGAGCGCACGCGATCGTGACGGGTTGCGTTTCGGAGCGCCGCGAGGACGGTGCCGGTGCTGTTTCCGGCGCCGCCCGTCTCCGACACGGCCCGATCCAGCCGGCGAAGGACGTATGGCCCGGCGTTCTCCGCGACCAGGAGCTCGAGCTCGTCCCGCGGTCTTGGCGTCGCGATCGCTTCGAGGTCGAGCACGTCGGCGGCGGTCGCGGGGAGCGTCGCGTAGCCGTAGGCGAGGATCCGATCGAGCTCCTCGTTCGGGACGCCGCGCGCCCGCGCGACCGACTGCGTGGCGAGGAGCTCGCTCAGAGCGGGAACGAGCCAGAGATCGCGTGCATCCTCGAACTCGAAACGGGACGGCTCGTAGAGGAGATAGGCATTGGCAAGGGTCTTCGCGAAGTGCCGCAACCGGACGGTCGTGAGCGGCCACAGCACGCCACCCTGGCCCGTGCCCCAGGCTCCACCCGTCGGGGTCTCGAAGGCATCAGAGGCCCGTGCGATGAGCACCGTGTAGCGCGGTGCGAGCGAGCGACGGAACGCGCCTGCGAGATCCCGGCTCACGGCTTCGAGCGTCTCGAGGGCCCGCGCTCGCTCTTCGGTCGGAATCCCGATGTCGAAGTAGGCGTGGTACGTGGTCCGTCCGATGCGAAACGAGCGCTCCTCGAACCGCCCGAGCGCGAACGGCGTCGTGACGAGCTCTTCGAAGCCGTGCGCCGGAACGTGGTCGACGGGCCGGGCCACGGGGTGTTCGATCCACGGCGCGTACGCGGACCAATCTGCGGGCAGATCGAAGCGCACCCGGGGAGAGCGGGTGCGGGCGGCCTCTTCCGGAATGAGGAACGCGTCACATCCGCGGACGAGCGCGAACGCGGAGTCGATCACCGAGCTCCGGCCGTCCCCGACTCGCGCACCGTGCGGCGGTGCGGGAATCGCGACCGTGTAGTGGATCGTGACGGAGGTGGCGCCGGGAGCCTCGAACTCGTAGCGGGCGCGCTCGCCCGGTCCGGACTCGCTCGTGCACGCAAGCGCACGTTCGCCTGCACGGGCGGTCACGCCGCCGAATCGGGTGGCCGAAGCCGGAGCGCGGCTCTTGAGGGCAATCGGTCGCCGCGGGTCGAGCCCCTCGAGCGTGAGCGCAATCTCGAGCGGCGCGCCCGGGGCCGGGAGTCGCACCTCGTAGGCCACAAGGAGTTTGCGCTGGATCCCGCAGGCCAGGAGCAGAACAGAGCCCAGGGCCAGGAGCAGGGACGCCGCGCGTACCGGGGTGATCGAAGATAGGCCGGCCATCGCTACCGACGAGACGGCCCCGCCCGCCCGGCAGATACATTTCGGACCGCGTCGGGTACACTTTTTCGCGAATGCCCGATTCCCGAGAGGTGCTTGCGCGCGCGATTTCCGGGGACGAATCCGCCTGGCGGGAGATCGTCGCCCGCTATCAGGCACTGGTCTTTCATGTCATCCGAGCTCACCGGATTGAGGCTCAGGACGGGGAGGATCTGTTCCAGGAAGCGTTCCTGCGTCTCCACCGGCACGGACATCGAATCGAGGACTCGGCCGCTTTGACGCGCTGGCTCGCGGTCACGACGCGGCACCTCTGCCTCGACCATCTCGCGCGCCGGTCCCGTGAGAGCGGGAATCCCGAAGTCCGCGACGAACCGGATCCCGGGCCGGGGCCGGGCGAGGAGCTCGAGCGAAGCCTCGAGGCCCAGCGCGTGCGCGAGGCGCTCGCAACCCTGTCGGAGCGCTGTCGCACGTTGCTCGGGGTCCTCTACTACGAGCTCGACGAACCGGACTACCGGCGGGCCGCCGAAAAGCTCGGGATGCCGGTCGGAAGCGTCGGTCCGACGCGGCTTCGCTGTCTTGCGAAGCTCCTCGCCGCACTGGAAGAACAGGAAACGATGTATCCGGAACGCGTGCTGCGACGTCCCTTTACCCGGACGAAGTCATGACCGGACACACGCATTCGACCTGGGCCGAGATTCTGGCACTCCTCGACGACCGCGCGCGGGCGTCCGAGGAGCGGCTCGGATCCGTACGCGAATGTCCGGAGTGCCGCGCCCGGTTCGAGCAGGTGGAGAGCCTGCCGGTCGCCCTGTCCGAGGCGCTGGATCCCGGCGCACCCGAGACGTGGATCGAGCGGGCGGTGCGACGCTCGGTCCCGCGCAGCTACCTCGCGCCTCTGCGCGGCAGCCACGTCGCGCATGTGGTGTTCGACAGTGCGGAGCAGCGTCGCGCGGGCGTTCGTTCCGGTGCCGGCGGCGATCGACAGTGGCTTCTCTCGACCGAACGAATCGAAATCGAGATCCACTTGAGCGATCGCCTCGAGAAGGAGCCGTTCGAATTGAGCGGACAGCTCATCGCAGTCGAAGGGACCGCGCCGGTTCTCGCCGGTTGCCGGGTTCGCGTCGAGGTGGAGGGAGAGACGCAGGGCGAGGTCCGTACGGAACCGAACGGCGAATTCCTGCTCCGCAGGCGACCCGACCGGCCGTTCCGGCTCGTGGTCCAGGGCGAGGGCTGGGAGATCGCCACACCGGTGCTCACGCCATGATCCGGACCCTGCTTTCCGAGCCTGAACCCGCGCTCGCGCCTGAACCCGCGCGCGCGTCTGAACCCGCGGGTGCGGCTGAGCTCACGCGCGCGAGGCCGTCGACGACGGATGTCCCCGGATTCGAGGAAGCGCTCGCGCTCGGTGCACAGCTGAGCGAGCTCGGGCAATCCGATCGTCGCCGGGCGCTCGAGCTCGCGGAGCGATTCGTCGCCCGGACCTCCCGCGGAGCGCCCGCGGCGGTGCGGGCGGTCGCCCGGCGCGCGCGTGCGCATGCACTCCGCGGGCACCACCGTTTCGCGGCCGCGCTGCGCGACTACGAGGCGGCGCTGCGCGACTTCGCGATCGCGCGCCTGCCGATCGAGCGCGCCCGTACGGTGATCGGCATGTGCGACGTGCTCGCGAACCTCGGCCGGTCGAAGGAGGCGCTCGCGCACGCGCGCAGCGCGCGCCGCACGCTCCGCGCCGCCGGAGAGTGGCGGCGGCTCGCACGCCTCGAGGTCAACATCGCGAACCTCCACCTCCGGCAGGACCGGCAATCGCAGGCGCTCGCGCACTATCGAGCGGCGGAGGGCTGGTTCGAGCAGGCGGGCCACGAGCTCGATCTCGCTCTCGCGCGCTTCAACCTCGCGAATCTGCTCGTCGAGCGCGGGCAGTTGCGCGAAGCCCACCCTTACCTCGCTTCGAGCGCCGAGCTTCTCGAACGGCAGGGCGCGCATCGTCAGCTTCTCCTGTGCCGGCTCCTCGAGGCGGACGCGTCCGCGCGTCTCGGAAGAGTGGGGGAGGCGCTCCGGAAGCTCGAGGCGGCGCGCGAGTCCGCGGACGCCCTCTCCGATGCAGCGCTCCAGGCCGCCGCTGCGGCGGCCGGCGGACGACTCTGTCATTCGGTGGGCCGGCACGCCGAGGCCGGGCCCCTGTTCGACCGCGCCGTCGGACTGTTCGCCGAGGCCACGATGCGATGGGACCATGCTGAAACTCTCGTCGCCCGATCCCGGTGGCACCGGGATGCGGGCGATTCCGGCGCGGCCGCCGCCGACCTCGCCGCCGCCGCCGCACTCTTCGAGGGATTGGGCCAGCGCTCGCGTGCCTGGTGGACGCACGTCGAGCGCTTGCGGCTGCACGGCCCCCGAAGGTTCGACGAGGCCGAGCACGCGATGCTGCGGCGCGCGATCGGCGTGTTCCAGCGCGCCGGCCACGGCCTGTACGAGGCGGAGGCGCGGCTCCTGTTCGCCGAGGAATTGCGGATCACACGGCGGCCGGGCGCACGCCGCCAGCTCGCCCGCGTCTCGGCACTGCTCAAGCGCCATCCGGACCCGTGGCTCGGGCAGCGCTGGGTGGTCGAATCCGTTGTTGCCGGCGTGGTCTCCGGTCGCGCCGCCTTCCGACGCCTCGAGCGCGCCGCTTCGATCGCCGAGATTCTTCGGACACGCATCCCGACCGAAACGATGAGGGCGACGTTTTCGGCGGAGCAGGTGGCTCTCATCGAGCGCGCGATCGAGCTCGTCCTGGGCCCTGCGGGCGCGACCGGGAGAACGAACGACGCGGTCCGGATGCGCACGGCGTTTCTCTGGTCCGAGCGTGCGCACGTTCCGCGTCTCGGGTTCGGCTTCGTGAACGGGGACGGGGAGGCGCACGCGCACCGGCTGCTCGATGCGATCGCAGAAGGACGCGCGGCACTCGAACGCCAGGATGCGAGGCTCCCCGGAACGACCCGCGCGGACGCGGCCGCGCGTCACCGGCGGAAGCTCACCGTCCATCGCCTGCAGCGTTCGATCGAGCAGCTCGAGATTGCGGGCGCGCGGACGCTCGTGCGCCGAAGCCTGACCGCTCGGGACGTCCTCAAGCTTCAGCGACGGCTCGCGCCCGACGAGCTGCTGCTCGAGTACTTCGTCGGAGGCGCCTCCGTCCACGCATTCGCGGTGACGCGCGCGGCACTTCTCCACGTGCGGCTGCCGGTGCGCGAGGAGGAGCTCCGGTCGCGCGTGTTTCGCCTGCGCAGGCTCTGGGATCGCTTTGCACTTCTCGCCGACGCTCCGGGCCGGCACCGCGCGCCGCTCGAGGCCACCGAACGGGATCTGCTGGCTCAGCTCGAGGGCGATCTCCTAGGTCCGGTCCTCGACCGCGTCGGAAGCGTCCCGATCGGGCGCATGACGGTGGTTCCCCACTCCTGGTTGCGGGACGTGCCGTTCCACGCGCTCGGAAGCGGGACGCCCCTCGCGGCCCGCGTGCGCGTCGGTTACCTCATGAGCGCGCGCGAGCGGCTCGCGTCGCGAGCGACTCCGGTGCAAAGGGGTTCCGAGGATTCCATGCCCACGAACGGGTCTCGCGGGCCCGCGCTCGCCGTCGGCGTCGCGACTCCGGAGGCGCCCTCCGCCGAGATCGAGGCCCGGGAAGTGGCCGCGCTCTATCCGGGGGCCGAGGTGCTCGCGGGTTCGGATGCGACTCCCGAAGCGGTTCGATCGCGCTGGTCGCGCGCGTCCCACATTCACGTCGCAGGCCACGCGACGCGTGAGGTGGACGAGCCACGCCTCTCGGGGATCCGGCTCGAGAGCGGGTCGTGGACCGCGCTCGACATCTCCCGTCTCGAAGTGAGGGCGGACCTCGTCGTCCTGAGTGGATGTGCGACCGGGGACTCGGTCGTCTGGGGTGGGGATGAGGCCTTCGGTCTCCTGCCCGCGCTCACCGAGCGCGGCGCCCGCGCGGTGCTCGTCAGCCTGTGGCCGGTGGGGGATGCGATCACGAGAGAGTGGATGAAGCTGTTTCACGGTGCGCTCACCGGCGGAGAGACGATCGCGGAGGCCTGGCGGAGCGCCGGCGCCCGCGTTCGTGCCGCCGGTGGTCCGGCGTATCAATGGGCGCCGTTCGCGTTGTACGGACGGCACGTCTTCGAACGGAGTGCGCTATGAATCCGCATGCAATGACCAGGCTCGTTCGTGCATGTCGCCGGGGCGGCACGCTGCTGCTCGTGTTTCTCCCCGTCGTACTTGCGTCCTGTGACCGATCCGCACCGTCCACCGGTCCCGTCGCCGTGCAGCGCGTGACCGGGGACCTCGCAGCGGGTCCCGGCTCCGTCGTCGCCACGGGCGAGCTGGCGACCGCGGTCGTCGTGCTCTCGCACACCGCGTCACTGCAGTTGTTCCTGGCACGCTACGGGTTAACGGAGCTCGAGGTGGTGGACATCGGGGGAACCACCTACCACCTCGTGCAATCGAACACGCTCACCGATCCGGCCAAGCTGGTCGAGCAACTGGAGGGTGCGGGGGGCGAAGTGTCGCTCGTCGCGCAGAACCCTCCGGTGGCCGCCCCGGAGTTCGAAGGCGAGCCGATGTCGTTCGACGATGGCAACGGCATGAACACGCCGACCGGCTACCAGAACGTGAAGATCGTGACGCAGATTCGTCTCGCGGAGGCGCACAGCCAGATGGTCGGCGGACAGGACGTGCGGGTCGCGGTGCTCGACACGGGCATCGATGCGGGACATCCGGCTCTGCAGGGACACTACGTGCTCGGGAACGACTACACGGTCTTCCCTCATAGGGACTCGCCGCTCGACGTGCGCAATGGACTGGACGACGACGGGGACCACCACATCGATGAAGGGTTCGGCCACGGGACGCATGTCGCCGGCATCGTCCACTTCGTCGCGCCGCAGGCCACGATCATCGCCATCCGGGTCCTGGACGACGAGGGGTGGGGAACGGCGTTCGGGCTCGCGTGCGGCATCGAGGACGCCGTCGCGCGGGGGGCGGACGTCATCAATCTGAGCATGGGACTCACGGAGTCGCATCCGATGATCGAGGAGGCCGTCCACTACGCGACCGCGCAGGGGGCCGCCGTCGTCGCGTCCGCCGGGAATCGGGCCACGACGACGCTCCAGTACCCCGCGAGCTACGGCAATGCCTTCTCGGTCACCGCCGTCACCCGCTACGACCGTCTCGCGTCGTTTTCGAACTACAACACGGCGGTCGACGTGAGCGCTCCAGGCGTGGATATCGTGAGCACGTTTCCCGTGTCGTCCGAGATCGGTCCCTACGCGGCGGGAGACGGCACCTCGATGGCGGCGCCGTTCCTGGCCGGAGTCACCGCGCTCGCGCTTTCCGCTCACCCGGGAATGACGGGTGTCGAGGCGGCGCAGCGCGTGGTTGTGACCTCCCGGAACATCGACGCGCTCAATTCCCGGTACGCGGAACAGATCGGGCGGGGGCGGGTGGACGCCGCCGCGGCCGTCCAGGACGAGATGGAGCTTCCGCGTCCGCCCGCTGCGGGGCCTGTTCCCCGCTTCTGATCAGGAAACCACCGCGTAGACGGCATTCGCTGAGTCGCGTCCGATTCCGTCCATGCGGCCCGCGGCCGGGATGGTAGCCTCCCGATCGGGAGGTGACTCATGTCGACCGAACGGGAATACGTCCTCGGAACCCACGACGCCGAGCTCGAGCGCCTGGGCCTCCAGCACCGCGTCTGGCGCCCGCGCGCGAGCGACGCGTGGCGGCGCGCGGGCTTCACGGACGGACAGGTGCTGCTCGACATCGGATGCGGACCCGGCTACGCGACGTGTGATCTCGCCGAGATCGTCGGCGCCCGTGGGCGCGTGGTCGCTCTCGATCGCTCGCGCCGCTTCCTCGATGCGCTCGAAGCAATGGCGGGCGCGCGCGGGATCGGGAACATCGCGGTGCACGAGCTCGATCTCGACCAGAATCCGCTCCCGGACGTGCGGGCCGACGGCGCTTGGTCGCGCTGGATTTACGCGTTCGTCCGCCGGCCTCACGAGCTCCTCGAGCGCGTCGCGTCACGAATCCGCCCGGGTGGCATGGTCGTGCTCCATGAATACGTCGACTATCGCGCGTGGCGTCTGGCGCCCGGGAGTGCGGTGTTCGAGGAGTTCGTGCAGGAGGTCATGGACTCGTGGCGGGCGACCGGTGGCGAGCCGGACATCGGCCTCGAGCTGCCGGGCTGGCTCGAATCGCTCGGCTTCGAGATCCGCGAGCTCCATTCGATCTCGGAGATCTGCCGGCCGGGCGACTTCCTGTGGCAGTGGCCGAAGGCGTTCGTCGGGACGGGAATTCAGCGACTGGTCGATCTCGGCCGCCTCGATGAGGGCCGCGCGCGGGAGATGCACCGCGCATTCGAGGAGACCGAGGACACGGCCGGAACGTTTTGCGTGACGCCGACCGTGATCGAGATCCTCGCGCGCAAGCGTTGAGGCGCGGCGACCGCCACCTCGCGCAACGAGTCGGGCCCGCCGGGTCTCGTCGCGCGCGGGCGCGGCGGGTCGGCGGGCCCTGTGAAGCCCCCGGCGCAGGCGTGGATTACGCGGCCTGCGCGATGTCCTCCTCGTTGTCACCCGTGCGCCCGGCTTCGTCCTCTTCGCGCACCGCCGCCACGGCCGCATGCATGAGCGCGGTCATGTCCCGCTCCTCCCTGAGGCCCTCGATCATCCCTTCGGCCTGCTTGAGGAGGAAGCGCAGCGATCCGGCCTTCTCGACGGCCTGATCCACGAGCACCTTCTGGCCCTGCAGCACCTCGAGGCTCGAGCGGATGTCGTGGAGGAGCGCGTCGGCCTTCGCCAGGCGCTTCTCCGCCTTGATGAGCTGGCGCTTGCGCTCGTCGAGCTCGCTCGTCGTGTCGCGGACTTCGCGCAGGCGCCCGCGGACGTCCTCGAGGAGCCCGCGGCTCTCCTCGATCTCCTTGTGGGCGGACGTGATCGCCCGCACGTCCTTCGAGGTCTTCTCGGCCAGGTTCGACATCCGGTCGAGGTCGGTGCGGAGCGCCTCGACCGTCGTCTGCCGCGCGACGATCTGCTCGAGATCCCGCGCGACTTCGGATTCCACCCGGTCCCACTTCTTGAGCCGCTCGCCGAACTCGTCGAGCCGGGCTTCGACGTTGCGGAGCTCCGCCGTGCGGTCCTCGAGCTCGGCCGCCTGCGTGCCCAGCAGCACGGCCCGCTCCTCGGCCGAGGACAGGTCAGTGGCAAGACGCTTCGCAAGCGATTCGAGCTGCTGCGCCGTGGCTGCGGCTTCCTGCCGCAGGTCCGACGAGCGCTGGAGGTCCTTCGCGGCTTCGTCGAGCGCACGCTGGCGCTGTTCGATCTCCTGCCGCAACGTGCGCGTCTTCTCCGCGAGACCCTCGATCGATTCGGCGCGCGTCTCGATCGTCGCAAGCGTCTTCGCGATGTCGTCCGCGCTCCGCTCCGATGCCTCGACGCCGGCCGTGACGCCCGCGATCGTGTGGGCGATGCGGTCCGCCTCCTCCGACTGCGATCCGAGGCTCAGGAAACGCTGCTCCGCGGCATCCATCCGCACCTGGAGCTGCTGACCGCGCTCGTCGAGCCGTGCGCCGATCGAGCCGAGCTCCGCGAGCCGGCGTTGCATGTCGTCCACGAACTCCCGCCGCGAGTCGATCGTGGATGTCGTCTCGATGACCCGCTGGGCCTTGCGCTCGACGGAGTCGATCGCGCCTTCCATCGTGCGGAGTTCCTCCGCGCGCTCGCGCAGCCCCGCCACGGCCTTCTCCACTTCCGTGAGCCACGAGCGCGTCTCGGTCTGGCTCTCCCGGATGCGCTCGACCTCGTCATGCGCCAGCCGGGACTGCTCGAGCGCGTCCTTCACCATGGCGTTCGATGACCCGAGCTGACCGAGGTCGCGCACGGCCGCCTCGACGGCCGGCTGCGCCTCCGCCATCTTCAGCATCCGCTCGCTGGCCTCGCGCACCTTCTGGCTCGTCTCGTCGAGGTCGCGACGGATCCCGTTGAGCTTGATCGCCTCGGCCTCCACCTGCTCGACCTCGAACGCGATGTTCTGGAGCTGGGCGATCACGCCCTCGGTCTGGGACTTGAGCTCCGCCACGGCCTGGGCCGGTCCGGCGAGCGCCCTGAGCCGCACCTCGAAGTCCGACAGCTCGCCGCGCAGATCCGCGACACGCTGGCTCACCGATTCGAGTCCACGGCTCTCGAAATCGAACCGCTCGATCGTGCTCTTCATCTCGTCCCGCACGCCGGCGAGGTCCTGGCGGGTCGACTGCGCGTGCTCCTCGGCTGTGCGCTGGAGCTGCGTGATCTCACGCGAGCGCTCGACGACCGTTTCCTGGAGGGACTGGAGCGACGCAATCTGATCCTTGAGAGCGTCGAGCGACCGCTCGTTCTCCTGCTGCTGGCGCACGCCCGCGTCGATCTGGCGCAGCGCGCGATCGAGCTGGTCGGCGCGCGCGAGCGCGTTCTCGACGGCCTCGCGCTGGGCTTCGAGCGCGGCGCTCTTCTGCGCGACCAGGTCGGCCAGCGTCTTGAGCGTGTTGACCTCGCGCCGGACGTCGTCGACCGTGTGCTGGACGCCGTCCATCCCGCGCAGCGCCTGGTCGAAGCTCGACACGCGGCGCTCCTTGTCCTGCAGGTCGCGGCTCAGCTCCTCGCGCCGAAGGTCGAGCGCCTCCATCTTCGAGGTCGCGAGCTTGTGCGCGTCGACGAGCCGCTCGTGCTGCTCGCGCAGGCGGGCCAGGTGCTCACCGGTGCCCTCGACCTGGCTGCGCACCGAATCTGCCTCGTTCTGGAGGATCTGGAACGGCTTCTCGACCTCGAGGAAGTTCTCGAGCTGATCCTTGAGACCGAGCGCCGCTTCGACCTTCTGTCCCATCTCTTCGAACAGCGAACGGATCTGGTTCACGTCCTCGAGGGCGCTTTCGATTTTTTCGCGGGACTCGTCCTGATTGCGTGCGATCGCCTCCGCGCGCTCGTCGAGCGTCTCGAGGCGGGTGGCGACGTCGAGCATCGCGGCGAACCGCTGCTCGATCTCGCTCATGCGGGTGCTCACGGCATCCGCGTCGCGCTCTGCCTTCGCGATCGGTTCACCCAGCTCCTCGAGTCGCTCGGCGGCGGCATGCGAGCCTTCGACGAGGCGTTCGAAGCGGGAGCACTCGTTCTGAATGGTCGAGAGGACGGAGCGCATCTCCTCGGTGAGCTCCCGATCCCTCGCGCTGTTGCCGAGCAGGTTCTTGAACAGTGAAGACATTGTTCTCTCCCTGGAGCTGGCGTCGGATCTGGCGGCCGGCTGCCCCCGGAGGGCGATCTCCCCAGGCGCCTTGCCCTCCGGCGGGGTCGGAGGTCTCGGGCGCAGACGGCCACGGAACGGTTCGGGAGGGGCTTATGCAAAATGCAAGCCGGGCTGAAGGAGGAGGAATTCGCCCGCGAAAACGCGGCTGATCTCAAAACGGAACGGGCGCGCGGCAAGAAAGAGGGCCGCGCGCCCGCCGGGTGTCCAGGAAGTGGCCGGGCCAGGCCCGGCGTCAGTCCTGCTCGAGGCGGCTCAGGCCCGCGTCGCGATCACCTCGAGGAACTCGTTGTCCGTGCGGACCGTCCCGTCGGTCGCGCGATTGTTCTTGGCCCAGAGCGCTTCGAGGTCCTTGCGGAACGCCTCCTGTCCGGAGGCATCGAGACTCTCGTACGTCTTCTTCGTGGGCCCGAAGTACTCGATGAACAGTTGCACGATCCCCGCGACGTCGCCGTCGAATGGAAACGGCGTGATGCGCGGCGTCATCTTGAGATCGGAGATGCCTTCCCGGAAGCGCTCCTGCACCGTCTCCTCGTCGCCCCAGAGCACAGGCGGCGTCATCCCCGCAGGCGGAGCCATGTACTTCCCGTTGAGCTTGAACATCTCGCCGGGATGGCTGCGGGGAGTCCAGTTGCCCATCACGATCTTTCCGCCCTTTCGGACCACGCGCTTGAGCTCCGAGGCGACGAGGTCGGGACGGGGGGCGAACATCGCTCCGAACACCGTGACGACGGCGTCGAAGCTCGCGTCGGGATAGGCGATCTTCTCGGCATCCCCCTCCTCGAAGCGCGCGGACACGCCCGCTTCCTTCGCGCGCGCTCGCGCCTGCTCGAGCAGGTTCGGTGCGATGTCGATGCCGATCACTTCGGCGCCACGCTGGGCCGCGGGGATCGCCGAGTTGCCGGTGCCACACGCGACATCGAGGATCTTCATGCCGGGAGTGATGTCGAGCCGCCCGATGATCTGGTGGCTGGCTTCGGCCGCGACGCGCGCGATCACGCCGAAGTCGCCCGCCATCCACACGTTCTTCAAGCGCGTCTTGAGTGCATCGATGTCCGGAATCTGGGTCGTGCTCATCTTCTCTCCTTGTGAAGCTCTCCGTTCAGGGACGCGGCCGTCGTGCGACGGTCCGCGGGTGAGTCAGCGTAACCAAACAAAACGAATGACCTGCGCCTCCGGGCCCGCGTGAAGCGCAGCGAAATACACGCCGCCCGGCACCGGGGTTCCTTTGTCGTCGCACCCGTCCCAACCGATCGAGCCCGGTCCCGCGTCGACTCGGCCGAGATCGATCCGTCTCACCTTGCGGCCCCTGGCGTCGAGAACGGTGAGGGACGTGCTCGCAGACGTGCTCAACACGAAGCTCATCCGGCACGGACCCCGAGCCGGATTCGGCGCGACGGCAAGCTCGAGTCCGCGCCCGTGCTTCCCGGATCGGTCCTCCGGATCGACCGCGGTGACCGGGTCCCCGGCCTCCTCGTCGCCCGACTCGAGCGCAACGTTCTCTCCGCGCAGCTTCCGATCCACGAGGGCCGTCGTGAACGCCCAGAACATGACGCTCATGTTGACCGCCGACGTGTCCGCGATGCTCCACGGGTACTGCGGGTCATCGGGCGGCGGCCAGTAGTCGTACATGTCCGCGAACGTTCCCCGATTCTCGATCGAGAGGAGGAAATCCATCACGCGCGGGTACAAGAGCGAGCCCGCGTGATCGAACACGAGGACGGTGTAGGCGGGCTCGACGGTCCAGCCGCGCGTGTCGTAGTCGTAGCCGCAGCCGCTCGCGCGGCTGTAGTAGTAGCGGATGCAGCGCGGCTCCCAGTCGCACGGTCCTTCGTAGATCGAGCGGCCGTCGGGTCCGATCCGGCCCTCGAGAAACGTCGTCATGCTCCGGAGCAGGGGCTCGATCCGCGCATCGTCGGTCATGCGGCCGATGTGGATGAGCTCCATTCCCATCCAGCCCGTGTAATGGATGTCGCTCGATCCCGGGCACCAGTGCGGGAAGCTCCCGTCGTCGTTTTGATAAGGGAAGAGCTGCGTCACGATGTCCCGCGTCTTCGTCGCGGACGCGGCATTACCCGTGAGCTTCGCATCGGCGGCGGTTCCCATCGCGACCATGAGCCCGCCGTTCAGGAGACACTGCGAAGTCGGAATCGCGAGCATCTCGTCGGTCACGAGCCGTGCGGCGTCGAAGTATCGCTGTTCGCCCGTCGCCTCGTACGCGGCCCAGAAGCAATACGCGAGCATGCCGTCGAACGGACCGTGCGAGCGCACGTCGTCGAGCCGCGCGAGCAGATAGTCCGCGTGCTCGATGATCTCCTTGCGGAGGCGCGGCTTCGGATGGAGCCGGTAGAGCTCCGCATACCCGAGCACCTGGCAGACGACGGTCTGGCGGATCTCCTCGGTCGGATTGATCTCGTAGCGCCAGTCCATCGTCACGCCGTCGACTTCGTGCTTCTGGAAGTAGTGATCCATGCGGCGGACGATTCCTGGGAGCGGATCATGCCGGCCGGGGGGCCGGACCGCATCCGGGAACTGCGCGGGATTGCCCGGGACGAGCGCAAGCGCGAGGAGCGCGGATCGCGGGGGCAGACGCAGCCAGGGGTGGCGGGGGCGGGCGCGGAGCATGGCCGACAAATCTTCAGCCCGCCCACCGGGGCGTTCAACCGGAATCTAGACGATGCGACGGGTCGTCAGACGGACTTCAATCGTCCTCTCGCCCCTGAGGAACGCGAGCGCATACGTGCGGTCGGGGACCCGGAAGCTCTCGCGGATCTTCGCGATCCCGATCTCGTTGGCCGGACGCCCGTCCACGCTCACGAGCATGTCCCCTTCGGCGACCCCGGCCTCCGCAGCGGGAGTGTCCGGCGCGACCCGCGCGACCCGGAATCCGGATTGCCCGGGACTTGCGGCGAGCTGGAACCCGGTCATGTCGATCTCGAACGGATCGCCGAGCCGCGCGTTCGGCTCGAGGATCATGCGCTTCCTCGGGTAGTCGAAGTACACGCGGAAGCGCTTGAGGATCGCGCCGCCGATGTTCCCGGCCGATCCGTGTGCGCTCACGCCTCCTGGACCGGGGCGCCGAAACATGACCGTCGGCGATTCGAGCCGGTAGCCGCCGAGAGTGATCGCCGCAATGCGTCCGGCCACGCTCGACGATGCGCCGCCCACGCCGCGTCCTGAGGTTTCGACGCTACGTGACAGCGTCTCGAGCGCGCGCGTCTTCTCGACGAACGCGGGAGCGAGGATGAGCGTGGTCGAGGAGCCCGTGTCGAGCACGAACTGTCCCCGCACGGGGGCGCGGCCCGGGAGCTCGATCTCCGCTTCGATGTACGGAAGGTTCTCGATGAACTCGAGCGGGAGGCTCGCGCCGTTCCCCCGGTAGTTGAACTTCTTGGGATCGTGGAAGCGCAGGCGCTCCGCGGCGTAGTCGACCTCGACGACCCACTTCGAGAGCAGCGGGTAGCCCAGGATGACGTCGAGATTCCGCCCGGCCTGGGCGCTCACAGGCGCCATCGGAATCGTTGCGATCCGGGAGTCCTTGTACTCCATGCAGCCGAAGCGCGTCGTGACGTCCCGCGCCATGTGACTCCGCTGCGAGCCGCCCGCCCCGTGGGACTCGTGCGGGTTGGAGAGCGGAAGCCGCATGCGCACCGCGAGGCTCTCGTCGATCACGTGAGCGCTTGCGCCCGTGTCGAGCACGACCCAGAGGGAGTCGGACTGGTTCGCCGTGCCCCGCATGTAGATCTGCGAGTTCAGGTTCGAGAACGGGACGTCGCAGACCGGACGCGATGGCTCGGGAGCCGCCGAGGGCCGGCGCGCGAGGAGGGTCCCCAGGCCCAGGACGAAGAGTGTTGCCAGGACCAGGGCGCCGGGGCGGAGTCGGCTTCGGAAGGGTTGAAGGTTGAGGGGCATTTGCACTTGGGATAGTTCGAACCTTCGCAAGGGTTGGGGGGTGCTCACACATTGAGGATGACCCCGGGCAAGTCTCGGGCCCCCGCCGCTTCGGGGCGAGCGATCGGTTTTTCGCCCAACCCGTTGCGGGGCTTGCGGGTTCGGCGCCCATCCTCAATCTTGTGAGCACGACCCTCGATATGGGGCCGCGAGTCATGCCGTTCTCGCACGGGTCCCGATCCGCCCAGCCCGGAGGCCGCCATGAGAACGCTGCCCCTCGAGCGCCCCCTCGCGCTCGCCGCCGCCCTCACACTGACCGTCATCCTGGCACCCTGCGGTCGCGCCGCCCCGGAAGACGCACCGCTGCGTGACGTCCAGCCGGGATGCATGAACTTCGAGAGCTGCGCGCGGCTCGGGGAGAAGCACGGCTGGGGAGGCGGTCCCGCCGCGACCCTCGCGTTCGACAGCACGGTCGCGCACGGTGGGAAGGTCTCCGGACGCATCGTGCGCGACGCGTCGAGCGACTATCCGTTCTCTTCCATGACGTTCAGCCTTCCGGTCGACTTCACGGGATCGAAGCTCGAGCTCCGCGGTTGGCTCAAGTACGAGAACGTCTCCGACTTCACGGGATTCTGGCTGCGCGAGGACAGCCGGGCCACGAGCGTGCAGTTCGACAACATGCAGCAGCGAAAGCTCGCGGGAACGAGCGACTGGAAGGAGCACCGGATCGAGCTTCCGCTCGACCCGCGCGCGCAGAAGATCGTGTTCGGCTTTCTCCTCGCCGGGACGGGAACCGTGTGGGCGGACGACATCGGCCTGTTCGTGGACGGCCGTCCGCTCGCCGAAGCCCCGGTGCTCGTCCGGACTCCGGCCGCGGTCGACACCGATCACGAGTTCGACGCGGGATCGAGGGTGACGAGCGAGACGCCGCTTTCCGATCTTCAGATCGCGAACCTCGTCACGCTCGGGAAGGTGTGGGGATTCGTCAAGTATCACCATCCCCGCGTGACGGCGGCACAGCTCCACTGGGACTACGAGCTCTTCCGCGTGCTGCCCGACGTTCTCGCGGCCCGGGATCGCGCGGCCGCGCAGGCCGCGATCGACCGCTGGCTCGCGAAAATCGGCGATCCGCCCGCGTGTAACCCGTGCGCGGAGCCCGCGACCGACGTGCATCTCACTCCGCGGGTCGACTGGATCTCCGATCGCGCGCGCCTGGGCGAAGATCTCGTGCGGCGTCTCGAGTCGATCCGCGTCAATCGCGATGCCGACAGCGACCAGTTCTATGTCGCGCTCATGCCGGGTGTCGGCAATCCGGATTTCGCGAACGAGAGCAACTACGACTGGTTCGAGAGTCCCGACGCCGGCTACCGGTTGCTCGCGCTGTTTCGCTTCTGGAACATCATCGAATACTGGTTTCCGTATCGCGACGTGATGGACGAAGACTGGGACGGAGTCCTCGCCGAGTTCGTTCCGCGTCTCTGGTCGGCCGGATCCTCGGAGGACTACAAGCTCGCACTCCTCGCCCTGTGCGCGCGAGTCCACGACGGTCACGTGAACCTGTGGAGCGCAGTGGACCAGCGTCCGCCGCGGGGCGAGTGCAAGGTCCCCGTGACGATCCGCTTCCTGGGGAATGAGGCCGTGGTCACGGAAGTCCGAAACCCCGACGGTGCGGGCCCCGCACCGTCGAGCCTCGATCTTCGGTCGGGGGACGTGATTCAGGCCGTCGATGGAACTCCGGTGGCGACTCTCCTCGAGCGCTGGCGACCGTACTACGGGGCTTCGAACGAGCCGACCCTCCGACGCGAGATCGCACGCGTGCTCACGCGGGGGGATTGCGGGCCCGTCCGGCTGCTTCGGGAGCGCGAGGGCCGCGTCGCGGAAGTCACGGTCCAGCGCGCGAAGCTCGCCACCGAGCGCTTCACGCACGACCACGACGGCGAGACGTTCCGGAGGCTGAGCGAGGATCTCGCGTATCTCAAGCTCTCGACCGTGAAGCGAGACGATTCCGAGCGCTACGTGAAGGAAGCGGCGGGCGCGCGGTGTTTCATCCTCGACTGCCGGAACTACCCGAACGACTTCATCGTGTTCACACTCGGGCAGCGTCTCGTCCCGGCGAGGACGGAATTCGTGCGGTTCACGAACGGAGACCTCAAGAACCCCGGGACGTTCGTGTGGACCCAGCCGCTCGCGCTCGAGCCGAAGCCCCCACACTTCGAGGCCCGCGTGCTCATCCTGGTCGACGAGATCACCCAGAGCTCGGCCGAATACCACTCGATGGCGTTTCGTGCCGCTCCGCAGGCCGTGGTCGTCGGAAGCACGACCGCCGGAGCCGATGGAAACGCTTCCTCGGTCCCGTTTCCCGGCGGGCAGCGCGCCATCATCAGCGGGATCGGCGTGTTCTATCCCGATCGAAGACCGACGCAACGAGTCGGGATCGTTCCGGATCTCGTCGTCGTGCCCACCCGCGCGGGAGTCATGGCCGGACGGGACGAAGTGCTCGAGGCCGGCGTGAAGCACGTGCTCGGAAGGGATCTGAGCGACGCGGAAAGACTGGCGCTCGCCGCTCCGGTGCCGGGGGCGGCCCCGGCGTCCTCGGGCGGCAGGTGAACTCACTCGGTCGGCTCGTAGCGCGATTTTCGGAACCTGCCCCTCTCCCGGGCGGGTAGCTCGACCTGTGGACGGCCCAGCCCAGGGCCGCGGCGCCTCGTCCCACGCCTCGTTGCCCGGCAGCCCCGCCCATGCATTCCCCCCGCGAAGGAGGTTGCCATGCGATCCCTGAGTCGCTGCGCGATGGCCCTCATTGCGCTCCCTGTCCCGCTCGCTGTAACGCCCGCCGGATCCTCGCCGGTCGAAGCGCGCGAAACCGAAGAACTGCCGCGCTATCTCAAGGACCGCGGCACCGGTGTTCCTGTCTCGATGTTCGGAACGTATGTCCGAAAGGGTGAGCTGCTCGTGTATCCGTTCACCGAGTGGTACTCGGACGGCAATTTCGAGTACAAGCCGAGCGAGATCGGTTACGAAGGAGGCGAGGACTATCGCGGACGCTACACGGCGTCCGAGCAGCTCCTGTTCCTCGGCTACGGCGTCGGAGAGAACCTGGCGGTCGAGCTCGAAGCGGCCGTGATCTCGACCGAGCTCACGAAGTCGTCGGATCCGTCGGCGATGCCGAACGAAGTCGAACAGTACGGACTCGGCGACGTCGAGGCTCAGCTCCGCTGGCGCCTGCAGCGCGAGAATCCGGGCCGCCCCGAGCTCTTCTCCTACTTCGAGACGGTGTTTCCCACGAACAAGAACCCGGGCCTCGTCGGCACGCCCGACTGGGAGTACAAGCTCGGGTTCGGCGCCGTGCGCGGCTACGGCTTCGGCACGATGACCGTGCGCGCGGCCGTCGAGTACACGCGGGCGGAGCGGAAGTTCGAGTGGGGCGAGTACGCCATCGAATATCTGCGGCGGTTGTCGCCTGCGTGGCGGGTCGTCGGGGTCGTGGAAGGGAATCAGCTCGACGAAGTGGAGCTCATCACGGAAGTGCAGTGGCACTTCGCGCCGAGCATCTTCCTCAAGGCGAACACGGGCTTGGGCCTCACGCCGAACGCGACCGACTATGCTCCGGAGCTCGGAGTCATGTTCTCGTTCTAGTCGGTCGTCGAAAGGCACGTGCGGACACGGGCGGGCGCCGGATGCTATAGTGCCCGCCATGTTCGCTTCTCTCCCCTCCTCGAAGGCCCTGCGCCGCGCCGTTCCGATGCTCGCCGCGGTTGCCGTCGCCATGATCGGCGCGACGCCCGTTGGAACGACGCCGACCGCGACGACCACGGAAGGCGGCGCGGACTCCACGTTCGCGCGCTGGTTCACGAACTTTCAGTACCTGGCGAGCGACGCGATGCGAGGCCGCCAGACCGGCAGTCCCGAGCATCGCCGGGCCGCGGAGTACGTCGCCGAACAGTTCCGCACGCTCGGGCTCGAGCCCGGTGCGGCAGGGAGCTACCTGCAGCCCGTTTCGTTCGTGACCCGCCGTGTGCGCGAATCGGAATGCTCGCTCGAGCTCGTGTTCCCGAATCGCACGGAGAGGCTCGAGCTCGGTCGCGACGCGACCCTCCAGATGTCGATCGACGCGCCCGAGCAGATCGAGGCCCGGGCGGTGTTCGCGGGTTACGGGATCTCCGTTCCCGACCAGGGCTACGACGACGTCGCGAAGGCGAATCTCAAGGGCCGCATCGCGGTCTTCATCCAGGGCGCGCCCGAGTCCGTGACCGAGCCCCGTCGCTCGCACGCCCAGTCGAGCGCCGAGCGCTGGGCGCGGCTGCGCGAAGCCGGGGCGATCGGGATGACCCAGATTCGCAATCCACGCCACTCCGATCTCAACTGGGAGCGCGCCGCCGCGCAGCGCTTCACGCCGGGCATGAGCCTCGCCGACCCGGAAGTGGACGAGCGCGGGGGGCAGCAGGTGGCGATCTCCTGGAATCCAGCGCACGCCCAGCGGCTGTTCGACGGCGCGCCGCACACCTTCGACGCGCTGCTCACGATGGCCGACTCCGGCAGTGCGCTGCCTTCTTTCGATCTCGCTCCGAAGGTGCGCGCGCGCGTGCATTACGATCGCGAGGTCGTGGAATCGCAGAACGTCGTGGCCGTGCTACCGGCAGCGACGAATCCGCTCTCGCGCGAGAATGTCGTGCTGACCGGTCACCTCGACCACCTCGGGGTGGGCGCTCCGGTGGCGGGGGACTCGATCAACAACGGTGCGATGGACAACGCCTCGGGCATTGCCGAGCTCATCGAGGTTGCGCGGAAGCTCAAGGAGGGCCCGCCGCTTCGCCGAAGCGTGGTCTTCGCGTTCGTGACCGGAGAGGAGAAGGGGCTGCTCGGTTCCTACTACTACACGCGCCGTCCCACGGTCCCGGCCCCTTCGATCGTCGCGAACGTGAACGTGGACATGGTGCTTCCCATCGTGCCGTTCGTGCACGTCGTCGTGCATGGCGTGGGCGAGTCGAGTCTCGGAGATCTGGCCCGTCGGGTGGCGACCGAAACCGGAGTTGACGTCATTCCCGACCCGCAGCCCGACCGGAATCTCTTCATCCGGAGCGACCAGTACAACTTCATCCGCGCAGGAATTCCCGCGCTCGCTTTCAGTGCGGGCGCAGTCCCCGGCTCGCCCCAGGACTCCACGCTCCGCAAGTGGACTCGCGAGCGCTATCACCGCCCGTCGGACGACCTCGATCAGCCGTTCGATCGCGAGGCACCGGTCCGGATCATCCACTTCGTTACGCGTCTCACGACCGAGATCGCGAACACCGCATCGCGTCCGACCTGGAAGAACACGAGCTTCTTCCGCCGCTACGCCGAGTCCATTCCGTAGCTCGACGAGCGCGCGCGCACCGGCTCCCGCCGGAGCGTGCTAGAGTCCCCGCATGCCCGCCACTGGATTGACCCCCGGCACGATGATCGGGCCCTACGAAGTGCTCGGACCGCTCGGCAAGGGCGGGATGGGCGAAGTCCACCGCGCGCACGATTCGCGACTCGGACGGGATGTCGCGATCAAGGCCGTGCCCGAGGCTTTCGCGGAGGATCCGGAACGCCTCGCGCGCTTCGAGCGGGAATCGCGACTCCTCGCCGCGCTCAGCCATCCGAACATCGCCACGATCCACGGCGTCGAAGTGACCGGACGTCAGCGCCACCTCATTCTCGAATTCGTCGAAGGGGAGACCCTGGCGGATCGTCTCCAACGGGGACCGCTGCCACTCAACGAAGCGCTCGACGTCGCGCGCCAGATGGCCGCGGCCCTCGAGGCCGCACACGAAAGCGGCATCGTTCACCGCGATCTCAAGCCTGGGAACGTGATGATCACGCCGTCCGACACCGTCAAGATCCTCGACTTCGGACTCGCGAAGGGCGAGACCGGCAACACCTCGACGTCCGACATCGGCCTCTCCGCCTCCCCGACCATGACCTACGCGGCGACCGAGCTGGGCGTGATCCTCGGGACCGCCGCCTACATGAGTCCCGAACAGGCGCGCGGCAAGCCCGTCGACCGCCGCACCGACATCTGGTCGTTCGGATGCGTTCTGTACGAGTGCCTGACCGGGCGCCAGCTCTTCTCGGGCGAAACCGTTTCGGACACGGTGGCGAGGATCCTCGAGCGCGAGCCGGATTGGAGCGCCCTCCCTCCGAAGACGCCCGTGCGCGTGCGCGAGCTTCTTCGTCGCTGCCTCGAGAAGGACTCGAAGAAACGCCTGCGCGACATCGGCGACGCTCGCGTGGAGCTCGACGAGATCGTCTCTCTGGGCGCCTCGGGCGTGGCCTTGAGACCCGGTGGAGCGGCAGGCGGGCGTCAGGCCTCGTCGCCGGGACTTTCGCTTGCGGGCGATTGGACGGCTTCAACGGAGACGCGTGGTCGTCTGTCCTGGATTCCGTGGGCGGTGGCGGCCGCCGCAGTTGTCGCGGCGGTCGCCTCTTTCGTCCTTCCCGGCCGTCTCGGTCGTGCCCCGAGCTCGGGCGTTCTGCGCACGAGCATTCTCGGACCACCCGGGCTCAATACGTCGACGCGCCCGGCGGATGCCGCACTCTCTCCGGATGGCCGGAACCTCGTCATGTGCGTCGCCGATTCGACGCAGGCGGGTCAGCTCTGGATGCGGCCCCTGGATGCGCTCGACGCGCGGCCGATTCCCGGGGCGGGGGCGGAACTCGTGTCGAACTCGGTCGGACTTCCGTTTTGGTCGCCGGATGGGAAGTCGATCGGGTACTTCTCGGATGGAAAGCTCAAGACGATTCCGGTGACGGGCGGCACCCCACAGGTCCTGTGCGACGCGCCCGATGCGCGAGGCGGGACCTGGGGAAAGTCCGGCATCATCCTGTTCGCCCCGACGAACCAGGGGCCGATCTTCCGCGTGAGCGCGACCGGAGGCGAGCCGGTTCAGGAGTCCGTCCTCGATTCCGCCGCCGGCGAAACCGGACACCGGGCCCCTCGATTCCTCGACGACGGACGCCGGTACACGTTCACGTCGCTTCCGCGAAAGGAGAACAAGCTCGACACCTGGCTCGGCACCCTCGGAGAGCGAAAGCGGACGAAGGTCATCGCGGCGGAATCCGGGGCGGTGTTCGTTCCTCCGAACCACCTCGTCTACGTCCGGGATCGTTCGTTGATCGCGCAACGCGTCGATCCCGGGTCGCTCAGGACGAAGGGGGCGCCCGTGCCGATCGGCGATGCCCCGGCGGACCTCAACACTCTCGGAACGAGTCCGATCGCGAGCTCGGGCAACGGGGTCCTGCTCTTTCCCGCCGCCCGGGTGGTTTCCGCCCGCGCCGTCTGGTACGGGCGCGACGGTCGCGAGCAGGGAGTCTTCCCGATTCCTCCGGCGCAGTACACGGAGTTCGTGCTCAGTCCCGACGGAGGTCGGATTGCAATTGTTCGGAACACGACGTCGACGAGTTCCGATGTCTGGATCGCCGACGCGAACCACGGGACCCTGACGCGACTCACCTTCGATGGGATTCAGCGCTTCAACCTCCAGTGGTCACCGGACGGCCGGAAGCTCGCCTACACGAGCGTGCGCGGGGGCGGGCAGCAGCTCTACATCCGATCCGCCGACGGCAGCGATGACGAGGAGGTGCTCTACGAGTCGGGGAATCCCTTCAAGTCCGCACTGCAATGGACGGATGACGGGAAGTACATCCTCTTTCAACAGCTCGACCCCCAGACGAATCAAGACGTGTGGCTCATTCCGCTCGAGGGTGATCGAAAGCCGGTTCCCTATCTGAACTCGCGCTTCGCTGAAGGCGCCGGGGCGGTTTCCCCGGACGGGAGGTGGATGATCTACACCTCCACCGAGACCGGGCGCCCAGAGCTCTACGCCCAGTCGTTTCCCACTCCGGGGAACAAGATCCGCCTGACGAGAAACGGTGCGTTCGGAGCCGGGTGGCGAGCGGACGGTCGTGAGATCCTCTACGGGGACGGAGTGGCGGTCTACGCCATCGCGGTGCGCAGCGGAGCGACGCTCGAAGCAGGGGAGGCGCGGTTCCTGTTCAAGGTCCCGGACGACGTGGCCGCGATCGGTGTGACGCCGGACCTGCAGCGCTTCCTGTTCGGACTTCAGACCGAGCAGAACCGGCAGGATGCATTCACGCTCCTCATGAACTGGGACGCGCTCACGGCGCAGGGGCGCTGACGCTCGAGCCCACCCGCGCCGCCGCCAAAAAGCGAACAGGCCGGTCCGAATGAACCCGGGCCGGCCTGCTGCTTCGGGGGGTCCGATCAGCGTGTGATGACGAAGGTCTTCCCTCCCATGTAGCCCGGCACCATGAGCCTCAAGTAGTACGCGCCCGCGGCCACGGGTCCGGCCGCACCGCGTCCGTCCCAGACCGCGTCGTGGGTGCCCGGGTCGAATGTGCGATCGAGAATCGTGGCGACGTAGCGCCCCCGCACGTCGACGACGTCCGCGCGCACGCGTCCGCGCTCGGCAAGTGCGAACGAGAACCGGACTCCGGCGCGCGTCGGATTCGGCTGCGGCAGCGACGCGAAGCCAATCGTTCCGCTGAGTGGAGGCGCGGGGACGTCGGTCAGGCCCGACACCTGGACGACACCCTTCATTTCGAAGAACTCGTGCGGCACGCAGAAGTACGGGAAGACGCCCGCCGAGGTGAACGTGAACGTGAACGTGCTGTTCTCGATGTCGAGCGGCGCGTTGAACATCAATCCCGCCTCCGGATCCATCGTCCCGTTCCCGTTCGTCACCGAATGGATTCCGTCGCTCAGCATCCATTGGACCGTGTCGCCCACGTTGATCTTGACCGTGTCGATCGCGGTCCCGATGTCTCCATCCGCATCGAAGAACGTCCCGGTGGCGAGCACGGTGGCGTCGACACCAAGCGTGCGATTCGGGGCGGATCCTGCCGCGGGCGTGAGGTCGGTTCCGACGCGCGGGTGCGTCGCCCAGTACTCCTTGGCCCACTTCTTCATCGCGGCCTCGTCCATATCGTGCGAATGGACGTGGCCGGACGAAGCCGCCTCCGGAGCCGTGATCGGATCGGCGGCGAGCGGTTGAACGCGGGGAGCTCCGGAAAGAGCCCACAGGAGAACGAGCGTGAGCGAGGCGAGGCCGAGAACCGAAAAGAGGAGTCTCATGGGTGAACCCCCAGGTGAAATCGCAGGTTGGCGTCGGGGTGTCACCGTTTAGTCATCGCAACCGTCGGTTCGTTACAGCGACCGGCGCAACTTTGGAGCCAGTCGTCGGAGCGAGTCCTCGAAGCTAGTCGTCCGCGTGGGCGGACTTCCATTCCTTCCGGAAGCGATCGATGAGGGCGGAGCGTTGCGGGCTCGTGGCGGTGTCGTTGCGCAGTTGCTGGATGGCCCTGAGGGTGAGTCCGAGCTGGTCGCGGTACCTGCGACACGGGCCGCAGGCGACGAGGTGCGCCTCGAACTCGGGGCGAATGAGCCCGTTGAGATGCCCCTCGAGGTCGTCCGCCATCCGGTCGATTGCCTCGACACAGTTCATCGACGACCTCCGGTGGGGGCAGCGCTGGGGGGTGCGGGAGGCGGGGGGAGTGCACCCTCCCGCAAATAACGATCGAGCGCCCGTCGAATGCGCGCGCGCCCACGGTGCAGAAGCACCCGCTGATTAGTCTCGCTCAATTGCAAAACATTACAAACTTCCAGGGCCGACAGGCCCTCGACGTCCCGGAGGAGCAGCACCTGCCGCTGGGCCTCCGGGAGGAGCTCGATGGCCGTCCGGACGACGCCCAGGGCCTCCTGGCTCTGATAGATCTCGGACGGGTCCTCGATCGGCCACGGACGGGGGATCTTCTCCCAAAGTCCGAGACTTCCCATCCCCGGCTCCCACTCCACCGTGCCCGCGTCCCCGTTCACGGACGGGTTGAGGGTCTCCATGCGCCGGGCCTCACGGCTCTCGCGCACGGCGAGCGTCCGGGCACGCCGAATCAGGATCCCGTAGACCCAGGTTCGAAGTGCGGAACGGCCCTCGAAGGCCGGCAGGCCCCGAATCACCGCAAACCACGTCTCCTGCACGATGTCCTCGGCCAGAGAGGGGGATCGGGTGAACGTGCGGGCGAGCGAAAGGAGCTTTCCGTGCAGCTCATCCACGAGGGAGGCGAACGCGGACTCATCCCCGGCGCGAAGCCGGGAGAGCAACATCTCTTCCGGTCCCGCAAGCTTTCGGGGCATGAGAATTCTCCGGGTGTCGGGTCGGCTGGGGATGCCTGTGGAAGCCTAGCAGGGGAATCGCGGTGTAACAATCCCGGCGGAAGTGAGACTAACAGGACGGGTAACAGGAAGCGCCCGCGGGGGCACGAACCTCCAGGCCTCCCACGCCGGGAATTGCCCGGGCGCGAATGTATCGCCGGCACGCGCTGGTTCAGGAACGGCTGGGTTGGTCTGGTCGCCTCCTTTCGGCCGTGCTGGCCAGGACAGGCGCTCGCGGAGGACCATTCTGGGGGATTGGCCGCCGTGGGCGCCGAGTGGACGGGAGCGGTCGCGAGATCGCTCCCGATCCCATTTCGGTCACTTTCCTGACTAGAATGGCGGCCATGCCGCCCCTCGCCCGCCGCCCGCCCGGCAAACACGCGCTCATCTTCGTCGCGATCACCGTCCTCCTCGACACGATCGGGTTCGGCCTCGTGATCCCGATTTTCCCCCGGCTCCTGATGGAGCTCACCGGGGAGTCGGTGAGCCGCGTTGCGATCGACGGCGGGTGGCTCGCGTTCGTCTACGCGTTCACTCAGTTTCTGTGCGCGCCGATCCTCGGAGGCCTCTCCGATCGTTTCGGCCGGCGCCCGGTGCTGCTCGCGGCGGTCGGGGCGCTCGGTCTCGATTACATCGTCATGGGCTTTGCACCGACGCTCGCGTGGCTCTTTGTCGGGCGGGCAATCGCGGGCATCGCCGGAGCATCGTTCACGCCCGCGTACGCGTACGTCGCCGACGTCACGCCGCCCGCACGGCGCGCGCAGAGCTTCGGTCTCATCAGTGCCGCCTTCGGAGCCGGGTTCATCCTGGGGCCCGCTCTCGGCGGGCTCCTGAGCGGGTTCGGACTGCGCGTGCCGTTTTTCTTCGCGGCCGGATTGAGCCTCCTCAACTTCCTCTACGGTTTCTTCGTGCTCCCCGAGTCGCTCGCTCCGGGAAAGCGTCGCGCGTTCAACTGGCGGCGCGCGAACCCGCTCGGCACACTCCTTCAGATCCGGAAGTATCCCGTCGTCTTGGGACTCCTGGGCGCGTTCTTCCTGTGGCAGATGGCGCACCAGGTCATGCCGGCGACGTGGACGTACTACACGAAGCTCAGGTTCGACTGGTCGGAGCAGTTGATCGGCGCCTCGCTTGCGCTCGCGGGTGTCGTCATGGTGCTGAGCCAGGCGGTTCTCCTCCGCTACCTGACGCCGCGCCTCGGGGAACGGCGTGCGGCGCTCCTCGGCATCGCCGTCGCGGGCGTCGGCTACATCGGATACGGGACCGCGACACAAAGCTGGATGATGTTCGCGTGGCTCGCGACGTGGTTTTTCGGCGCGCAGGTCATGCCAAACACGAACGCGCTCATGTCGCACCGGATTCCGCACGACGCGCAGGGGGAGCTTCAGGGCGCGGTCGCAAGCCTCTACGGGCTGAGCACGATCGTGGGCCCCGTGCTCATGACGCAGCTCTTCGGGCGCTTCTCTTCTCCGACGTCGCGCCCGTACATCCCGGGAGTCGCGTTCTTCATGGCCGCGGCACTTGCGGCAACTTGCTTTGCGATCTACTGGTTCGTCACCCGCGAGGAACGCGCTCCGGCGCCGGTGCCTGCGGCGGCGCCGGGAGCCTGAGCGGGAACGGCCGGCGAGTCCGCGAGCGTTCCCGGCATCTCGGCGAGCACGTAGGCCATCACGGCCATCGCCGCCACGTTCTTCCTGAGCTCGACCGGATCCACCTTGTCCATCATGTCCGCATGCGTGTGGTGCCAGTCGAAGTAGTTCGCCATCGTCGTCTGGTGCTCGACGCCGGGAACGCCGAGCTTCATGAGAGGTTCGATGTCGGCCCCGCCGCCCGCGTCACCGATCGTTCCCGCCCCGATGCCTGCCAGGAGCGGTCCGAACGGCTTGAGGCGACCGAGCGCAACCTGCGTACGCGTCGTGTCGGTCGAGTCCGTGCCGACGCGGAACATCCTCACGTTGAAGCCCACCGGGCGCTCGACGCCGCCGTCGGATTCGATCGCCGCCACGTGCCGGTTGCGCGAGCCGTACTCCTTCGCGTAGGCCTTTCCACCTTCGATGCCGTTCTCTTCGTTCGTCCACAGCACGCAGCGAAGCGTGCGCCGCGGCCTCAAGCCCAGGTCCTTGAGGAGGCGCAGCGCCTCCATGCTGATGACACATCCGCCCCCGTCGTCCTGCGCTCCCTGGCCCACGTCCCAGGAATCGAGATGTCCGCCCACGACCACGACCTCCTCCGGTCGCTCGCGCCCGCGCAGTTCGCCAATCACGTTGTGAGAGAGCGCCCAGGGCAGCGTGTCCGGGTGCATCTCGAGCCGCACGCGCACCTGCTCCCCGCGCGCAATCAGGCGCCGGATCATCGCGGCGTCCTCGAGCGTGACCGCGGCCGCGGGGATCTTCGGGAAGCTGTCCGGATAGGCCGACGTGGTTCCCGTGTGGGGCGTGCGGAGGCTCGTCGGCGTCACGGAGCGCACGAGGACGGCGACCGCGCCGCGCGCGGCGGCGCGCCGGGCGCCGTTCGAGCGGTAGCGCACCGTCTCCCCGTACTTCGTGAATGGCACATCGTAGAGGACGATCTTTCCCTTCACGGCACTCGCGGGGAGCGAGTTGAGCTCGTGAAAGCTCGAGACCGCGACAACCGGGGCGGTGAGACCGCCTTTCGGCGTCCCGACGCTCCGGCCGAGCGCCAGGACGTCGAGCCGCTGGTTCGTCTTGCCCAGGATTTCCGCGGTCTCCTTGGGACCGCGTCGCCAGTACGGCACGCGCACGGGCTGGAGCCAGACCGAGTCGAGCCCGTCCGCCCGCATCGCATCGCGCGCCCACACGACCGCGCGCTCGAGCGACTTCGATCCCGAGAGACGATGTCCGATTCCGTCACACAGCTCGGAGAGGCGGGTCCATGCGCGATCGCTCGTGATCGCCGCGCCCACGATGCGCGCGGTTTCGTCGCGGTAGGCCGCGTCGGGCGGGGCGGGCTCGGCAGAAAAGAGCACAGGAGCAAACGCGACCGCGGGGGCAAGCACGATCGCGGCGGCGCATGCGAGGACACGCACGCGCTGGAGAGAAACGAGTCGGGGGCCTCGGACAGGTTTCGTCATGACAAGGTTCAGACCCACGGGAATGAGATGGGGCTTCGGAGGAACGAAAGTACGTCCGAGCCGGAGTGTCGTCCAGCGATTTGGTGGGATGGACTCAGGCCTTTCGCGGACGCTCGATCCCGAGGGCCTTCATCCGGGACTTGAACGTGGACGGCTGGAGGCCGAGAAGGTCGGCCGCTCCGCCTCCGCCTCCGACGCGCCAACCGCTCCGCTCGAGCGCGGCGAGCATGTTCGCGCGATCGATTTCGCGCATCCGCCGGGCACTCAAGACCTCACTGGCCGGGTCGGCCATCGCGGTGGCTGCTACGGCCGAGTCTTCTAGCGCTCCGCTGTCGACGGGCAGAACGCGTTCGAGGTGGATCGTACGCCCGTGCGCCGTAATGAGGGCCCGCTCGATCACGTTCCGCAGTTCGCGAACGTTGCCGGGCCAAGCGTAGGACTTGAGCGCTGCGATATCGCCGGGCGAGAGGGGATCGACGGTTTTCGCCATCCGGCGGGAGAGCCGGCTCAGGATGCCTTCCGCGAGCAGCACCACGTCGTCGCCACGCTCCCGAAGCGGTGGCAGGCGAAGCGGGAACACGCTCAGGCGATAGTACAGATCCTCGCGAAACGCTCCTCTTCGGACGCACTGCTCAAGGTCGCGGTTCGTCGCGGCCAGCACGCGGATGTCCACCTTGCGCGTGCGCGATCCGCCGACCGGTTCGAACTCGCCTTCCTGGAGAACGCGCAGGAGCTTCCCTTGGAGCTCGAGCGGAAGCTCTCCGATCTCATCGAGGAAGATCGTTCCTCCGTCGGCGAGGGCGAACCGGCCCTCGCGTCTCTGCGTGGCACCCGTGAACGCGCCCCGCTCGTGTCCGAAGAACTCGCTTTCGATGAGTGCTGCGGGAATCGCGGCACAGTTCACCTTGATGAGCGGTCGCTCATGCCGCGCGCTCCGGTTGTGGATCGCGCGCGCGAACAGCTCCTTGCCGGTTCCGGTCTCCCCGAGGAGAAGGACGGTCGCGTCCGTGGCCGCGACCTGCGACACGCTCTTGAGCGCGGTCCGGAGGCTCGGGCTCCGCCCCAGGATCTCGTCGAATCCGTGATCCTCCTCGAGCTCCTCCCGCAGGTACTCGGCGCGGGCGCTCAACGACTCGATCGTGCGCTCGGCTTCGGCCCGCTCGTTCACGTTGCGAAGGATCAGCGTGTAGAACGGCTCGCCTCGCATCTCGAACCGCGAGAGCGTCGCTTCGGCGGGGAATTCCGACTGCCCGGAGGGCTGCGCCATGAGCCCGCCCGGGATCCACATCGATCGCTCGTGCTCGAGCCTCGAGTCGAGATCGCGCGCCAGCGTCTCGAGCCGGCGCGCGCTCTCCGAACCGAGCAGTTTCTCGATGCTCTGACCGAAGACCTCGCTCCCGGAGCGCGAGAACGTCTTCTCGGCAGCGCTGTTAAGGCGCGTGATTTGAAGAGCGCCGTCGAGCTCGACGATCGCGTCCATCGTGCTCCCGATCAAACGCTCGAGCTTCTCGCGCCGGTCCCTCAGCTCTCCCTCGAGTCGAAGCCGCCGCATCTCCGCCGCCGCCCGCGTCGCAAAGATCTCGAACAGGGGGACGAGTCCGTTCTCGTCGGGCATGGACCTCGTGTCCACGACTCCCACGTGTCCGAGCACCCGCCGATCGGTGTCGAGGAGCGGAATCCCGAGATAGCTCACTTCGCCGGCGGGAAAGCCCGCGGGTGCCGGTCCCGGATAGAGGTCCGAGACACGTGCCGGGATGTGAATCATGCGCGCTTCGCGGATCGCGACCTCGCACGGCGTGCCCGTGAACTCGTACTCGAACGGCTCGAGCCAGCCGTCCCCGAACCAGAACGCGAGCGTGCGCAGCCGTTCGACTGCCGGGAGATACTCGGTGATCCACGCTCCACGCGTGTCGAGTGCGCGCGCGAGATTCTGAACGAGCGCGCGATAGAACGGCTCGCCCGTCTCGGACGCGGTCCCTTCGACCACCGTCCGCAACGCGCCCACCGCGTCGATGCGTCTCGCTGTCTGTTCAGCCATGCGATCTCCCGCGTGCGGCTGCACCCCAAGCGCGGCCCCCGAACGTCCGAGGCCTGGGCCCGGAGCATAGACAGGAACCTCGCCAACTGCGACGAGATCTCGCCTTCAAGTGCGACGAGATTTCGTCAACGATGAGATCTCGACCCGGGCACGCACCCGTATACGGACACCCAACAGACTGTAGCACAACCGCTTGAGGCGAGTTCTGTCCGTGGCACGGCGCGTGCCCTAGTGCTCCGCGACCCCATCGCGACCATCCCGGTCCGAGGGGCACGAGGAGACCAGGCTATGAGCACCACCACCGTCGCACCCGCCCGCCCGCGCGAGCCCCTGAATGGAGTCGATGTCCCCAACCTGTTCGCGACGCTCGACGTCGTGAAGGCACAGCCGTCGCTCGGGAAGTTTCAGTTCCGGGCGACCAACCGCTGGCAGCAGGGAACGCACAGCCGAACTCGCATTCAATCGTTCAGTGGCGCCGGAGAAGAGCGCCAGCACGAACGCGAGTTCACGTTCGACGCCGACCATCCCGCCGTGCTCGTGGGACGCGACAATGCTCCGACGCCGGCGGAATCTCTGCTTCACGCGCTCGCCGCGTGTCTCACGGCCGGCATCGGGAACATCGCGTCCGCGCGCGGAATCACGCTTTACGAAGTCGAATCGACCGTCGAAGGCGACATCGATCTTCTGGGAATCCTCGGCCTGTCTCCCGAAGTCCGGAACGGCTACGAGGAGCTCCGCGTGAACTTCAAGATCCGCGGCGACGCGCCGGAAAGCCGTCTGCGCGAACTCGTGGAGCAATCGCGCAACCGCTCGGCCGTGTTCGACACCCTTACGCGCGGCACGCGGGTGAAGCTCTCCGTGAACGAAACCTAGAGGCGACCACGTGACGAAAGGGGAAACGAGAGTGAACGCGCCATCGAATCGCCTCGAGGATCTGGAATCCTCCTACGACGCCGTTGTGGTGGGTGCTCGCGCCGCCGGCGCTTCCACCGCGATGCTCCTCGCGCGCCAGGGCCTCAGCGTGCTCGCGGTCGAACGGACTGCGGAGGGGAGCGACACGCTCTCGACCCACGCGCTCATGCGCGCCGGCGTCGTGCAGCTCCATCGCTGGGGACTGCTCCCGGCGATCGAGGCGGCCGGCACGCCGCCGGTCCGAAGTGCCACGTTCCACTATGGAGACGAGACGCTTCCCGTCGAGGTGCAGGCGCGGGACGGAGTGGATGCGCTGCGGGCGCCCCGTCGTACGGTGCTCGATCCGATCCTCGCTGCGGCAGCCCGCGCGGCCGGCGCACGGGTCGTGCACGGACTTCGGGTCGTCGACCTGATGCGGGACGGGGCGGGAGGGATTCAGGGTGCAATCGTCGCGGATCCCGTCGGTGGGGTGCGTCCGGTGACTGCGCGTTGGGTCATTGGTGCGGATGGCATCCACTCCGGAGTCGCTCGTCTCGTCCGGAGTCCCGTCGAAGCGGCCGGACAACACGCGGCGGCTGTGATCTACGGCTACTGGCCGAATCCCGCCCTCGACGGATACCACTGGTACTACCGTCCGGGCGTGAGCGCGGGCGCGATTCCAACAAACGGCGGACTCACCTGCGTGTTCGTGTCGCTTCCAGACGACCGATTCCGAGAAGAGGCGCCGGGGAGAATCGCGCTGCTGTTCGACCGCGTGCTGCATGAGTCCACTCCGGATCTCGCCCGGAGTCTTGCGCGAACGAAGCCCGCGTTCCCCTTGCGCGGATTCGCCGGAGAGCGCGGGTTCCTGCGTCGCGCGTGGGGGTCCGGTTGGGCTCTCGTCGGCGATGCCGGATTCTTCCGCGATCCGATCGCCGCGCAGGGAATCAGTGATGCCCTGCGTGATGCCGAGCTCCTCGCGCGCGCGATCGTCGTCGGCACGCCGGCTGCTCTTGCGGGGTACCAGTCGGCCCGCGACCGGATTGCGTTGGACCTCCTGGGCGTCACCGATGCCATCGCTTCGTTCGATTGGGATCTCGACCGGGTGCGAGCGCTGCACCGCGAGCTGAGCCGGGTCATGGGCCGAGGGCCCGAGACGATCCAGGCATTCGACTCAGGCGCTTCATCGGATCTCGTTGCGGCTTAGTCGCGCGGCGCGCGCCGTGTTTCCGTGCGCAGAATCGCCTCCTTCGACTGGCCAACTGTCCGTCAATGCCGTTGTCCCCGGGCCTCCGGCCTCGCTCGTCGCGGGGCCCGATTTTCCTCCCATGGAACGGGGCGCCCTTCCATTTGACTGCCCCCAAGCGCGTTGAGGTCGATCTTTCACGCGGCCGGGGAATGGCTCGCGTGCGCGTGATCGATCCGTCGGTACACGGGACGGGTCGTGTCCCGCGAGGCCGGGCGTATGATCCCCTTTGCGTGCACGCCCCGCGCGCGCTTGCCGGAACAAGGTGGTCCGCCCTCGTGCCCCCTCCCCGGAGTCCGCAGGACCAGACCGCGCACGGTCGTTGCGCATGCTTCCGTGGAAGCCCCTTCGCCCATCCCGATCGGCAGTCCGATTGGAGAAACCAGGCCCACATCAAGACGGTGACAGTGCTGCAGTACCCCAGGAAGGCAACGTCAGGAAGAGGAGGATGCATCCCATGCCCACGAACAAGCCGAACATTCTCATCATCTGGGGGGACGACATTGGCTGGTTCAATGTCAGCGCTTACAACCACGGCATCATGGGATATCGGACGCCCAACATCGATCGTGTCGCGAAGGAAGGCACGATGTTCACCGACTGGTACGGCCAGCAGAGCTGTACCGCGGGGCGTGCGTCGTTCATCACCGGACAGTCGCCCATCCGCACCGGCCTGACCAAGGTCGGGTTGCCGGGCTCCCCGCTGGGCCTGCAGCCCGAGGATCCCACGATTGCAGATGTCATGAAGTCGCTGGGATACACCACCGGTCAGTTCGGCAAGAACCATCTCGGCGATCGCGACGAGTTCCTGCCGACGGTGCACGGCTTCGACGAGTTCTTCGGGAACCTTTACCACCTGAACGCCGAAGAGGAGCCGGAGAACGCGGACTATCCGAAGGATCCCGAGTTCCGGAAGAAGTTCGGTCCACGCGGCGTGCTGCACAGCTGGGCCAATCCGGACGGCACGCAGAAGATCGAGGACACCGGGCCGCTGACGAAGAAGCGCATGGAGACGGTGGACGAGGAGTTCCTCAATGCGAGCCTCAAGTTCATCGACAAGGCCCACGCCGACGGCAAACCGTTCTTCGTATGGTGGAACTCGACCCGCATGCACATCTGGACCCACCTGAAGAAGGAGTCCGAGGGCAAGACGGGGCTCGGTGTCTATCCCGACGGAATGGTGGAGCACGACGGACACGTCGGCAAGCTGCTCGACAAGCTCGACCAGCTCGGGATCACCGAGAACACGATCGTCATGTATTCGACCGACAACGGCGCCGAAGTCATGAGCTGGCCCGACGGTGGGACGACCCCGTTCCGCGGCGAGAAGGACACGAACTACGAGGGCGGGTGGCGCGTGCCGTGCGCGATCCGCTGGCCCGGCGTCCTCAAGCCGGGGACGGTCTCCAACGAGATCTTCACGCACCAGGACATGCTGCCGACGCTGGCCGCGGCCGGCGGCGACCCCGACATCGTCGCGAAGCTCAAGAAGGGCCTCAAGCTCGGCAACAAGACGTTCAAGGTCCACATCGACGGCTACAACCTGCTGCCCTTCTTCAAGGGGGAGGTGAAGGAGGACCCGCGCAAGGCCTTCCTATACTGGAGCGATGACGGTGACCTGATGGCGTTGCGTGCCGGCAACTGGAAGGTCGAGTTCATGACCCAGCGCGCCCACGGATTCGACGTCTGGCGCGAGCCCCTCGTGCCCCTCCGCGCGCCGAATCTCTACAACCTGCGGACCGATCCCTTCGAGCGGGCCAGCGAGGATGCGTCGGTGTTCTATGCCAAGTGGCTGGCGGACCGAACGTTCCTGTTGGTGCCGGCGCAGGCCATCGTCGGCGAGTTCCTGAAGACGTTCCAGGAGTTCCCGCCGCGCCAGAGGCCGGCGAGCTTCAGCATCGATCAGGCGCTCGAGAAGGCCCGGGAAACGCAGAACACACTGGGCGCGACAACCGGTGCCGAAGTGAAGAAGCCGGAACCCTCGATGGCGACAACCTAGCGAGGAAGTGACCCGACCGCCGCGCCACCATTCGGTGGCGCGGTGGCGTGGGTCTTGCCACTCACGACCGTCCGACCCGACTTCATAAGCCATTGTAATTGCATCCGTTGTCAATGATTCGCGGGCCTCCGCACGCACGCAGCCGCGCTCCCTCGAAACGCCGATAACCGCGTAGTTCGTAACCCGTTCCGCCGATAACAGGGCCATGCGGTCCGGCCCCCTTCCTCGTCCGTGCGAACGGGCGTTTTCATTCGTCGCTGCATGCGCGCTCCTCGTGGCGCTGCACGCAGGGACAGCGCGCGCCGTCACGTTTACGACCATCATTCAACCCGGCGCGGCGGGCGAAGACGCGCATCTGCGCGAGGACAATCCGACCGAGAACCGCGGCGACGATTCCGACCTGCGCATCCGCGCGGAGACCGACAACAAGACGCGCAATGCGGTTATCCGCTTCCCCCTGAGCGGGCTCTCCGGCCGGACCGTGCTCCGGGCCTGGCTCGAGCTCCGGCAGTCCGGGAGCAACAGCACGGTCCCGATCGACGCGCGGGTCTATCCGCTCACGGAGAGCTGGGATGAAGCCGAGGTCACGTGGTCGCGTCGCAGCGTCGAGCTCGTGATCCCGATCCTTTGGACCACGCCCGGCGGTACGCATATCCCGTTCTGGCTGGATCGTGGGCTGGTTTCGACCGCCACGAACAACTCGACGGTGCAATGGCAGGTCGGCCCCGTGGTCCAGGCCTGGAATACGGGAGCGCTCCCGAACTACGGCCTCCTCCTCGACCCGGACCGCACGGAACCAGGGCGCGAAGTCACCCTCCGGGCGAGCGAATACGGGACCGCGACTCAGCGTCCCCGGCTGGTCATTCATTCGACCGACGAACCGCCCGCAATCCGTGAAGCGACGGCCGAGATCCAGCCGCGGACCGTGCGCCAGGACGCGAGAAACGTGGCGCTCACGATCTGGCTCGACGTGGATGGGCAGGGTGCGACCCCGAGCGGCGCGGCCACCGGTTTCGACGCGATTATCGTCTCCCACGGCGGAGGGCTCGCCATCTCAGCGGTGGACCGCCTTGTGGTCGGGGGAGCGTCCATCCCGACATCGCTCGTGTCGTGGTCGGACGACGGTACTGATGTCACGTTCCGCGTGCCGCGGATCCGCACGGTCGGGCAGGTTCAGCTCGACGTGCGCGTGAACGTCGCCGCATCGGCTTCGTCCACGGGCCTCGAGCTTCCGGTCACCGTGGACGACACGTCGACTCCGGGCGTGGGATATCAGCAGACCTGGCCCGGGAACGCCGATCGCATTCCGGGAAACGGGGATGACTGGATTCTCCAGGTCACGAACTCGCCGCCGACCTCGATCGACCTCACGCCGGACGTGGCGCAGATGACGAATCTCACCTGCCTCCCGATGACGCTCGTCGGGGGCGACGCCCTCGGGAACGTGTTCGCGCTCCAGCCCGACAGCGTGCAGGTGATTCCGAAATCCGCCGGGACGGTCGACGCGAGCCTCCAGTTCTGCGCCGCTGCTGTCGGAACCGTGAAGCTCGTCGCGCGCTACGGCGCGCTGCGCGACACCTCGACGGTCACGGTCGTCTCCGAGCGACTGACTCAGATCCATTCGCTCAAGCTGCGCGATGAACGCGGGCTCGCGACCAACACGCTCGCTCCGGGCGACACGATGTTCCTCGACATCGAGTTGAGCGACGGGGACGGCCTACAGGACGTGAACGGGCTCGAAATCGACCTTGAGCATCCGAGTGCGGAGGGCTCGGCGAACAAGCCTGCGTTCGGGGCTTCGTTTTCGTGGGCGCGCGGTACGAGCCCCGCATGGAAGCTGCTCGCGCCGACCGGCACGAGCTGGAGCGTGCTTCCCGCGCTCAGCGTGTTCGATGAGAGCGACACCACGACCGGCATCGCCACGGCCCGGCTCGCGTTCGTCGTCGGCCGGATCGCCCGAGCTTCGAACACCGGCGAGTGGAGCGCCGTCGCGCGCGCGACGAGCGTCACACCTCTTCGAACCACGCAGGCCGAGTTGAATGGACTCGATGCCGCGACGCGCCTCGTCCTGCGTGCGCTCGACCCGCTGGGCGCGTTCAGCCCGGGGCATCCGGGCGCGATCCGCCTGCCGCTTGCGACCCCGCCGGATGCCCGGCTCCGCCTCGAGCTCGAGTCGAACTCCGCGTTCACGCTCGAGGGGCAGGCGGGAGACCTCGTCGGTCTCGCGAACCCCGCCGACACGCTCCATCTGCTCGGGCCCGCGCCCCGGCTCCACTGGGCGTTCCGTGCCGATGGCGTGGGCGGGGGTGACATGGACACGAGCTGGACCGCGCTTCTTCCGGGCCCGCCACAGGACAGCGAGGAGGCGGTGCCGGCGGAGCTCCACCTGTGGCTCGATCATCCGCCTGCGATTCCGGAGCAGTCGTACACGGGTGCGCTCGCGCTCCGGCTCGCGGGCATGGGGCCGACCATGAAGTCGGGCACGAGCAACGTCGCGCTGCGTGCCACCGTCGTCACCTCCGGGCTCGCGGCACAGGTCGCGCTCGCCGAAGTGACGCCGCACGCCGTGACCGCAGGCACGACGGGCCAGGCGCTCTCCGTGTTCGTGCTGCCGCTCGTCCAGGCGTCGGACACAGGTGTCGATCGCGTGCGCGCCACGCTGCCGCCAGGCTGGGGCACGCCGGTGGTCACCGGAGTGAGCGTGGCGGGAATCCCGGTGTCGTTCGAAGACCGGAGCGGCCCCGGATCGGCGGAGGCTGTTCTTGCCGCGCGGGTCATGACCAACAAGCTGATCCGGCTCTTCGTGGTCGCGGATGCGCCCATCGCCACTGACGCGACCGGGGCCCCGTTCGTCGTCCTGTACGACGATGCTTCGACCCCCGTGCCCCCCCAGACGGGCACGGAAGGCGACGCAAACGGTCAGCCGGACGGCAACAACTGGACCGTGAGCGTCCTCCCCGGTCCGCTCGCGAGCCTCGACGTGGCGCCAACCGCGGCCGTGATGTTCCCCGACAGCTCGCTCACGTTCTCGGCCAGCGGCCGTGATGCGCACGGCAATGCGGTGTCCGCGGTCGTGACGTGGCGCGTCGAGGGAGGCATCGGTTCGATCGGCACGTCGACCGGGGCGTTCACCGCGACCACTCCCGGGGACGGGCGTGTCATCGCCCAGAGCGGGACCTTCGCGGACACGGCGCTCGTCACGGTGCGGCCGGCACGTGCGATCGCCGTCCGTTCGGTGACCGGCCCGAGCACCGTGTACCAGGGGCAGACGCGGGTGGACCTCACGGTCCGCATCGAAAACCTGGCGCCGAACGCGGTCGAGCTCGACACGCTCGATCTCCGGTTCAGCCGAGCGATTCCGGGCGACGCCGACGACGAGTTCGCGGTCGTCATGAGTCCTGCGCTGCCTGTCGTCCTGCCTCCCGGGGTGACGACGGCGCTCGCCTTCTCGATCGATGTCCTGACGGATGCGCTGCTCGCTCCGCTCGCGGTCCAGGGGATCGCCTCCGGAACGGAACTCGCGACCGGAATCCGGCTGCGCGACTCGAACGCGGACACGACCCTCGCCCTTAACGTGGTGGCGGGTGGCATCGAGCTGACCGCGCAGCAGACGCCGGGTTCCCTGCGGCCGGGGTCCAAGGAAACGCTCCTTCTGACCCTGCGCTCGATCAATCAGTACCCGGAAATCCGAACGCTCACGAGCCTTGTCCTCGCGAACCGCACCGTGGGACCCGGGAACCGCGAGGCGCTCGACGCCGAGCTCGGGGAGCTCGTTCTCCACCGCGACGACGGGAACGGCGTGTTCGATCCGGGACAGGACAAGGAGATCCTCCGCACGTCCGCAATCGACGGTGCCGTCACGTTCGCGCCGCTCGAGGAAAAGCTCGGCGAGCTCGCGACCGACCGGCTGTTCGTCGCGATCGACGCACCGCGCTCCATGCGCGACGGCGACCTGCTCGATCTCGAAGTGACAGGGGCCTTCGATGTCACATTCGAGTCGCCGGTGACGTTCCGGAACGCGTGGCCCGTCGGCGCTCCGGGCGGGCTCACCGTGGACGGGATGACGGCCGTCCAGATCACCGCATTTCCTGTTGGTCCGGCCGCGCTCCATCCGGGCACGACCGACCAGCTCGCGCTCGACGTGCTCCTGCCGCCGAACGGTTACGTGACGGACATGCTCACGCGCGTCGCGGTCGTGAACCAGGGGACCGCGATCGACGGACGGGACATCGCGGGCCTCGAGGCCTGGGCGGACGATGGCGACGGCGTGTTCTCGCCGGCCGCGGACACGGCGCTCGGCCCGCTCCCGTTCACGGGCGGCGACCGCTGGCAGCTCACCGGCCTCGGGGTCGCGGTCCCGCTCGCTGGCAAACGCGTGTTCGTCACCGTGGACGCCGCCCCAAATGCCACCGAGAACGCGACCGTGAAACTCGCGCTGCTCGCCTCACCGGACCTGGGGGTCGGCATGGCGAGCGGGAACAGCGGGCCGCTCGACGTGCCGGTCGCGAATCCCGGGCAGCTCACGATCAGCAACCTGGACCGCGTGTCGCTGGTCGCGATTCCCGTCTCGGGAGGTCCCGCGGCTCCCGGGGACCGCGGGCTCACGCTTCTTCAGCTCGCCCTCACGAACAACTACTCCGCCGCGCGCACCCTCGAAACGATCGTGCTCGACCGAAACGCGATCGGTCCTGGCACGGGTGCGGAGCTCGACGGCGAGTACCGGCTCCTCACGCTGCGGGCGGATGGAGACGGCGACGGCGTGCTCGGCGATCCGAGCGTCGATCCGGTGCTCGCGACGGGCTTCTTCCAGAACGGGGCGGCGACGTTCAACGGCCTCGACGTGACGCTCCTGCCGCTTGCGAGCCGCCAGCTCTTCGTGACCGCCGAAGTGTCGCTCACCGGCGCCCGCGACGGCGACGTGCTGGGAGCGACGCTCGCCGGTCCGAACAGTGTGGTCTTCGCCGAGCCCACGATCACGACGGCACTCTGGCCGCTCGACTCGGGCGCGCGCTGGACTCTGGACGGCTTCGTGGCCGGCCAGGTGACGAACCGTGGAGCGCCGGCCGCGACGGTCGGTCCCGATGCCGGCCCGATCCTCGCGCTCGACCTCGTCGTGCCGGCGAACGGCTACGCGCCGGATCTCCTGCGGGGGGTGCGGGTCGTGAACCTCGGGACGGCGACGAGCGGCGACTTCGCTTCGATCGATTTGTGGCGCGACGGCGGCGACGGAGCGTTCGGCGGTGACGACGTGGCGCTCGGTCCGCTCACGTTCGGGGGCGGCAGCTGGACGAGCGCGCTCTTGAGCGAATCCGTGTCGTCCCCCGGCGTGCGGCTGTTCGTTTCGGTCGTCGTCGGCAGCGCACCGGCCGAGTCCGCGACCGTCCGGTTCGCCGTTCCCGTCGATGGCATCCAGTACGAATCCGGGAACGATGGACCGCGCGATCTTCCGGTGGCGAACGCGGAAGCGCTCCTCCTGAGCTCGGCCCCGCTGCTCGCCACGGTTTCCGTGCCGCGCGCGAGCACGGTGGGACAGACGATCCGCGTCGTGATGGCCGTGCGCAACGCGAGTGCCGAGACGATCCGGTCGATCCTCCCGTCGCTCGCGCCGACCGACGATGCGCTGGTCACCCAGCTCTCGGGTCCGGTGCCGGCGACGTTCGACCTCGCGCCCGCGGCGATCGACACCTTCGAGTGGCAATTCCGCGCGGAGTCGGTCGGCGAAACGCGATTCACGGGCGTGGCGGCCGGTACGGGCGATCCAAGCGGCCTGCCGCGCGCGGCTCCCGGCGTGTCGTCGAACCTCCACCGCATCTACCTCGCGGCGGAAGTGCTCGAGCTCACGCCCGTTCAGACCATGCCGCCGCGTGTCAATCGCGGGCAGCAGAACGTCGTTCCGTTCAGCCTCACGCTGTTCCAGCCCGGTGGGCTCGAGGCGTCCGACGTGCGCATCGACCGGTTGCGCATCCGGCTCGAGGGCGAAACCGGAGCGCCGATCGTGCCGGCGGACCTGCTCGATCGCGTGACAGTGAGCGAAGGAACGAACGTCTATGGGGTCAAGACCGGCCTCGAGACGTCGGGATCGGAGATCGACCTGCCGCTCGCCACACCGGCGGTCGTCACCGGTGCGCAGCCCACGACCCTGAGTCTTCGGATCGACCTGGCGTCCGACACGGTCGTTCCCACGTTCCGGGTCGTGATCGACGACAGCACGCGAATCGAGGCCCAGGACGTGACGAGCGGAGCCCCGGTTTCGATTCGGCTCGCGGTCGGGACGTATCCGGTGCGCTCCGGTGTGGCGAACGTCGTCGCCGAAGCGACGCAGCTCGAAGTAACCGCGCTCGCACAGGACACCGTACGCGTTGGTCGCGGCAACACGGGCGTTCCTCTCGTTCGGTTCCGTCTCGAGAACGTGGGGGTGAGCGGCATCTCGTCGGCCGTGCGGGTCACCTCGCTCGCGCTCGCGCTCACCGACAGCACGGGCGATCGACCCGAGCCGGGCCGCTCCCTCGCGGAGCTCCGGATCGAGTCCGGCGGCCTCGCCATCGCGCGGCGCGTGCTGACCGCATCGGATCCCGAATCGCTCACGATTGCGTTCGGTCCGCCGCTCGAGCTCGGGGCGAACGCGCCGGTCGATCTCGTGCTCGTGGGAGACATCGCGTCGGGGGCCCCGCTCGGACCGTTCGGCGCGCGATTCCTCGATTCGACACACGTCGACGCGCGGGACGCGACGACGCACGTTCCGGTGCTCGTGACGTTCGCGCCCGACTCGATTCGCGGAGGCCGGGTCACGGTCGAAGCCCGGGCCGAAACGGTGGTCGTGCGAAGCACGCGGGCCCTGCCCGCGGTGGTTCCGATCGGCGAACGAAACGTGCTCGCGTTCCGGACCGTCGTGCGTCACCCGGGAGTGGTCGGGACCGCGCGCGTGCGCGCCGACAGTCTCGTGTTCGAATGCGTCGACGATCTCAGGCGGCCGCTCGTTCCGAGCGCTCTGCTCGACCGGGCCGAAGTGTGGTGGAACGGCGCGAGCGTCGCGGAGATCACGAGTCTCCCTTCGAGCGGGAATCGCGTCGGGATCGGCCTCCCGGGGATGCTCGTCGAAGCGGGCGACACCGATACGCTCGAAGTGCGGATCGATGTGGATGCGTCCGCACCTTCGGGATTCCTCGAGCTCATCGTGCCCGCCGGGCTCTTCGTGGTGCGCGACGCGAACCTGGGCTCGCCGGTGACGCTCGTGGGCGAATCCGAGGCGGACCTGCCGGTGCGTTCGGGGCTCGGACGCCTCGTCCCGCCCGCGCGCGAGCTTGCGGTCGGTATGACGAGCCGGATGCCCGCAGTCCTCGTGGCGGATGGCCAGGCGGTCTCCGTGGCACGCCTTGCGCTCCACAACACGGACCCGCAGGGCGCTGGTCCGATTCCGCTCGACCATCTCACGGTTCGCGCACGCGACCGCAACGCCGCGGCCCTCCCGGTCGGGACCGTCGCGTCGCGTGTCGAAGCGTGGCGGAACGGGTCGCTCTGGGCGTGGAGTGCCGCGCTCACGCCGGATTCGCTTACCGCGCACCTGGCCGGTGACGACAGCCTGTCGATCGCGCCGGGCGAGACGGTCGCGCTCGAGATCCTGCTCGTGACGCGCACCGGTGCGACGGCACCGCACGTGAGCGTGGGATTCGACCGTACGGACATCGGGGTGATTCAGCCCGCGAGTGCGCTGCTCGCGATCGACGTGCGGCCGGAGCCCGGAACCGCATTCCCGTTCTGGACCGAGTCCGGCGGCTTCTCCGAGGCGAATCTCGCGGCCAGCTATTCGAACTTCCCGAATCCGTTCGCGGCCGGACGCGAAGCCACGACGTTCGTCTACTTCCTGCCCGGATCGGGACGCGTTTCGCTTCGCATCCTGACGTTGCGGGGGGAACCGGTCGCGACGCTGCTCGACGGCGTGTCGCGCGCGCCCGGATTGCAGCAGAGCGACGTCTGGGACGGTCGCAACGGGCGCGCCGACGTGGTGCGAAACGGCGTCTACCTGGCCGAGCTCGAAGTGCGGTTCGACGACGGCCGGGCCGATCTCCTGCGCCGCAAAGTGGCGGTGGTGCGATGAGCCCGCGCGGGAGCTCGGGGCGCATGCGCGGCCTCGGCGTCGCGTCCGCGTGCGCGTTCGCCTGCGCACTCGGATTCGGGCTCGGCGCGGGCGCTCCACAGGCCCGGGCCGCCGAGGACGGCGGGACGCAGTCGGTGTTCGCCTACGGCGCCGGGAACCGGGCGCTCGCGATGGGGACGGCGTTCGTGGCGACCGCGGACGACGCGAGTGCCGTCCTGTGGAATCCCGCCGGGCTCGGGCGGCTCCCTCGGGCCGAGCTCCAGGGCGTGCAGTCGCTCGAGCTCGGCTTCGGAGTGACCGAGTCGTACGTCGCGGTCGCGCTGCCGAACTGGCGCTGGGGAACGGGCGGGCTCGTCTTCCGGCATTTTGGAGTGGGGGACATCGACGCGCGCGACGCGCGGAACGTTCCGCTCGGGGGCGAGATCAAGGACTCCGAGATCGAAGTCGCGCTCGGTTACGGCCGCGCGCTCAACGACACGTGGAGCCTGGGCGGCGCCGTCAAGCTGCAACACCAGTCGCTGGCCGGCTATTCAGGCAGCGGTCTCGGTGTCGACCTCGGAGTCCACGCGCGGCCTGCAAGTCTGATCGGGCTCCGCGCACCGTGGGCCGACGGACTTAGGTGGGGGCTCTCGCTTCGGAACGCGGTGGCGCCCGCGATCCGGCTCGATCAGGAGAGCGTGTCCGATCCGTTCTCGTGGCGCTCCGGGCTCGCCTGGCAGACGGTGACGCCGGGCGGGCAGGGATTCCTCGCGGAGATCGACGTCTCGAAGGCGGCTTCGACGAATCCGAATCTCTGCGCCGGGCTCGAGTTCCGGCTCCATCCGGCCGCGGCCATGAGGCTCGGCATGAACGACGGCATGTTCACCGCCGGCGTCGGACTCCAACTGCGCGACGTGAGCGTCGAGTACGCGTTCGAGAACCAGGAGATCGCGACCAGCCACCGCGCCGGTGTCCGCTTCCAGTTCGGGGCGACCACCGAGGAGAGCCGTCTGGCCGAGCTCCGGCGCGAGGACGAGCAGGTCGAGCGGCGCCTGGCCGAGGCGTTCCAGGAACGGCAGAAGGAGCAGGTGGCTGGCATGCTCGAGCGCGCGAACGCGGCACAAGTCCGCGGCGAGCTCGACGAGGCGCTCGGCATCCTGGCGCTGCTCGACACGCTCGAGCCTGGGCATCCGGAGGCGCGCGCGCTCCAGATCGCGATCTTGAAGGAGAAGGCCCGCCGGCTCGAGGAGGGCGAGGAGTTCGCGAGTGCGGCGATCGTGTGGAGCGAGGCACTCGCACTCGCACCCGCCGACAGCTCGGTCGCGCTCGGTATTGCGCGTTGCCGCGAGGAGAGCGATCGCCGGGCTCGCCGCACGAACGAGATCCGCGTACGGTTCGCACAGGCGATGGACGCGTTCGCCGCCGGGGAGCTCGAGCGCGCCCGCGCGGACTTCCGCGCCGTGCTCGACGTCGACGCCGCGGATCGCGAAGCTCGCCGGATGCTCGAGCGCACCGAACAGGCACTCGCGCGCCGCGCGCTCGAGAGCGCGCGCCGCACGGCCGAAGCCGCCCGGGCCGAGCACGCCACGAC
>JBOHUC010000028.1:0-7203 GCA_050733935.1 Candidatus Eiseniibacteriota bacterium | reverse complement strand
GGGCGGGACGGCGGACGGATCGCGACGCGCGCTCACGCTCGATCAGGCGTTCGCGGCGTCCACGCGCGGAGCGGCGTGGGCGGCGCGCGACGAGGCGCACCTGGGACGTTTCGTCCCAGGGGCGCTCGCGGACTTCGTCGTGTGGGACGACGATCCGTGGTCGATTCCGCCGTCGCGGCTCCGTGAGGCGCGCATCGCTTCGACGTGGCGCGGGGGCGAATGCGTCGCGGGAAACGGGCCGGCTTGATCGCCCCGCGGTTTGACCGCCCCGCAGGCGGCGGGTATGCTGCGCGCTTCCCACGGGGGTTCACGACGGACCACGAGTCGGAGAGACCTGGACCATGAAACCCGAGACAGCCGATCCTTCCGACTCGGACCTGGTCGCGCGCGCGCAGGGCGGCGACACGGAAGCCTTCGGCGAGCTCGTGCGCCGCTACGAAGGGCGCATCTACCATCTCGTCCGCCGCATCCTCGGCGACCCCGACGAGGCCGAGGACGCTCTCCAGGAAACGTTCCTTTCCGCATTCCGCGGCCTTCCGCGGTTCAAGCGCGAAGCCCGCTTCTCGACCTGGCTCTTCCGGATCGCGACCAACGCGGCCCTCATGCGGGTGCGCAAGCGCCGCCCGAACGTCGTTTCGCTCGACCGTCCGATCGAGGAGGAGGACGGCGGCGAGATCGGGCCGCGCGAGCTTCGCGACTGGAGTGCCATGCCCGACGAGGAGCTCGTGAACGACGAGACTCGCACGAAGATGGAAGAGGCGATCGCGGCCCTGCCCGAGGATCAGCGCGCGGTGTTCCTGCTGCGCGACGTCGAGGGTCTCTCGAACCCGGAGATCGCGGAAACGCTCGAACTCACGCTGCCGGCGGTCAAGTCGAGGCTCCACCGTGCGCGTCTGTCCCTTCGCAATCGCCTCGACCGGTACCTCGCGGATCGGGAGCAGCCGGAACGAAGGGGCGGCGGGCGGGGGACCGCCTAGGGCGCCAAGACCGCCACGGTCGCCTAAGCCACGCGCACGAACCAGAGCGCGAGCACGACGGCGGCGAGCACGATGCGGTAGATCGCGTAGGGTGCGAAGCCGGTCTGGGTCACGTGCTTGAGGAGGATGTCGATCGCGAGATAGCCCGCGATCGCGGCGGCCAGCATGCCCGCGGCAAGAACGCCGGGCGGGCCCTTCGCGATCTCCGGGGCGTTGAGCACGACCGCGCCCAGGATCGCAGGCGTCGAGAGCAGGAACGAAAAGCGCGCGGCCGCCGGACGGGTGAGACCGAGCGCGAGCCCGACCACCATCGTGATGCCCGAGCGTGAGACGCCCGGGACGAGCGCCAGCGCCTGCGCGACGCCGATCAGGAAGCCGCGCCACGGGCCGGGCTCGAGCCTGTCGCCGTGCGGATGGCGGTCGATCGCGAACAGGAGGAGGCCCACTCCCGCCAGGGTCGCGGCCATAACCGGAGGCCAGTCGTGGAGCGCTTCGAAACGGCTCTTGAACAGGAGTCCGAGGACCACGGCCGGCACGGAGGCGAGCGCGAGCGTCCCGAGCTGCACGAGCTCCGGGCTTCCGCGCCGTTCGGCGAGCCCGCGCACGGAGCCGCGCGCGAGAGCGATCCAGTCCTTTCGGAAGTACACGAGCACCGCAACCAGCGTGCCGAGATGAAGCGCAACGTCGAACGGCACGTTCTGCGACGGATCTCCCCAGCCGAACAGCCAGTGCGCGAGGGCCAGATGGGCGGACGACGAGATCGGAAGGAACTCGGAGAGACCTTGAATCACGCCGAGCACCGCCGCCTGCCAGGGAGTCATGGCGCGCGACGCTAGCAGACCGATCGCGAGCGGGTCAACGCGCGTGGCTTCGGAAGCGGGCCGCGTATCGCTCGCGACCATGGCCTCGCGCGTCCTGGGCCTCGTGCGTGAGCAGGTCATGGCGGCGCTCTTCGGCGCGGGCCTCGCGACCGACGCGTTCAATGTCGCGTTCCGCGTGCCGAATCTGCTGCGCGATCTGTTCGCCGAAGGCGCTCTCTCCGCCTCGTTCGTGCCGACGTTCACCGAGGCCGATCATCGCGCGGGGCGGGCAGAGGCGTGGCGGCTCGGCGCCCAGGTCCTGAACGCCCTTGCGATCGCGCTCACGGTCATCGCCGTCGTCGGATGGTTCATCGCACCCTGGCTCGTGCCGCTGCTCGCCCCGGGATTCTCGGCCGTTCCCGGGAAGCTCGAGCTCACCATCACGCTCTCCCGCATCATGCTGCCGTTCCTCGTCTTCATCGCGCTCGCCGCGGCCGCGATGGGGATGCTCAATTCGGTCCGGCGCTTCACGGTCCCGGCCCTCGCGCCGCTGTTCTTGAACCTCGGCATGGTGGTCGGCGGGCTCGCGTTCATTCCGGTGTTCAAGGCGTTCGGACAGCCCGCGATCCTCGGGATGGGGGTCGGGGTCGTGATCGGGGGTCTCCTTCAGTTCGCGGTTCAGGTGCCGGCGCTCTGGCAGATGGGCTGGCGTCCGGCGTGGCCGCCCGTGCTCACGCATCCGGGGGTGAAGCGGATCGCGACCCTCATGGTGCCGGCGACGATCGGGCTTGCCGCCACCCAGCTCAACATCTTCGTCAACACGATCCTCGCTTCGCTCCTGGTCCAGGGCTCGGTCTCGTGGCTCGCGTTCGCGTTCCGGCTCATGCAGCTTCCCATCGGCGTCTTCGGCGTCGCCCTCGCGACCGTGTCGCTTCCCACCGTCGCGAAACACGCGGTGACGGGCGACATCGTGGCCCTGCGGGCCACGCTCTCGGGCGCGCTCCGGCTCGTGCTCGCACTCACGCTGCCCGCGACGTTCGGCCTCTGGGCGCTCGCTTCACCGCTCGTCAAGCTCCTCTACGAGCACGGGCGGTTCGTGCGCGCGGACACCGATCAGACCGCGGCCGCGCTCTCCGCGTACTGCGTGGGCCTGTGCGCGTACGCGGCGGTCAAGGTGCTCGTCCCCGTGTACTACGCTCTCGGCGACACGAAGACCCCGGTGCGCGCGAGCTTCCTTTCGGTCGTCGTGAACCTGGCCGGGAACCTGGCGCTCATGGGGCCGCTCGGGCATGTGGGGCTTGCGCTCTCGACGTCGCTCACGATGCTGTTCAACTTCGCCCAGCTCTCGTTCTTCTTGAGGCCGCGTCTCAAACGGCTCGAGGGACGGCGGATTGCCGCGACGTTCGCGCGCACGGCGCTCGCGTCGGCCGCGATGGCGGTCGTCGTGCGGGCGGCCGTGTATTTCACGGAACCGTGGTGGCGCTCCGGAACGGTGGCGAGCGGGCTGCTCGTCTTCGCCGGGATCGCAATGGGGGCCGGGCTCACGTGGGGGTTCTACCGGATCGCCCGCGTCGAGGAGCTGCCGGAGCTCGAAGAGGCGGTTGCGGGTCTCGGGCGCCGGCTCGGCATCACGCGCGCCGGGGGGAGATAGGGGTCTATTCCTGTTTCGGGCGGCGGTCGAGGATGCGTCCGTGCCGGAGGAGGATCGGCAGCACGCGGAACGCGGTGAGCTTCCGGTTCCCGACGGCGGCCCGCCCGAGCTCGAGGCCGCACCAGCCGAAGTAGGTCCAGGTCACGAGGACCCGTGAATCCGGGAACAGGAACTGCACGAGCCAGAGCACGAACAATCCCACGGCCTCGTACCACGCGAACTCGAGATTGACGAGCAGGAGGAAGCCGAGGAATCCCTGCGCCATGGTGAGCAGGATCTCGTGCCGCTGGTGCTCGTCGAAGTGGATCGCCTCGACGTGGCCGAGCGACAGGCAGTACACGACCGGGATCATGGCCACGAGCACGGTCCACTGGTTGATGTTCGACGAGACCATGTTCATGAGCGCCATCGGGGCCTTGTTGAGCGATCGCGCCCAGTTGAACGCTGTGACCTTCTCCGGGAACTCGGAGAGGAACGGCGACACCCACTGGACGAACACGAACTGCGATACCCCGAGCGTGACCGCGAGCCCGAGCATCGAGTCGAGGAACGGGTGCGCGAGGAAGTACAGCAGCACCCCTCCGACCACGAAGAGACCGAGCACGGCCAGACCCTTCCACGGCACGGGCAGCGAGAGCGCGGCGCGAGAGACGCGCGGCAGGTCGTCGAGGTCCTCGTGCTCCTCGGGCGGCATGCGCGAGAGCGCGACCAGGTACCCCGTGTAGAGCACGAGCAGGATGAAGGCGTCGACCAGCGTGAGCGTCGCCTTCGCCCAGATCACCCAAAAGTAGAGAAGCGGCGGCAGGAGCGCGATCACGCCCACCGCGTCCTCGGGGTGGAGGCGGACCCGGTGGTTCTTGATCCCCTTCTTCCGGGCGGCGTGCAGGCTCACGAAGTAAATGAGGGGCCAGGCGACCCCCGTGAGGAGGCGGAGGGAGCCCGTGAAGTTCGCGGTCATGAGCGGCACGTCGCGGTGCCAGGCGATCACCGCCTCGACGGCGAACTCGGGAAGCGTCTGGAGCCAGGCGAGGACAGCGAGCGCGAGTCCGCGCGAGACGAGGAACTGCGCGGCTTCGGCCCCCCATCCGATGACGAACGACGCGAGCAAGATGCCCGGGAACGTCCAGAGCGAGGACAGTGCCCGGGCGCGCGCGACTTCGGGTGGGACGGAGCCGGGATCGAGCACGGAGACTCGGAGCTAGAATTCCGTGACGCCGGTGAACTGGAAGTCGCGGACCTTGAGCGCGGGTGCGGTCACCGCCGCATTCGAGTAGTCGAACACGGTGAGCTCCGCCGTCCGGGAGATCGCCTCGGCGCGCGCGAGCACGTCGAGCACGCTCTCGTTGAAGCGGAGGTTCCGCACGCCGCCCTGAATCTCGCCCTTCTCGATCCAGAACGTGCCGTCGCGCGTCATCCCGGTGATCAGGGTCTTCCGCGGATCGACGACCCGGTTGTACCAGAAGCGCGTGACGAGGAGCCCGCGCTCGGTGCTCTTGATCATCTCCTCGACCGACGAATCGCCGGCAGCGAGCACGAGATCGTACGGGGCCGGGCCTTCGGGATTCGGCGGCGTGGCCGACGCGTGGCCGGTCGAGACGACGCCGTCCTTCCGTGCCGTGCGCGTGTCGTACACGACCGCTTTCGCGGTGCCGTTCTCGATCAGTGGCACACGCTGCCGCGGCACGCCCTCGAAGTCGAACGGTGAGCCCGCGCCGCGCGGATCGAACGCGTCGTCCGCGATCGAGATCCGCGGGCCCGTGATCGCCTCGCCCAGGCGCCCGGTGAGGAACGACTGACCCTCCTGGACTTGCTGTGCCCCGAAACCGAGCCAGGCGAGGAACGACACGAGCTCGGCCACCGCGTTGGGCTCGAGAATCACCGTGTAGCGACCGGCCGGAAGCGCACGCGGGCGTGCGGACACGCGGGCTTTCTCGATCGCGATCCGGCCGAGAGCCGCCGGATCGATCGCCGAGAGATCCCGATGCCAAGCGTCCACCCACCCGGAGGAGTCCGGGGCCATCACGGTGCACGTGAAGTTCGCGATCGTCGAAGGGTGGTGCGCGAACACGCCGCGCGAGTTCGCGACCGCGCGCACGGACTGATCGTTCGAGAGTGCCCCGGCGGCGACGTAGCCCGCCGCGCGCACGGCTTCGGTGACGGAGCGCACGGCGTCCGCGCGCGTGTCGGGAGTGGCGTCCGCGGTGGCCGCGGCGACCGATTCGAGCGCCTTGACCGGCGCCGGATCGGGAAGCGCGCCGGCATCCGGATCGTCCGGCTGGTGGCGCGCGATCTCGAGCGCCTGCGTGATGCAGGCCTCGACCCCTTCGCGGTCCGCGCGGTTCGTTCCGGCGACACCGATCTTCGCGCCGCGAAACACGCGGAACGTGAGTCTTCGCCGGTGCGACGCAACGTTCTGATGAATCTGGTTGTTCGCGAAGCGGGTGAGGGCCGAGTCCGTTTCTTCGAGAATGGCCTCGGCCTGGTCGGCTCCGCGCGCGCGTGCGATCTCGATCGCACCCTCGAGGAGCTTCTGGGCCTCTTCGCGCGTCGCGAGCATCACCGGAGGTGCGGTGGCCATGTTCCCCTCTCCTCTAGCTCGCGCGCCCGACACCGACGGCGATGTCGCGGAAGCGGGCGGGGGCCGCGCCCTGGGCCGTGCGCATGGTCTGGGACGGCTGCCCCTTGCCGCAGTTCGGCGTGCCCCAGATGAGCCACTCGCTCTCGCCGCACACGCGGTCGCAGGAGTTCCAGAACTGCGGGGTGATGCCCGTGTACGTGCAGTTCTTGAGCATGCGCGTGCGCTTCCCGCGCTTGATCTCCCAGCCGATCTCGGTTCCGAACTGGAAATTGTAGCGGCGGTCGTCGATCGACCACGAGCGGTTGGTCGACATGAGGATGCCGTCGTCCGTGTCGGACACGAGCTCCTCGAGCGTGCCCTGGCCGGGGAGCAGGTTGATGTTCGTCATGCGGATGAGCGGAATCGAGTGCCAGGATTCGGCGCGCATCGTTCCGTTCGAGGTCTCGCCGAACGGCTGCGCGGTCTCGCGGCTCGTGAGGTAGCCGACGAACCGTCCTTCACGCACGAGGTCCGCGCATTGCGCGGGGACGCCCTCGTCGTCGAAACCGAACGTGCCGAGGCCCCGAGGGCAGGTCGCGTCGGCGACCAGGTTCACGACCGGCGAGCCGTACGCGAGCCGGTCGCGCTGGTCGGGCGTGAGGAACGACGTGCCGGCGTAATTCGCTTCGGATCCGAGCACGCGGTCGAGCTCGGTCGGATGCCCGCACGACTCGTGGACCTGAAGCGAGACCTGCGAGCCGTCGAGGAGGATCGTGCGACGTCCGGGCGGGCACGGATCGGCGGTCAGGAGCGCGATCGCCTCCGCCGCGGTCTGCGCCGCGTGGCCGGGGAGATCGAGCCGCTCGATGAGCTCGTAGCCGTTGGCCTCGAAATGCCCCCCGAACGAGCTCGGGTAGGAGCGCACCTGGACGTCGTCGTCGCTCACTGCTGTCGCCGACATGCCGCCTCCCGTGTGAAGGATCCGCTGCTCGATCGAGGCGCCCTCGGTCGAGACGAAGAGCTTCTTGTCCTCCCAGAGCTGCATGGAGGCGCTCGCGACGCGAAGCCGTGCGTCGTTCGCCGCGCGGAGCGCGCGATCGGCCTCGAGCAGGAGCTCGACCTTGTCGTCGAGCGAGACGGCGAACGGATCCCTCGTGTGCGGAGTCTCGTAGCGGGCGACCGCGGCCGTGACCGGGGCGAGCACGATCGGCTCGAGCC
>JBOHUC010000027.1:0-1990 GCA_050733935.1 Candidatus Eiseniibacteriota bacterium | reverse complement strand
GAGCTGGCGCCATCGAGATGAACCGCCGAGGGCGCAGTGTTCCGACGCTTCGCCAGGTGCCGCCGTGCGTTCAGCAGCACGTATGCCAACGCCCGGCGGACCTCGCGCGGCGAGCGCAGGCTGCGGTGGTGGTAACGACTGTCGAGCACCGGCCCGCTTCGGCCGGCGACCCGTTTCAACGCGCGGGCGAGACGCGCCGCGATGCTCTTCATCCCGCGAGCGAGCGCGTCCTTGCCGTGCGCCTCGACGATCAGGTGCGCGTGGTCGCCCTGGAGCGAGTAGTGGTTCACGCGGAACTCCCCGCGCTCGGACGCTTCCGCGAGAGACCGGCGCCACTCGCGGACGAAGCGTCCGTCGCGGAGCGACGGCAGGTTCGCCTTCACCCGCAGTGTCACGTGCGCCGGGCAGTCCCCCGGCACCGGTGCGCGCTCGCGATGCAGGACTCGCGGCCGCAGCCCACGCGGGCGACCGGCGCCCATGCGCGGGCCACCTCGACCGGTGCGCTTGCGGTAGTCGGTGAACGAGAGCTGCTTCGGTCGGCGCGTCACGTCGATAGATTAGGGCTATGTTATGTCCTGTCAAGGGTACAAACCGGGGACATGGGTAACAGTCCAGACCGGGAACATGGGTAACACGTCGATTTAGGGTTCCGGCTCCCTGGAGGAGCCATGCCCTGGAGAGCGACGTCGCCCATGGAAGAGCGGATCCGATTCGTGAAGGACAGTCGATCGGGACTTTTCACGATGAGCGAGCTGTGCGAGCGCTACGGCATCAGCCGCCGAACGGGATACAAGTGGCGCGGGCGGTTCGAGGCCGAGGGAGCTGCTGGGCTCGCCGACCGAAGCCGTGTTCCGCATCGCTGCGAGCACCGCATGGCCGAGGCGGTTCGCGAGCGTCTTCTCGAGGTTCGACGACGGCATCCGACCTGGGGGCCGAGGAAGCTCCTGGCTTGGCTCGGAGCGCGCGAGCCGAAGGTCGACTGGCCGGCCGCGAGCAGCGTCGGTGAACTCCTGCGGCGCGAGGGGCTCGTGAGCGAGCGACGCCGCAAGCCGCGGCGGGAGCCGCATCCCGGGCCGCCGCAGCTTTCGGCGCAGGGGCCCAACGACCTCTGGACCGCCGACTTCAAAGGACACTTCCGCACGCGCGATTGGGACTGGTGCTACCCGCTGACCCTGCTCGATCACGTGAGTCGCAAGTGCCTCGGCCTCCAGGCGCTCGATGCCACCGACGGTGGTGGCGTACGCCCGGTATTCGAGCGCGCCTTCCAGGAGTCCGGCCTGCCGCTCGCGATCCTGACCGACAACGGGCCGCCCTTCGTCGCTCCTCGCGGCCTGCGCGGGCTCTCGAAGCTCAGCGTCTGGTGGATCCGCCTCGGCATCCGGCCGCTGCGCACGGAGCCTGCGAGCCCCGAGCAGAATGGCGCACACGAGCGTTTTCACCGGACGCTGAAGGCCGAGACCGGAGCCCCCGTGGCCGGCAACCGCGTCGCACAGCAGCGACGCTTCAACGGCTTCCGCACGATCTACAACGACGAGCGTCCGCACGAGGCGCTCGGTCAACAGCCTCCCTCTTCGCGCTGGCGACCCTCTCCTCGTCGCTTTCCCGAGCGCTTGCCCGAGCCCGAGTACGCCGCCCATTGCCTCACGCGTCTCGTCAGTCCACAGGGAGCCTTCGGGTTCCGGAACCGGCTGACGTATCTCACGAGCGCTCTCGCCGGCCAATGGGTCGGCCTCGAGGAGACCGACGATGGCATCTGGTCGATCTCCTTCTGCAAGGAACCGATCGCGCGCTACGACGAACGCACACAACTACTACAGCGCTGACGTGTTACCTATGTTGCCGGTCTAGCTGTCACCCATGTTCCCGGCTGTACAAAGGGTACGCGGTCGCACGAGGCGCTGGGACAAGCACCCACCGGGCGCCGCATCGTTGCGAGGAAGGGATGAGCGCAAGGGGTGCGCGAGGCGTTGCATCGACACCGGAGCAGGGC
>JBOHUC010000026.1:0-9578 GCA_050733935.1 Candidatus Eiseniibacteriota bacterium | reverse complement strand
ACTCCTCGCCGGGCGCGGGATCGCGGTGACGGCGACCGATGCGCGCCCCGCGCCGGCGCTCGACGCGACGGAGACGCTCGAGGGGCTCGCGGCCCACGGCGTGACGCTCGCGCTCGGGACCGACGGCACGGGACTCCTCGAAGGGACCGACGTCGTGGTCGCAAGCCCTGGCATCCCGCCCACCGCGCTCCTTCTCGCCGAAGCGGATCGCCGCGGAATTCCGGTCGTGGCCGAGCTCGAGCTCGCGTTCCAGGCGTCGAGCGCCCCTTGGATCGCGATCACGGGGACGAATGGAAAGAGCACGACGACCGCCCTCACGGGAGCGCTCCTCGAGGGCGCGGGACGCGACGCGTGGGTCGCGGGGAACATCGGCACCGCGGCGTGCGAGCGCGCGGCCCAGGTTCCGGCGTCGGGCGTGATCGTGGCCGAGGTGAGCTCGTTCCAGCTCGAGCGGGTCGTCACGTTCAAACCGCGCGTCGCGTGCGTCCTGAACCTGACGCCCGATCATCTCGACCGCCACGGCTCGATCGAGAGCTACGCGGCGCTCAAAGCCCGCGTGTTCGCGCGCCAGGGCGCCACCGATCGCGCGGTCCTCAACGCCGACGATCCCGCGACCACGGACTGGGACGAGCGGTTCCATTTCGCGGCCACGCCCTCGTGGTTCGGAGCCCGCGGACCGCGCACGCGCGACGTCGCGGTCGGGCGCGTGGACGGCGCGATCGAAACCGAAGGGGGCGAGCTTGTCCGGGTCCGGGAGGGACACAGGGAGGTGCTCCTCCCGGCCCGGGCGCTCGCGATTCCGGGGCCGCACAACGTGTCGAACGCACTCGCCGCCGTCGCGTGCACGCTCCCGTTCGGGCTCGCGGCCGGCGACGTGGCCCGGGGCCTGCGCGACTTCGCGGGACTCGAGCACCGGATCGAGCCCGCGGGCACGGTGACGGGCGTTCGCTTCTACAACGACTCGAAGGCGACCAACGTGGACTCGATGCGCACGGCCCTCCTCGCGTTCGATCCGCCGCTGGTCGTGATCGCAGGCGGGCGCGACAAGGCGGGGGACTGGGAATCGCTGCGCGCTCTCGCCGAAGAGAGGATCGGGCGCTTGATCCTGCTCGGCGAGTCTTCGCCCGTGATCGAGCGCGCGTGGGCGAGGGTTCCGTCCGAACGCGCGCGCGATCTCGACGACGCGGTGCGGCGCGCGCATGACGGGGCCGTGGGACTCGGGCGCGCGCCGGTCGTCCTTTCCCCGGGATGCGCGTCATTCGACCTGTTCAAGGACTACGAGGATCGCGGCCGGCAGTTCAAGGCGCGCGTCGCCGCTCTCGCGCGGGAGGTCGGCCCGTGATCGGAATCCTGCGCCGCGCCGACCCGGTGATCGCGTTCCTGCCGCCGCTCCTCGCGTGCGCGAGCCTCGTTCTTGTGTACTCGGCGAGCAGCATCCTCGGACTCACGGGGCACAACGATCCGTACTACTTCCTGATGCGCCGCTCGGTCCACCTGGCGATCGGGCTCGTCGCGTTCGTCGCCCTCGCGCACTACGACTACCGGAGGCTCGTCGAGCGTCACGCGGGGCGTGCGTTCCTGGCGGTGCTGGCACTCCTCCTCGTGGTCGCAGCCCTCGAGCACGGCGTGAGCTCGCGCGGGGCCCGGCGCTGGGTCTCGCTCTTCGGGGCCACGTTCCAGCCGACCGAGATCGCGCGCGTCGTGGTCGTCCTCTTCCTCGCGCGCTACCTGTCGCGGAAGGGCGAGGGGATCCGGAGCTTCGCGGGCGGATTCCTGCCGGCCCTCGTCGTGGGCGGGCTCGCGGTCGTCCTGATCGCGATCCAGCCCAACCTCTCTTCGGCCGGCGTCCTGTTCGGAGTCGTGCTCGCGATGCTCTACTTCGGCGGTGCCCGCGCGGTGCACCTCCTGGGCGTGCTCGCGCTCGGCGCGGCCGGTTTCCTCGCGATGCTCGCGAAGTTCGACTACCAGCGCGAGCGCGTCATGTCGTTCCTCTCGTTCCTGTTCACCGGACGGCTCGACACGCTGGGCTCCGGATGGCAGCTCGACCAGTCGCTCATCGCGCTCGGCTCGGGCGGCCTCTTCGGGCGCGGCTACGGCCGCTCGCTCCAGAAGTTCCTGTTCCTGCCCGATCCGCACACGGATTTCATCCTCGCGATCGTCGGCGAGGAGGGCGGCTACCTCGCGGCCGGCGGGCTCGTGCTCGCTCTCGTCGTGCTGCTCGCACGCGGCTATCGCACCGCGTTCCGCGCGACCGACGACCTCGGGTTCCTGCTCGCCGCGGGGATTACGACCCAGCTCGCCTGCTACACGTTCGTGAACACGGGAGTCGCGACCGGGCTCTTTCCCACGACCGGACTCCCGCTGCCGTTCATCTCGTACGGCGGCTCGGCGCTCGTCATGAACCTCGCGGCCGCGGGAATCCTCGTCAACATCTCGGCCCGCCAGGCCGAAGCGCGCGTGCGCGTCGTTTCCGAGTCCGGACCGGGGTCCGCGTCTTTGGCGGGGACGCTCGGGTCGCGGCGGAAGGCGCGGCCGGCTCCGTTCGGCGCGGTCGGCGCGCGTGGCTTTGCAGGAGGCCGCCGATGAGAGTGCTGATCGCGGGCGGCGGCACGGGCGGCCACATTTATCCCGGCATCGCGGTGGGCGAAGAGCTCAAGCGCCTCGATTCCGAGGTCGGGATTCTGTTCGTGGGCGGGGATCGCGGGCTCGAGGGTCGCGTCGTCCCCGAAGCCGGATTCACGCTCGAGACGATCGCCGCGCGCGGACTCCCGCGGCGCGCGCCGTGGCGCGTTCCCGGGGCGCTGGTCGCGAACGTGGGCGCGTTCTTCTCGGCCTTAGGTCTCGTCCGGCGCTTCAATCCCGACGTCGTGCTCGGAACGGGCGGCTACGTCTCGGCCCCGGTCGTCCTGGCGGCGCGCTTCCTCGGAAAGCCCGTCGTCCTCCAGGAGCAGAACTCCGTGCCCGGGCTCACGAACCGCTGGCTCGCGCGGATCGCGAACGAAGTGCACCTCGCGTTCAGCGAGTCGCGTGGCTGGTTCACCCGCAAGGACCACTTGAAGCTCACGGGGAATCCCGTGCGCCGGATGATCCTCTCGGGCGACCGCCGGCAGGCGCTCGCGCGCTTCGGGCTCAACGAGGGGACGCCAACCGTGTTCATCTTCGGCGGCTCGCGCGGCGCGCGCCGCATCAATGAGGCGGCCCTCGAGGCGATGGCGCGGCTCAAGGGACAGCTCAATGCCCAGTTCATCCTGCAGACGGGCAAGGAGGACTTCACCTGGGCGAAGGAGAAGGCCGAGGGACAGGGCCTGCCGGTGACCGTCGTGCCGTACCTCACGCACATCCACGAGGCGTACGCGGCGGCCGATCTCGTCGTCTGCCGGGCGGGTGCGATGACGCTCGCCGAGATCGCGGCGTGCGGAGTTCCGGCCGTGCTCGTGCCGTATCCGTTCGCCGCCTACAACCATCAGGAGACGAACGCACAGAACCTGGCCGAGCGCGGCGGGGCCGTCATGATCAAGGACTCCGAGCTCACGGGCGAGCGGCTCGCGCTCGAGCTCCAGCGGCTCGTGCGCGACCGCGAAGCGCTCATTCGGATGTCGTCGAACGCGCGCCGCTTCGCGCGCCCCGAAGCCGCGCAGCGGATCGCGCGCAGCCTCCTCGAGTGGGCGCGCCATCCGAAGGGCAAGCCGGGCGCCGCCGACGCGGCCGCGGACGCCGGGGAGGAAGCCTGATGTACGGCCGGGCGCGGCGCATCCACTTCATCGGGATCGGCGGCTCCGGGATGTCGGGGCTCGCCGAGGTGTTGCTCACGATGGGTTACACGGTCTCGGGCTCGGACCTGAAGACCGGCGAAGTCACGGACCGTCTCGTCGAGGCGGGCGGACGCGTGTTCGCCGGCCACCACGAGCGGAACGTCGAGGGCGCGAACATCGTCGTCTACTCGTCGGCCGTGCGCGCGGACAACCCGGAGCTCAGGGCCGCGATCGCGCGCGGCCTGCCGGTCATTCCGCGCGCCGAGATGCTGGCCGAGCTCATGCGCATGAAGTACGGGGTCGCGGTCGCGGGCGCGCACGGAAAGACGACCACGACCTCGATGGTCGGGGCGGTGCTGCTCGAGGGCGGGCTCGATCCCACGATCGTGGTCGGCGGCCGCGTGCATGCGCTCGGCACGAACGCGCGCCTCGGCCACGGCCAGTTCCTGGTCGCGGAGGCGGACGAGTCCGACGGCTCGTTCGTGCGCCTCTCGCCCGCAATCGGCGTGATCACGAACCTGGATCGCGAGCACCTCGACCACTACGGAACGATCGCCGGCCTCGAGTCGGCGTTCCTCGAGTTCGCGGAGAGGATTCCGTTCTACGGCCTGGTCGTCCTGTGCGCCGACGATCCTGCGCTCGCCGTGCTCATGCCCCGCATCTCGCGCCGGGTCGCGACCTACGGGATCGAGCGCGGCGGGGTCCGCGCGAAGAACCTCGAGCTCATGCCGCACGGCTCACGCTTCACGGTCGAGGCGAGCGAGCGCGTGCTGGGCGAGATCGAAGTGCCGGTCGTGGGCCGCCACAACGTGCTCAACGCGCTCGCCGCGGTCACGGTCGGCATCGAGCTCGAAATCCCGTTCGCGCACGTTGCGCTCTCGCTCTCGCGTTTCGAGGGCGTGGGCCGGCGCTTCGAGTCGAAGGGGGAGGCGGCGGACGTCCTCGTGGTGGACGACTACGCGCATCACCCGACCGAGATCATCGCCACGCTCTCGGCCGCGCGCCAGCTCGGGCGGCCGCGCATCGTGGTCGTGTTCCAGCCGCACCGGTACTCGCGCACGCGCGCGCTGGCGGCCGATTTCGGCGCCGCGTTCGACGCCGCGGATCACGTGCTGGTGACGGACATCTATCCCGCGGGCGAGACGCCGATCGAAGGCGTGTCCGCGGAACTCATCGTGGGGGCGGCCCGGAGCCACGGGCACAGGAACGTCGTGTACGCGGGGGACCTGTCCCGCGCGGAGGCTCTGCTCAGGGAGTTGGTACGCCCCCATGATCTCGTTCTCACGCTCGGCGCCGGCGACATCACGAAGCTCGGCGACCGGATCGTCTCGGCCCTCGCGAACGCGCCCCGCGAGGTGCGGCGATGAGCGCGGCCTACCAGGGAAGAGCACTCTGGGCGCCGCCGCGCGCGCGCCGGCGGCGCGTGAAGCCGGGCTGGATCGTGCTCGGTGTCCTCGCGCTCACGGCCTGTGTGTGGGCCGGCCGCGAGGGCATCGCGCGGAGTCCGGTCTACCGGGCGCTCTTCACGGTCCGCCAGGTCGAGGTCACGGGCTGCACGTACCTCACGGAATCCGAGGTGCGGAAGGCCGCGGGTCTCGAGAAGCGGCAGGACTTCCTGGCCGCGGATCTCAGGAAAGCCGAGAAGCGGCTCGCGAAGCAGGCGCGGATCGAGCGCGCGCGCGTGCACAGAGCACTCCCGCGACGCATCGTGGTCGCCGTGACCGAGCGGCGACCGGCCGCGATCGTGCGCGCCGGGCGGCTCCTCGAAGCCGATGCGCGCGGCGTGATCCTGCCGCCCGTGGCCTCGGGCGTTCTGCCGGACGTTCCGGTCGTCTCGGGCGTGACGGTCAAGGACGCGCGCGCGGGAAAGCGGATCGAGGATCCCGACTTCGCGCGCGCGCTCGCGCACCTCGCCGCCCTGTCACGGCCTTCGATCGGACTGCCGCGGCCCGTCTCGCAGGTGGACGTCGCGAGCCCCGAGCGCACGGTCGTCACGCTCGCGCCCGAGGGCATCGACATCGTTCTGCCGCGGAACCCGCCCGAGGAGCGGATCCTGTCCTCGGTCCGGGTCGTGCTCGCGGACCTCGAGATGCGCGGGCTCTCGGCCGCGCGCATCGATCTGACCGGAGAGGAAGTCGTCGCCGTTCGTCCCGTTCCCGCCGCGGCACTCGCAGCGGACAGCCTCGCAACCCGACCCCGTGAAACAAGGAGGGGGTGAGTCGATGTCGCAAACCCGCACGTACGTCGGTCTGGATATCGGTACCACGAAGATCTCGGCCATCATCGCGGAGGTCGATCCCCAGAGCGCCGAGGTGAAGATCGTCGGCGTCGGCGTGAGCCCCTCCGAGGGGCTGAGGCGCGGCGTGGTGGTCAATCTCGAAAAGACGGTCGCCTCGATCGCGCGCGCGGTCGAGGAGGCCGAGCGCATGGCCGGCGTTCAGGTCAAGGGCGTCTACGCCGGCATCGCCGGCGATCACATCCGGTCGATCAACTCGCGCGGCGTGATCGCGGTCTCGCGCAAGGACAACGAGATCTCGCAGGCCGACGTCGACCGGGTCGTGGACGCGGCGAAGGCGGTCGCGATCCCGATGGACCGCGAGATCATCCACGTCATTCCGCAGGAGTTCATCGTCGACGACCAGGACGGGATCAAGGACCCGATCGGCATGTCCGGCGTGCGCCTCGAGGCCGAGGTGCACATCATCACCGGGGCCGTGACCTCGGCGAAGAACATCTGCAAGTCGATCGCGCGCGCGGGCCTCAGGGTGCACGACCTCGTGCTCGAGCCGCTCGCGAGTTCGCACGCCGTGCTCGGCCCGGACGAGCGCGACCTGGGCGTCGTGCTGCTCGACATCGGCGGCGGCACGACGGACGTCGCCGTGTTCTTCGAGGGCTCGATCCGCCACACGGCGATCGTGCCGCTCGGAGGCGCTTCGGTGACGAACGACATCGCGATCGGGCTCAGGACGCCGATCGACCAGGCCGAGCGGATCAAGATCGAGCACGGCATCGCGCTCGCGTCGATGGTGGGGCGGCACGAGCAGCTCGTCGTTCCGGGCGTGGGCGGGCGTGCGGACAAGGACATCACGCGCCACACGCTCGCCTCGATGATCGAGCCGCGGCTCGAGGAGATCTTCACGCTGGCGAACAAGGAAGTGAAAAAGAATCACTTCGCCGACCTGCTCGGGGCCGGCGTGGTGGTCACGGGGGGTAGCTCGCTCATGCCGGGAGTGGTCGAGCTGGCCGAGCAGATCTTCGAGATGCCCGTGCGTCGCGGCGTGCCTTCGGGCCTGTCGGGGCTCATGGAGAACGTGCGGGATCCGCGTCATTCGACGGGCGTCGGACTCATTCTGCACGCGGTGCACCACGAGGGCGGGGAGACGCTTCACACGCCCGCGCGCACCGGCCTGCCGGTGCCCGAGGGATTGAAGCGTTTCTTTGCGGAGCTGTTCTAGGGAACGTCGCTGCAGGAGTCGAGCGGACCGCCTCCGGCGGTTGCGCGGAAGGATCCTACGCGTGGGCCGAGAGCCCAGGGAGGAAGCACAATGTTCGAGCTCGAAGTCGATCTTCAGCCTGCCGCCACCATCAAGGTCATCGGAGTGGGCGGAGCCGGCGGAAACGCGGTGAACCGGATGATCGCATCCGGTCTGCGCGGCGTGGAATTCCTGATCGCAAACACGGACATCCAGGCGCTCACGGGCTCCATGGCCCAGCGCAAGCTTCAGATCGGACCGAATCTCACGAAGGGCCTGGGCTCGGGTGGCGATCCGATGGTCGGACGCCGCGCGGCCGAGGAGGACGAGCAGGCGATCGCCGATCTGCTCGATGGCTCGGACATGGTGTTCATCACGGCCGGCATGGGCGGCGGGACCGGCACGGGCGCAGCCCCTGTGGTCGCGAAGGTCGCCCGTCAGCTCGGCGCGCTCACGGTCGCGGTCGTGTCGCGTCCGTTCGAGTTCGAGGGCCGGCGGCGCGGACGCCAGGCGGAGGACGGTCTGAACGAGCTCCGCTCCGAAGTCGACACGCTGATCGTGATCCCGAACCAGCGGCTCCTCCACGTGGTCGGCAAGGACACGCCGCTCACCGAGGCGTTTGCGGTCGCGGACGAAGTGCTGCTCAAGGCCACGAAGGGCATCTCGGATCTCGTCACGGTGCCGGGGCTCGTCAACCTCGACTTCGCGGACGTGAAGTCGATCATGGCCTCGCAGGGGAACGCGCTCATGGGGACGGGCCGCGCCTCCGGTCCCGATCGGGCCGCGCAGGCCGCGCACCAGGCCGTTTCCTCGCCGCTCCTCGAGGACATCTCGGTGGCGGGCGCGCAGGGCGTGCTGCTCAACATCACGGGCGGGCGCGATCTCACGCTCCACGAAGTGAACGAAGCGTCGACCGTCGTGATGGACGCGGCCGGCGACGAGGCGAACGTGATCTTCGGTGCGGTCATCGATCCCGCGCTCGACGGCGAGATCGTGATCACCGTGATCGCGACCGGCTTCGGCGCCGCCGAGGAAAGGCGGAAGGCGGTGCTCGGCGAGCGCGGTACGACCACGTCCCGGGCCGGCCTCCGCTCGAGCAGCCCGGTCGGGGTCGGACTCGGAAGCGGACTCACGAGTGGAGCCGGCACGCTCACGCTCGGCACGTCGGTCGGAGCGGCGGTCGCGGCACCGGACGAGGAAGGCGCGGCGTCGGACGAGGATCTCAAGCGTCCGGCCGTGTGGCGGCGCGACGAGACGACCGTGCGGCGGCCGTCCCGTTTCGGAAACGATCGCGAACAGTTCGACGTCCCCGCGTTCCTGCGCAAGCAGCGCGGTTAGGCCCACCCCGCCCCCGCAGGGAGGGAGGTCCCATGGCGTTCTGGTCGGGGCTCACACGTCTCGGGCGGAACCGGCACTACCACCGCGGCATCGTGCACTACAACCGCGGCGAATATGCGGAGGCCGTGGCGGCGTTCGAAGAGGCCCTGTCCTCGATGGGCGACGCCGCGGATCCGGAATGGAGTCTGGGCACGTTCTACGCGGCGGAGGCGCGCGCGAACCTGGGACTGGCCCGGTTCCAGAAGGGGGATGACGCGCGCGCCGAGGAGGATTTCCGGAAGGCGCTCGAGAGGAATCCGAACTACCCGGACCTGCATTACTACGTGGCCGTTCTGTGCGAGCGGTCCGGCCGGGCCGGGGAGGCGTGCGGCGCGCTCGAGCGCGCGCTCGCGATTCATCCGGACTATCTCGAAGCGCGGCTCCTGTTCGCGGTCGTGCTGTCGCAGCTCGGCGATTCACTCCGGGCCCGGGAGGAGCTCGAGCGGGCGGTCGCGCTCGGCTTCGAGCTTCCTCCCGGCCTGTCGCTCGATGCCCGGGTGCCGCTCGGGCCGCTCGAGTGGCAGGCGCTCAGGAAGCGCGCGACCAAACGCAACGAGGCCGCACGGCAGGTCGCGATCGCGGTCGAGAAGGCGCAGCAGGGCGATCGCGCGGCCGCGGTGTGCGCGCTCGAGAGGGCGGTTCAGGCCGAGCCGCGCTTCGCCGACGTGCGCTGCCGGCTCGCGACCCTCCTCGCCGAGACCGGCCGCCACGCGGACGCCCAGCTTCATTTCGAGGCCGCGCTCGAGATCAACCCGCGGTATCTGGAAGCGCGCACGCGGCTCGGGCTCACGCTGCTTCACCTGGGGCGCCCGGCCGAGGCGGACAAGGCGTTCGAAGCGGCCCTCGAGGTCGCGAGGAACGACGCGGATCTCCTCTACTTCCGGGCCGCCGCGCGCTTTCGGGCGGGGGATCTGGACGGGGCGGAGCGCCTGCTCGGGCTCGCCCTCGAGCGCGCGCCGCAGCTCGCGCGCGCGCA
>JBOHUC010000025.1:0-3448 GCA_050733935.1 Candidatus Eiseniibacteriota bacterium | reverse complement strand
GGATCGCCTCCTGTCACCGCCGCCCACAGGCCGAACCGCGGATCGAGCGGCTCGATCGGCGCGTCCGATCCGAACGCGAGCGGCGCCCCCTCCTCGAGGAGCTGCCGCCACGCGTAACCGCCGCGCGCATCGCGCCCGCCCCAGAGGGCGCGCGCGAGCGGGCGGTCGGTCACGCAGTGCGAAGGCTGCATGGACGCAACCACCCCAAGCGCCCCGAAACGCGCGAAGTCACGCTCCGAAACGAGCTGCGCGTGCTCGACCCGCGGGCGGAGTCGCGCGCGCGCGGCCGCGGGCCAAGACTCGAACGCATCGAGCGCGAGCCGCACGGCCGCATCGCCGATCGCGTGCGCGGCGATCGAGAGGTCGTGCTCGATCGCAAACTGTGAAAGCGCGTCGAGCCGCTCGCGCGAAAGCGTGGCGAGACCGCGATCGTCGGAGCCAACGTAAGGCTCGAGCAGATACGCGGTGCGCGAGCCCAGCGCGCCGTCGAGGAAACACTTTACGGCGAACAGGGACAGTTGTTCGTCCTCGCGGCGACGGGCGGGGAGCTCGGGCGCAATCTCGCGGGAAGCCGCATCCGGTGCGGGCACCCCGAGGCGAACGCGCACCGGGAGACGCCCCTCCCCCCGTAGCCGATCGCAGGCGTTCCAGGCTTCGAGGCCCTCGAAGTCGTGGACGCACGTGACCCCGCACTCCGCGGCGGCTTCGAGCGTACGGGCGAGGGCTGCGACGTCCTCGTCCAAACCGGGACGGGGAATCGCACGCACGACGAGCGCGACCGCGTTCTCGAACAGGAGGCCGTTCGGCGATCCGTCCGGGTCGCGCCCGATGCGCCCGCCTTCGGGATCCGCAGTCGCCCGCGTCACGCCTGCGCGCTCGAGGGCCGTGCTCGACACCCAGGCCGAGTGATGATCGCGGTTGTGAAGGAGGATCGCGCGACTCGCCGCCGCGCCGTCGAGATCGCGCCGGTGCGGCGGGCGCGCAAAGGAGAGCCCGAGCTGGCCGAACCCGACGAGCCAGGCGCCGTCCGGAAGCCGCGCGTGCGCAGCGCGTACGCGCTCGAGCGCCGTCTCGAGCGTCGTGACGCCTTCGAGCGAGAGGCGTTCCGCCTGGCGGGCCGCATGGAGGACGTGCGTGTGCGCGTCGATGAATCCGGGGGTGATCGTGCGCTCTTCGAAGTCGAGCACGGCCGCCGCGGTCCGAACGTCCGCGTCCGCGTCCGTGCCGAGCGCGACGATGCGGCCCTCCTCGACCAGGAACCCGTCCGCGAGCGGGCGTGCGGGGTCCATCGTGCGGACCCGCCCGCGGACGAGGAGCCGCTCCTTCGTCACATCCGCTCGATCACGGAGTTCGCGAGCGTGCCGACGCCTTCGACTTCGACCTCGACCCGGTCGCCCGGAACGATCGGTCCCACGCCCGCGGGCGTACCGGTCGAGATCACGTCCCCCGGCACGAGCGTCATGACGTTCGAGACGTAGCAGACGAGATCGACCGCACCGCAGGCGAGATCGCGGCTCCGGCCGTGCTGGCGCTCCTGTCCGTTCACGCGCGCGATCACGGCGAGGTCCGCCGGGTCGAGCCCCATCGCGATTCCGGGCCCGATCGGACAGAACGTGTCGAAGCCCTTGGCCCGGGTGAATTGCCCGTCCTTCTTCTGCAGCAGGCGCGCCGAGACGTCGTTCACACACGTCACGCCGGCGATCGCCGCCCGCGCCTCTTCGGGTCCCGCGCGCTGGACGGTCCGGCCGATCACGATCGCGAGCTCGGCCTCGTGGTCCACGCGACCCACGCCCGCGGGAAGGCGGATCGCCTCTCCGTGCGCAAGGAGGGCACTCGGCGGCTTCATGAACAGCACAGGCTCGTCCGGAAGACTCGTTCGGCTCACGCTCTCCTTCGCGTGGTCCGCGTAGTTCACTCCGATGCACACGATCTTGGTCGGCTCGCAAGGCGGAAGCCACGCCGCACCGCGGAGCGGGAACGCATCCCCGTGCGGCACGCCGCCGCGCCAGGGCGCATCCGAAAGCGGCACGAGGCGCGCACCGTCGACGCGCGCGAAGCGCGGACCGTCGGGCAGGCGCACGCGCACGATGTGCGTCACGCCTTCACGCGTGGGAAAGACGGGATCGGGAATGAGTGGAAGGGATGTGGGTGTCGAGGTCATGGCCTCAAAGGGAAGGAGGTTCCCCGCACCCGGTCGTGCCGGGCACCCCATGCCACCCCTGAGCAAACGGCACGTCCGCTGCGCATCGAGGTCTGGTGACTGGGATCCAGCGGCACAGCAAGGGCAGGCAACCTCGCTTCGCTCCGCTCTACTGCAATTGCGCCCAAATTTAGGCCCGGCTCCGCCCGCCTGTCAACGGCCTTCGCCGCGGACGCGGCTGTTTGCTATAGTGCATGCGACGGCGTCCGGGAAAGTCCCGGACGCACCTGTTTTGCCCTGCCAGGACACCACTTTCCATGCCTCTCGAAACGAAACTCGCGCAGCGCCGGGCCCGGCTGGCGGTGATCGGACTCGGCTACGTCGGCTTGCCCCTCGCGATGGAATTTGCGCGTGCCGGCTTCACCGTGTTCGGGATCGATGTCGACGAGAAGAAGGTCGCCGACCTCAAGAGAGGCCGCTCCTACGTCGGGGACATCCCGGCGCGCGACGTGGCGGAGGCCGTCCGAAGCGGCCGATTCCTCCCGACGACCGACTTCCACGTGTTGCGCCAGGCCGACACGATCAACATCTGCGTCCCGACCCCGCTCAACAAGACGAAGGACCCGGACGTCTCCTACATCGTATCGGCGGCCGAGCAGGTCGCGAAGCACCTGAAGCGCGGACAACTGATCATCCTCGAATCGACGACCTATCCGGGAACCACGGACGAGCTCATCCTCCCGCTGCTCGCGGCGCGGGGCCTCACCGTCGGGAAGGACTTCTTTCTCGCGTTCTCGCCCGAGCGGGTCGATCCGGGGAACCCGGTGTACCAAACGCGCAACATTCCCAAGGTCGTGGGCGGGGTCACGCCGCGGTGCACCGAGATGGCGAGCATGCTATACCGCCAGACGCTCGAGACCGTGGTGCCGGTTTCCTCGACGCGCGTGGCGGAGATGGTGAAGCTCCTCGAGAACACGTTCCGGAGTGTGAACATCGGTCTCGCGAACGAGACCGCCCTCCTGTGTGACCGCCTCGGCATCGACGTGTGGGAGGTCATCGACGCGGCGGCCACGAAGCCGTTCGGCTTCATGCCGTTCTATCCGGGGCCGGGGCTCGGCGGACACTGCATCCCCATCGACCCGCTCTACCTCTCCTGGAAGCTCAAGACCCTCAAGTACAACGCCCGTTTCATCAACCTCGCCGACGAGGTGAACTCCTCGATGCCCGAGTTCGTGGTCGTCATGGTGGCGGACGCCCTGAACGAACGGAGGAAGGCGGTTCGCGGGTCGAAGATCTTGATCTCGGGGG